>NZ_QTLP01000025.1:0-84536 GCF_003635405.1 Parabacteroides sp. AF39-10AC | reverse complement strand
CCTTTCAGGTCGAGCGGCTGGAATGTCGCCCCGTATGGCGTGATGTCTTTCAGGTAGCCGATGTTATGACGCCCCCGGTCAGCCACCAGCGACCCTTCGCGCAGGTGCATCTCCGGCGTGCGGTGGTAGGCACGCGGAGAAAGGTCCACGACTTCCTCCTTCGGCTTTTCCGCTTCGATGTCGGGGAAAAGGAAAGTCCCCACCGCTTCCGATGGGGTATCTGTAACGGCAGGTGCGGCGACTGCCTCCGGCTGTGTTTCCTCCTGTCGTGGCTGCTCACGGGAAGTTTCCGGCACGGCTTTCACTTCCGTCTTTTCCGCCACTTGTTTCTCGTTATGCTGCCTTGCCAGTTCCCGAAGTTCTTTCCTACGCTCCGGCGTCAAACCCATCATCATTTCATAGAAACCGTTGATGGGAGGATTGGTATCCCAGTCCAGTGTGGCATAGATGTCGTCCGGGTCGGCAGGCTTGGCGGTGTTCTCCGCTTTCACCTCCTTATTCTCCATTGCGGGTTTTGCAGTTGGAGCTGTCGGTGTAACCGTGACTTTCGGTTTGGGCGGAGTGGACTTTGCCGTAACTGCCTTTTTCACCGTCTTTTTCTTTTTGGAGGTTTTCGGTTGGCTGACCTCTTCCGTCATCCCCCAGAGGTCAAGCAGGGTGAGCTGCACGCCTGCGGAATATTGCGGGCGCGGTTCTATCTCCGGCTTTTCATCTGCGGGTTGCGGCTTTTCTGTCGGAGTTTCCACCGTCTGCGCCGAGGATACTGTTTCCAATTTTATGGCAGGACGCTCTACTTTATTTTGAACGGCAACTTTTTCTTCCGTTCCTGCCTGCCGGATTGAACCCGAATACAAGCGCATGGCAAGCCTGTAATGGAAATCCTCGTCGAGCATACGGCGCAAATCCCCGGCGATGCCTGCTGCCTTGCCCTCGTGCAGATAAACCATAGCGGGCTTCCCGTAGGGGTCTGTGTCAAGTTTCGCCATCGTATGCACGATGCGTTCCGGGTGGTGGATGAAATAGGCGTTGTCGGTCAGGGCGGTTTTCGTGTCCGTCTGTATCACGGTCATCAGCCGCTCGTCCTGCGACATTTCCTTCTTGCTGAGGTTCTTTTGCAGGACAATCAGGTCACTGCCCACCTCCGTGCCCGCGTTGTCCGTGAACAGGTTGTTGGGCAGGCGTATCGCGGATACCAGATTGGCCTGACTGAACAGCTCGTTACGCACGGAGGTCTTGGTGCTATTCAATACCCCTTGCGAGGTGATGAACGCCACGATACCGCCGTCACGCACGGCATCCAGTCCTTTGAGAAAGAAATAGTTGTGGATGGTTTTCTGGGCGGAGCGTCTGCCGAAAGAGTCGCTCCGCTGAAACTCCGCGTCGAACACGGCAATGTCACCGAACGGAATGTTGGACACCGCCAAGTCGAAATAATTGTTGAACGGTCTTTCGATTTTCTCAAAACCGCAGGTGCGCATTTTCTGGTCGGGATAGAGATGCCTCAAGATTGTACCCGTGAGCAGATCCTTCTCGAAAGCCATCACATCCGCATTGGGGCTGTGCCGCAGCATGGAATCCACGAACACGCCGACACCTGCCGACGGTTCGAGCATACGGGCGGGGCGGACGCTGTAATCTGCCAGCACGTCCGCGATGGTGTCGGTTATCTCTTTGGGGGTGTAGAAAGCGGTCAGCACGGACGCTTTCAGCGAATCCACAAACCGCTTGTACTCTGTTTCGTCCTTGCTGTTCTCACGGATAAGCCTGTGCAGCTCCACCGTCGGGGCGAACAGTTCGAGGTCGGATTTCGCCCACCGGACGGCATCCGTCAGTTCCTTTGCAGGGTTGAGGATACATTTCAGACCGCCGAAACCGCAGTACCTTTGAAGTATGGCACGCTCTTCGGTTGTCGCTGTCCTATTTTCCCTGTCAAGGATGAATGCCGTCCGTATCGCCTCGATGTTGTCCCGCAGTTTCTGTTTGCGGTTAAACGCCATATTCGTCTAAGTAAAGGACGGTTGCTCCCGTCAGCTCCGTGTAGAGCAGGTCGTAATCGGAAGACAGGGCGAAATTGTCATCCGAGAGGTCATAGACGGAGAACACGTTGCCGACAAGCGGCAGCAGTTTCAGGACAAAGGCTTCACGCTTCTCTTCCGGCACTTCATCGGCAAACTCGTTTTCCACGACTTCGCGGAGGATGGCGTAACGGGAATAATGCAGCCCGCGCAGCAGCGTGTCCATCGCCAGTTCCTGCGCACCATCGGCGGGATAGCCTTCAAGCCGTGCCCTCTCATACGTTTCGGCGGCACGGTCGGCCCGTTCCCGTATGAAAGCGGTGTCGTCAGCCTGTTCAAACTTGTTCGTGCGGAGATAGTCCAGCAGGTACAGACCGTAATAGGAAAAGTCGGTCTGACCCTCGTTTTTCTTCTTGTTGTTCATTACTTTGGATTTAGCGGATTGATAATTAACGGGATAATCGGTTGGAAAAAGGAAGAAAAAGGCACTCGGTATCCCTCCGAGTGCCACCACTAAATCCAAAGTATGAGTGTAATCCGGTATCGAAGAACAATTCATTACTCTGAACAAGTGGCAAAGTTAATACTATTTCTTCCGTCCTGAAAATTTCTTGTCCTTTTTAGCCTCCGGGAACACAAAAGTCGTGTTATATTCCCCGTCAAAGGCGACAACAGCATCGAAACTCTTGCCCTGTTTGCTCTTGAACCCTTTGAGCAGCTTGGTATGCCCTTCGGTGAGCAGGTCTTTGATTTCATCGTCGGACAGGGTGCGTCCCGCTTTCAGCCGGAACACGGGCAGTCCGCACTCCGTGTTGTCGCAGCGTACCACCTTGCCGTAGAACCGCATCCTGCCCGTGCCACACTTGGGACACGCGCAGCCGGAGTCACGGCTGCCGAAGAGCTTGTCGCACGAGATCAGTTCGGAGGTTATCTCACGTGTGTACGCCTCTATCTCCTTGCGGAAGGTGTCGTCGGACAGTTCCCCGCGCTCGATACGCGCCAGCTCCTTTTCCCATTCGCCCGTCATGGCAACATCGGCGATGCGCATCGTCTTGACGACGGAATTGAGGGCAAGTCCTTTTTCGGTGGGAACAAGCGACTTCTTGCAGCGTTCCATGTAACCGCGCTTGAAAAGCGTTTCGATGATGGAGGCGCGTGTGGCGGGAGTACCGATGCCACAGTCCTTCATCGCCTGCCGCAGTGCGTCGTCCTCAATTTCCTTGCCCGCCGTTTCCATTGCCGAGAGCAGGGTGGCTTCGGTATGCAGCGGCTTGGGTTTGGTCTTTCCTTCGGTAATGGACGAGCCTTTCGGTGTCAGCGTGTCGCCTTCCTGCCAGCCGGGGATGGTAATTTCCTCTTTTTCCTCGCCATAGACGGCACGCCATCCGGTTTGCTTCACGACGCTGCCTTTTACGGTAAACTCCACTCCGGCACATTCCGCCGTGACAGTGGTCACATCCTTGACGCATTTCTCAGAGAATGCCTCGACCATGCGCCCGGCAATCATCTGATAGATGGTATTGTCCTCTTTGGAGAGGAAGAGCGGTTTCTCACCCGTGACGAGCAGGGCATGGTGGTCTGTCACCTTGCCGTCGTCCACGCTGCGGCGTGTCGGGGCGGCTTTTGCCCGCACCTTGTCTTTCCATTCGGGCTGTGTGCCGATGAAAGCGAGCAGTTTGGGAATTTCGGCAAACACGTCTTCGGGGATGTAGCGGCTTCCCGTTCTCGGATAGGTTATCAACTTCTTTTCGTAGAGTTTCTGCGCGATTTCAAGCGTCTGTTCCGCCGTGAAGCCGTGCTTGGCGTTGGCTTCTTTCTGGAGCGTGGTCAGGTCGTAGAGCAAGGGAGTTTCCTCCGTCTTCTCCTTGCGCTCGGCTTTCGTGACAGTGGCGCAACCTGCCGCCTTTACCTTATTATATAGTTCCATCGCCGGTTCTTTCTCTTTCCATTTCTCGGAGGATGAGAATTTCACGACTTCGCCGTCGCAACCGTCCGTTGCGATATGGAGCTGCCAGAATGCTTCGGACGTAAAGCGGCGGTTCTCCCAGTAGCGTTCACATACCATAGCCAACGTTGGTGTCTGCACCCGCCCCACGGAATACGTGCCGTGTCCGGCGGCGATGGATAACGCCTGTGTGCCGTTGATGCCCACGAGCCAGTCGGATTCGCTCCGCGCTTTGGCGGCGAGGTAGAGGTTGTCGTATTTGCTGCCGTCTTCGAGTTTCCGCAGTCCCTCGCGGATAGCTTTGTCGGTGAGAGAGCTGATCCACAGGCGCACGAAAGGAGTGGTGCAACCCGTATAGTGGTAGAGGTAGCGGAAGATAAGCTCTCCCTCGCGTCCGGCATCGGTCGCCACGATGATATGTTCGCTTGTGTCGAACAGTCTTTTGATGACTTTTATCTGCGACACCACGCCGCTGTCGGGCTTGTAACCTTTCTCCGTCCTGACCTGACGGGGGACGAGCGTGAATGTGTCGGGAATAATCGGGAGGTTGTCACGGACAAATCCGCGCACGCCGTAGCCGTCGGGCATGGCAAGCTGAACGAGGTGTCCGAATGCCCATGTCACGGCATAACCGCCTCCCTCGAAATATCCTTCCTCTCTCTTTGTCGCGCCCACGATGCGGGCGATTTCACGTGCCACGGAGGGCTTTTCTGCAATGATTGTCTTCATGTCTTCTTCTTTTTTGTTGATACTTTGGATTTTATTTTGGATTCAGTGGCGGACACGGGATTACATTTTCATGCCCTTGCCCGTTTTCTTCTGCGGCTTCTCCTGCTGCTGTTGCTGGCGGGCGTCCTTCGGGTTGGTCTGACCTTTCTGCAACGGCTCTCTCAGATTCTTTGTAGCCTCGTTGGTCTTGCCATCGTTGTTCACCGCCACCTGCGTGCGGCTCTCGTTGGACGGAGCAACCTGCTGTGCATTGTCAGGGTTCGTGTCGTAGCGGTACGGGCGTCCCTTCTCCGGGTTGAACTTGATATACATCGTGGCATGGAAGCCCTGCTTGTCGGTCACGTTCTCCAGCTTCACGGCTTTACCCGCCACATAGTCGGCTTTCTGCTGGTCGGTGAAGCTCACGCCGCTCCATTTGCTGATGGGGCGGATGCTGCCGTCCTCGTTCGTCCACGTGTTGCGGCGTTGCTCCTTCTTGGTCTGTGCGGCATTTTCCCCGCCCTGCGCCTGACTTTTCGATGTGTCGCCTTTGGTTTCCTGTGTCTGTGCGGTACGGGGCGACTTGCCGGTTCCCGGCACGAACTCCACGCCGCGCTGCTCCACGTTCACTTGCAGGGTGGTGACGAACTTTCTGCCGTCGTTGCGCTCGATGAGCTTGTCGCGTACGGGCAGTCCGGCGCGGAGCATGTCCCGCTCCTGCGTGGTGATTTCCGTCTTGCCGATGCGCTCCGGGATGCGCACCCTGCTTGCCGGAATGTCCGTGATTTCATTCGTCTTGCGGTCGATGCTGATGTAGGAGGGGATGATCTCGCCCGTTTCCCTGTCCACAATGTCCACGACCCTACCGAGATTGCCCGTTTCGCGGAGGTTCTTCCGGTCATTGTCGGAGAATTTGTGTTCCTTGTACTCATCCAGCTTCTGCTCCTTGCGGATGAAGTGCGGCACGAGGCTGATGTTTCCCTCACCGTCCTTCTTGAAGGAGAGGCGGGCGTCCAGCTCGAATGATTCGCCGCCGAAGGTCGGTTTGACCTTTACCAAGTCGGACTTGCCATAGTTGAGCATCTTCGTAAGGTCGCCGGACTTTTCAAGGTTGTCCCGCTTTACGCCCCATCTGTCCTCCAGCTCCTGCCAGTTGATTTTACTCTCGTCGATGGGCTGGTAGCCACGTTTGCCCTGCATCTGTTCGGATTTGTCCTGTTGCTGTTCTTTCCGTTGTTCCATGTTCTCCTGTTTTTGAGGTTCTTGTTTCTCTGTCTGTTGTGCTGCCATCTCTTCCTGCACCTTCTTCTCATAGTCGGAGGTGTCCACCTTGTGAGGGGCGAGCAGCTCCTTGTTCGCTTCGGGGTCTTTCAGCAGTTGCTTCATCACCTCTAAGAGATTTTCAGCTTGGTCTGCCGCAATGCGGTAGAAACCGAAGCGGCTGGGTTCCTTGCACTGCCGGAAGAAGTTCTTGAAGAAGTTGTCCAGCACGTCGCCATGTCGGTCGAATTGCAGGAAACTCTGCGCGTTCTCCGCTTTTGCGGGGGTGCGCTTGGGTGTGCCGTCCGCGTTCAGCCCGGCTACCACGCTGATCTCGCCTGTCTTCTCGTCACGGACTACCAGCACGTCCTTTTCGTCTTTTTTCTTTGCCATCTGAAAAATGTTTTAATGGGTTATTTATGAAAGAAATTATGGATACGAGCCTTGTAGAAGGCTATATCTTCCTTTTTGAAGTCCTTGATATGGTTGGAAAGGAATGTCAGCACGTCCTCCTCGCTGTAATAGGTCTTCTTGCCCAGCGTCTTGTAGGGCAATGCGCCTACGCTGCGGTAGCGTTGGAGGGTGCGTTTGCTTATCTGGAGCAACATGCACAAATCCTGATTGTCGAAAAGGCGGATGCTTTCCGTGATAGTGGGCTGTTTCCCCTCAGCCTTCATCGCCAGCAGCAGTTCGTCCTGACGGTCGAGCCGTTCCATCAGCTTCTGCATCCAGCCCTCGAAGTTGTTTCGTGTGAGCAGTTCCATGACCTATGTCCTCCTTCCTTTTGGTTTGCCGCCCGTGCGCAGCGTGTGGTTGTGGAACAGGGTGTCTATTGTCCCTTCCTCGTTCCTTACTGTGTTGTCCTCCAATAGCCGCAGTATCTCGGAAAGGCGGTAGCGGCAGCTTCCGCGTACCACCACATACTCGATACGGTGGTCGGTGCGCATACGCTGCATGGTGCGCTTGCTCACGTTGAGCATCTTCGCCGCCTGTGCCGTGTCAAGCAGCTTGTCTTCGGTTTCCCGCTTCCGTTTCTTCTCGTCCCTTGCCTCGCGGATGTACCCTGCGATGTTCGCAATCTGCGCCATCATCTCCTTGTAGGCGGAACTTTCCATTGTTATCACTTTCATGTTCAGTCCTTTCTTTTTGTTTCTGCGACAAAATTCGGCAATAAACAAAAGGGGCTTTAACAACTCACTACGTGACTCACGTAAGATTTTTGCGGAAGATGGCTCCGTAACCCGGTCAAACGGCGCAACAGGCAGCCTTTCAGCGGAAAACGATACGTCTTGTATGCCGTTTCGTTACCTTTGCGGCAAACTCTAAATGACATGAATATGGAAATAGTATCTATCGAGAAAAAGACTTTCGAGATGATGGTGGCGGCATTCGGCGCACTCTCGGAGAAGGTCGCCGCCCTGAGGCGCAAAAGCGACACGGGGCGCATGGAAAGATGGCTCACGGGCGAGGAGGTCTGCGGGCAGTTGAGAATAAGCCCGCGCACGTTGCAGACGCTGCGTGACAGGCGGCTTATCGGCTACTCGCAGATAAACCGCAGGTTCTATTACAAGCCAGAGGAGGTGAAGCGGCTGATACCGCTTGTCGGCACGCTCTATCCGCACGGCAGATGATTTGATTTATTCACCCACTGAATCCGAAGTTATGATGAACGAGAACAACGATGTTTTTACGATGGAAGACGAGCCGATAGCCTCTGTGGTGCAGGATATGCGCAAAGGCTCGAAATGGCTGTCCGCATTTCTGGAAAGCTACCGTCCTCCGCTGGACGGGGAACGTTACCTGACGGACGGCGAGGTGTCGGAACTGCTCCGTGTGAGCCGGCGCACCTTGCAGGAATACCGCAACAACCGCGTGTTGCCCTTCATACTTTTGGGAGGGAAGGTGCTTTACCCGGAAACGGGGCTGCGCGGGGTACTGGAAGCGAACTACCGCAAGCCGCTGGAGTGAGGCGGTTTCATGAAAAAGTAAACGGGTGACACCTTTTGTGGTGCTACCCGTTTACTTGTCTTATGGGGTATGTGCAATCAGCAATACCCGGCTTTTCCGTTCTGTATGAACATCACGTATGTCTGCCGTTTCTCTTGTGAGAGTGCCTTTCCCACCAGCCATGTGCGGAACAGGTGGGTGTTGTAGGTATTCACCCTGAAAGCGACCGGGATGATGATTTCAAGGGCGTACACGTCCGCGTGCAGCCCGTTTTCAAGCTGCATGTAGCGGCACACCTCGTAGTCGTTCAGCACGTCCGACTTGCGGACGGCTCTGATGGCGGCGTTCACTGCCGGGACGGTCGTATGGAACAATCCGGCTATTTCGGTGGCGGTCATCCACACGTCGTTACCGGTTACGCTGACTGCCTTGTCCTCGATGATGATTGTGTCACGTTTCATGGCTTTTCTTTTTAGATGGTGCAACCTGCAAATTCCTCGACGCCGTTCAATCTTGCGGCAAGGTTCTCCATGTCCTGATTGAGCTTCTCTTTGGTTATCTTTGCGTAAATCTGCGTCGTCTTTATGCTCTTGTGTCCGAGCATGGAGCTGACCGTTTCGATGGGAACACCGTTGGAGAGGAATATCGTCGTGGCTGCCGTGTGGCGGCTCTGATGCCACGTGATATGCTTGGTGATGCCGCAACGCTTGGCGACGGCACGGATACCGGCAAGGCACGTGTTATAATGCGGAACGGGAAATATCCTGCCGTCCCCGCACAGTCCCCGGTATTTGCCGATTATGCGGTTGGCGATGTCGAGCAGGCGGATGTTGGACACCACGCCCGTTTTCTGGCGGTTGATGTTTATCCACTCGTGTTCGTCGAAGTAGGTGCGGATATTCTCTTCCGTAAGGTTGCGCATATCCGCGAACGACAGCCCCGTGAAGGCGCAGAACAGGTAGAGGTCGCGGTACAATTCCTGTTTGGCGTTTTTCAGTTTCCCCTCCATCAGCAGGCGGATCTCATCTTTGGTCAGGAAACTGCGTGTTGTTTCCTCCTTCTTGATTTCATACTCGCGGAACGGGTCGCGCGTCAGCCACTCGTTGTTGATGGCGATGAATACCATCGTCCGTAACGGGCAGACGTACAGCCACACGGTATTGGTGCAGCAGTGCTTGTCCGTGCGCAGGAACATCTCGAAGTCGGAGATGAAAGCCGGGGTAAGCTCTTTTAGGGCGATGTCCTTCACATGGTAGCGGATGTCGAGGAACTCTTGCATGTGCTTGTAAACGGTGCGGTACTTCAGCAGCGTGCCTTTGGCTTTCATGCCTGCCTCCACCTGCTTCTCGTAGTCCTCGTTGTGCTGGCGGAACACCTGCATCAGCGTGTGGTAGCGGTGTTCCAGTCCGAGAAAGGCGTTCTTCACCTTCTCCGCCGTGACGAAGTTGTCACGCTCCATGATTTCCTGATAATGCCTGTTGATGCGTACCCGCATCTTGTCAAGCATACGGTTCGTTTCGAGTGCCGCCGTGCTTCTGCCCGTGACACGTCCACCTTTGGTGTCCCACAGTTTCGGATCGACAGTCAGTTTGCAGCTGAACTGTGTCTGGCTGCCGTCCACCGTGATGCGTCCCATGACGGGAACTGTCCCGTCCTTTTTCACTACCTGACGCTTGAGGTAGTAGATTACTGAAAATGTACTCTTCATTGTCCTTAATTTTTGGGTTTCAAAATTAGTTGGTGAAGAGTCCGGTGTTGGTACGCAAAACGGGGAGGAACGGCGCAATCTTTTTCCGTAACCTGATTTTTCGCATGAGTTATGGATAACTCACTATTCCTTAGAGCCTTGTTTCGCTATTCGTACCCGTTTGTCGCATTTTCGGGCATGGTTACGAACAAGTAACGTAGCGGCGTCAGGATTTGGCTTCGGCAGGGATTGTAATGGCTTCACGGATTATCGCCACTTCAACCAAAACCCTTGTAACTCAATTCTATCACTATATCTTTCCGCATTTCACTTTTTTGTAGTAACTTTGCTCCATCAATATCAAAGATAACGATCTATCTTAAAATAGTTTACAATAAGTAATAATGTAAGATAAACAATATCTAAAATTTAATAACATGAAAATGAAACAACTGACAGTAGCGATGATCACCCTCCTACTCACCGCCTCTTGTAGTGAAAAACAACAAGATTACCCTTTCCGGAATCCGGATCTTCCCTTGGAAGAACGTATCGACGACTTACTATCCCGACTGACACCGGAGGAGAAAATCGGCCAAATGATGAACGTAACCCCCGCCATCGAGCGTTTGGGAATCCCGACTTACGACTGGTGGAACGAGGCTCTTCACGGCGTGGCTCGTGCCGGACGTGCGACCGTATTCCCGCAAGCGATCGCCATGGCGGCTACCTTCGATGATAACGCCGTTCACGAGACCTTCACGATGGTCAGCGATGAGGCCCGTGCCAAATACCATCAATACCAAAAGGACAAGGAGTACGACCGTTACAAAGGTCTTACTTTCTGGACCCCGAATATCAATATCTTCCGTGACCCTCGCTGGGGACGGGGTATGGAAACTTATGGAGAGGACCCTTACTTGACCGAGAAGATGGGTGTAGCCGTAACCCGCGGATTGCAAGGCGATGATCCTAATTATTATAAGACACACGCTTGCGCCAAGCATTACGCCGTACACAGCGGCCCGGAATGGAACCGCCACGAATTCAACGCAGAAGCTACCCCTCGTGACTTGTACGAGACGTATCTTCCGGCTTTCGAGGCATTGGTTAAGGAAGGCGATGTACAAGAGGTAATGTGCGCCTACAACCGTTTCGAGGGTAAACCTTGCTGTAGCAGCGACAAATTATTGATCGATATCTTGCGTAACAGTTGGGGATACGACAATATCATCCTCTCCGACTGCGGAGCTATCGATGATTTCTGGAGGAAAGACAAGAATACGCCTCGTCATGAGACGCACCCGGACGCTGAGAGCGCATCCGCCGACGCCGTATTGAACGGTACCGACCTAGAATGTGGCGGTAGCTACCGTGCGCTAAACAAAGCCTTGGCCGACGGTAAGATCTCGGAGAAAGATCTGGACGTATCCTTACGCCGCCTACTGAAAGGCCGCTTCGAGCTAGGTATGTTCGATCCGGACGAGCGGGTTCCTTATTCTAAGATACCTTACAGCGTAGTCGAGAGCCCGGAGCATATCGCCAAGGCACTGGATATGGCACGTAAAAGTATCGTTTTGTTGAAGAACAAGAATAATATGCTTCCTCTGGACAAGAATATCAAGAAGATCGCCGTAGTAGGACCGAACGCGGCGGACTCTACCATGCTATGGGCCAACTACAATGGCTTCCCTAGCAAGACCGTTACGATCGTGGAAGGTATCCGCAATAAAGTCCCGAACGCAGAGGTTATCTACGAGCTGGGTTGCAACCATACCGCCGATTTTGTCGTGACAGACCTAGGTAGCCACGTATCTTCCACGGCGGGACAGGGTTTCGCCTCCGAATTCTTCAACAATACCGAGTTCGAGGGTACCCCCGCCTACAAGGGATTAGCGAAAGAGCTTCATTATACCACCGGAGGTAACACCCAATTCGCCCCGAACGTGAACTTGACGAATTTCACGGCTCGCTTTACGGGTGAATTCGAGTCTCCGATAGATGGTCCTGTCGAGTTCAAACTATCCGGAAATGACGCATTCCGCCTGTATATCGATACGGCTAAAGTCGCCGAGGTATGGGAAAACGAATATGGAGCGGAAAAACTCTATACGCTAAACGCTAAGAAAGGTGAGAAATATCCCATAAAGATCGAATACATGCAACGCACGGGTAGCGCTGATCTGAACTTTACGGTAGGCGTACGCACACCCGTAGATTTCCAAGCTACGGCCAGCAAGGTTAAAGACGCTGATGTCATCGTATTCGTAGGTGGTATCTCTCCACGTCTGGAAGGTGAGGAAATGCTAGTAGACGCTGAAGGTTTCCGGAAAGGCGACCGCACGAATATCGAGATCCCGGCCGTACAGAAGGAAATGGTCAAAGCCTTGGTAGCCACCGGAAAGCCTGTGGTATACGTGGTATGTACGGGTAGCGCATTGGCATTGAACTGGGAGAACGATCATGTAAACGCTATCTTGAACGCTTGGTATGGCGGACAAGAAGGTGGAACAGCCGTGGCCGACGTTTTATTCGGAGACTATAACCCGGCCGGACGCTTGCCGATCACGTTCTATAAATCCGTAGACCAGCTTCCGGACTTCCAAGATTACAGCATGAAAGGCCGTACCTATCGTTACATGACGCAGACTCCGCTTTATCCGTTCGGTTATGGCTTGAGCTATACAACATTCGATTATAAGAACGCTAAGTTGTCAAAGGATAAGATCGCTTCCAACGAATCGGTTACCCTCTCCTTCGATATCGCCAATACAGGCAAGATGGATGGTGACGAGGTCGCTCAGATCTACATCAAGAACCCGAACGATCCTGCCGGACCGCTAAAAGCGATGAAAGCATTCAAACGTGTGAACGTGAAGGCTGGCAGCGCACAACCGGTTAGCATCCAATTGGAACCGAAAGCTTTCCAATCCTTCAATGACAATACGCAGACCATGGAGGTTCGCCCGGGTAAATACCAAATCCTATATGGAGGTTCCTCGGACGATAAGACACTGAAAAAGATTGATTTAGTAATTGAATAAAAACACTATTGTATTCACGGCTGAACACAATAGTATTCATAGAAAAACACAGTAGTATTCACAATCGAATACTACTGTGTTTATGTATGAAGGTAATGATCAGAATTTTTTAATCAAGAAAGACGGATTGATACGCATGTAAACCCCTGCCGTAAAACTCGTGGCGCTTCCCATCGGTTGTTTTACTCCATCCGCATCATTCATATCTCCGGAGAGATGATGGAAAACGTCCACATCTACCCCTATCGAGAAACCCTTCGCTAGTTGCCGGGAATATTCCACCCCCAGATAGATCATTTGCGGACGGTCGAACGTAACTCCCTCATCAATCATCGAGGCCGCCCCGAAAAACGGGCTACCAAACATAGAGATGAAATCCTTGCAGGTCCAATACGACGTTTTCACCCGGAAATCATAGATATCGGCGGAAGCACGGGCATACAAGCCATATCCGCTGTCAAAAGGCCATATCTCTCCCGCTTGCTGATAATAACCGGTAGCATCCAGTTCCACGTTCAAGTTCTTGAAAATACGATGTCCGGTATTCCATACACCTCCGACACCGATCGCGCCATTCATCAAGGTTTGCACAGAATTGTTGAAGATCGTGTCGATCTCGCCTCCCCTATGCTGCACCAATCCTTGCACCGGCGTATAGAAATGGAAACGGGAAGCCGGGTCGTTGTACTTTACCCGCGAAGAGATCCCGACGGTAAACGCCTCTTGATGCACATCCTCCCGGAAAATAAAGCTCTGCCAGTTCACCCACACATCCAAGTCGAAAGCCTTCGAGTCATACAACAACTGCAAGCCCGCCTCGGGATCGCAGGTCAAATTCAACTCCGGATTATAAAGAGGCTCTATCAAATTATGGTTGGAAGCGCCGTAAATATTTCCCAGCACGATGTTCACATGATCCGAGAGGGCCATCTGCGCCCGGAAATAGGGCAACACATGTACCCCTTTTTGGTATTGGTCTCCCTTCCAATAAGCGATATCCTGATAAGCCATGCTCGGATATTTATTCGCCCCATGATAGATCAACATATGGACACCCGCCTCCAACTTGATATTCCGCAAGGGATAATAAACCGCTTTGCCTTGTACCCAAAGCCCCGGCAACGAATACCCCTTGGTAAATTTACCCGTATACTCGTTATCCTTGAAGAAGCTAATATTATCCAACTCCACGGACAACTCCCGGGCCTTCTCCGGGTCGATATGATAATCCGTCTTATAGACACGATCCGCGATCTGCGCCTTCAGCGAGGGAGACCAACTCCCCAATCCCATCAAGCAAAGACCCACAATGAGACTCCTAACACCTATATTCTTCATCACTCTTAAAATTTCTCGCGAACATAAACAAAATACACTGAAAAAAGAAAGCGGGGAAACGGAAGTTTTCACCTCGTTTCCCCGCTTTTTCGTCTTATTTTAAAAATTTCTTTCTTCTAAAATTTAACGTCTAGGGATAGCTTCTTTAACAACCATCTGACGACCTTCGTACTCAGCTTGGTTCAACTCCTCGATAGCTTTTTGAGCCTCTGCAGCGTTAGGCATCTCAGCGAAAGCGAAGCCCTTAGAACGTTTTGTGTCACGGTCAACAATGATTTTAACTGAGTCTACAACACCATACTCTTCCAGAATCTGTTGTAAGTCTGATTCTCTTACCCGATAATTCAGGTTTCCAATGTAAATATTCATACGAAAATGATATAAAAAAATAAAAATTAATAATAAAACAAGGATGGTTGGTGAAGTCAATCTCTAAAAGAAAGTATTATCATCGCTGATGAATAAATGCTAAAAGATAAAAGAGCTATACAAACTATCTTTTGTTCATGGCACAAAGGAAAGCATTCTATTTGAATTAGCAACTATAAAACGATAATTATTTTCAAAAAAACATTCAAGCTCTTTATAACGTCTTTGTTGTTCTAGTCAAATAGTCCTAATTTATAGAAATTTTGACCAATTATATCAACGATATAGCCTAAAACTATCTCAGAAATCTCGTAACTTTGCGAAATTATTATTTGAACTAATAAAAGTTATGGATTACGCGATCATTGCCGCCGGCGAAGGCTCCCGCTTGGCGCAAGAAGGTGTTAAGTGGCCAAAGCCTCTGGTTAGACTCAACGGTGTCGCTCTGATAGACCGGTTGATAGACGTTTTTTTGAAAAATAACGCTACCTCTATCAGTATCATCGTAAACGAGGAGATGACCGAGGTACAGGATTACCTGAAGGCCCTGCGACTACCTATACCCTTTTACCTGTTGGTAAAATCCACCCCCAGCTCTATGCACAGCTTCTACGAGCTGAGTCATTATCTGGATGGTGATAAGATTTGTTTAACTACTGTAGACACGATCTTCAAGGAAGAAGAGTTCAGCGGCTATATCCAACAGTTCATCCAAGAGGATAAACTGGACGGATTGATGGCCGTCACTGATTTTATTGACGACGAGAAACCCTTATATGTAGAAACAGACAACGAACTTTACGTCCGGAATTTCCTAGATCAGGCAGACGGTGATTGCCGTTACATATCGGGAGGTATCTATTGCTTGAGGCGTCCGGCTCTGGGTGTATTGAACAACGCCATCTCGCAGGGAATGTCGAGAATGCGCAATTATCAACGGCAGCTCATCGCCGAGGGGTTGAGGCTAAAGGCCTATCCTTTCAGCAAGATCATCGACGTGGATCACGCCGATGACATTTTGAAAGCCGAATCATTTTTAAAGTCATAAAGAATACTGTCTAACAATGAGTAAATTAACTTTAGCAGGTATCCGCAGAGGAAATCAATTCTCCCCCAATCATATCGGCAACGACGCGGCGATCTTCGCCTTGACAGCCCAGCATTTACGAAAATTGGGATGCGATGTAAACGAATATATCGAATCGGATCTGCTGCTACAAGACCCGAAGGAAAAGGGTATCTTTAATATGGTAAGAGACTGGAAGTCCATCCATAAGCTGCAAGAACTAGAGGATAAAAATTATTTCGTGGTGAACTCGGGTTACGGGATCGAGAATTGTACCCGTGAGAAAATGACCCGCCTCCTATTATCCAATCATATCTCCCATCCGGAAAGTTTAATCTTACGGACAGATGAGGATCCGACAGAAGCCCTTGAGAAAGCCGGTTTCTTTAATTGCTGGATCAAACGGGGAGATTTCCACGCCATCCACCGGGAAGACGTCACCTACGTAAGAAACCCGGAAGAGGCGAAAAGCATATTGAAGGAATACGCTATCCGTGGTATCCCGTCGGCGGTAATCAATGAGCATCTGGTAGGCGATTTGGTGAAATTTTACGGGGTAGCTGGAACCGATTTCTTTTATTGGTTCTATCCATCGAACATGCATCATAGTAAATTTGGCTTAGAAGTTATCAATGGTACAGCGAAGGGGATCCCCTTCGACGAAGCGCAGCTTCGTCTGCTTTGCCACAAGGCTGCGGAGGTATTGAACATACATATTTACGGGGGAGATTGCATTGTCTCCGAGGATGGTGTCATGCGGATTATCGATTTCAACGATTGGCCTAGTTTCGCCCCTTGCCGGGAAGAAGCGGCTCCAAACATCGCACGTCGTATCTGGGATCTTATGCGAGAACACATCTAAATCGTTTTAACAAAATCAATCATGAGTGAGACTAAGTCTACTCCCAGTCTGGAGTCAACCTTAAAATCTTTGGACACCGAGGAGTTTATCGATATTCATTTCTATCGTCCTATTGGCTACCAATGGGCTTTGTTCTTTAATAAATTGGGGGTATCGCCCAATAGTATCACGATCGCCAGCATCTTTATCGGCATAGCGGCAGGTATCTGTTTCTATTTCCAGAGCCTCGCTATCAACGTGATCGGCATGTTACTGTTAATCTGGGCAAACTCGTATGATAGCGCAGACGGACAATTAGCCCGTATGACCGGACAGAAAAGTGCCTTGGGACGTATCTTGGACGGTGCCGCCGGCGATTTCTGGTTTATCGCTATCTATGCGGCAATCTGCTTACGCCTCACGCCGGAATGGGGAATATGGATCTGGCTATTGGCGGCTACGACGGGATTCTTCCATAGCAAGCAAGCGGCCATGGCGGATTATTATCGCAATATTCACTTGTTGTTCTTGAAAGGTAAATCGGGTAGCGAGCTCTCCCACTCTCCCCAATTGAAGGAGAATTATAAGAAGATGAGTTGGAAACATGACTTTATCTATAAATTGTTCGAGACCTTCTACATTAATTATACGATAGGTCAAGAAGCATGGACACCTAAATTCCAACACATGATGAACATCATCCGTGAGAAATACAACGGACAAGCGCCGGAATGGTTCCGTAAGGCTTTTCGAACAAAGAGCCTGCCATTAATGAAATATACAAATATGCTATCATTCAATACCCGGGTGATCGCTTTGTTTGTCAGCCTTTTCATCGACATGCCTTGGCTGTATTTCGTATTCGAGCTGACCGTATTAAACTCGATGTTGCTCTATATGATCAAAAAGCATGAGCATATTTGTGAAGATTTCAGCAAACAGTTATAACGTTTTTTTACCCCATTCGATTATGTTCAATTTAGACAAAGTAAAAGGAATCCTCTTTGATTACGGCGGAACGATAGACAGTAACGGCATGCACTGGGCAGAGGTGATCTGGATGGCGTATGAGGCCTTGAAGGTTCCCGTATCCAAAGCGGTTTTCCGTGATGCCTATGTACATGGAGAAAGAACGCTTGGAAAGAATCCGATCGTGAAGCCTCATCATACGTTTTTGGATATGTTGCGCTTGAAAAGCGATTTACAAATCCAATGGCTGAAAGAGAACGGGCATTTATCCGCCGAGGCGATTACCCCGGAGTTACCGGAACAATTAGCGGATTGGTGTTACGAATACGCCCGGAAGGCAATCGATAGCGCCCGCCCCATTCTGGAGCAATTAGCGGAACGTTACCCATTGGTATTGGTATCGAACTTCTATGGGAACATAGAATCCGTGTTGAAAGATTTCGGTTTGGATCATTTATTCGGCGCTATCGTGGAATCGGCGGTCGTAGGTATCCGTAAGCCGGACCCGGCGATCTTCCGATTAGGAGTGGATAAACTGGGATTTCCCGCCGACGAGATTGTTGTCGTAGGTGATTCCTATGATAAGGATATCGTCCCCGCCACCCGGATCGGATGCCAGACAATCTGGCTAAAAAGTATTGGTTGGAGCGCTTATAAAGGAAATGAGACTGCCGATATCGTATTATCTGACTTCACGGAAATAAAGCAAGTATTCGCTTTATAGAATATACATTTTAGACCAGTATAAGCTCAGAAATGACCTTTTTTGGTACTGATAGCATCCTAACTTTGCATATAAAAAAGTTAGGATGCTATGTTTTTAAAGAAATACATATGGCTTTCTGCCGCTACGCTCCTCACGGCTTGCGACTTAATCGACTATCATCCGTATGACGGCCGTCTGGATTCCGATACTTCCCAGGAGATCAACCCGACCAATATCGAGCGTATCGAGAAAGTCTGCGAAGGGAAAGACACGATCCGTTTTATTTTTATGGGCGATACCCAGCGGAGTTATAACGAGACGGAAGATTTCGTCAAGTACGTTAATCAATTAGATAGCATCGATTTCATTATCCATGGAGGAGATTATACGGAGTTCGGCTTAAAGAAGGAATTCGAGTGGAACGATGATATCTTGTCCAAACTAAAAGTGCCTTACGTAGGGTTGATCGGTAATCACGACGTGATCGGTAATGGCGACCAAGTATTTCGTAAAATCTTTGGGAATGAGAACTTCTCGTTTGTCGTGAGCGACGTGAAATTCGTATGCCTCAATACGAACGCTATCGAGTATGATTATTCCCATCCGGTACCCGATTTTAATTTCCTAAAGAATGAGATAGCGGATAGTACCCGTAATAAACGCACGATCGTAGTCATGCACGCCCCTCCCGGGAACGAACAGTTCGACAATAACGTGAAAGACGTGTTCCAACTTTATATCAAGACATTACCATCTTTAATGTTCTGCTTGCATGCGCATAACCATTGCGTATCGGCAGCCGATTTGTTTGAGGATGGTATTATCTACTACGGTTGCGCCAATATCGCCAAACGAAGTTATCTTCTTTTTACCTTAACCCCTGACGATTATATGTATGAAGTGGTCAATTTTTAAGCTTCTCCTCTTAACTTGTGTCTTTCCCCTTACACTCCATGCGCAAGAGGATAAATACACGAAACGAGTGCAACGGTACGAGAACGCATGGCAACGGGTCATTCCCCGCTATACAAAAGTACAATTCGCAGGTTCCATGGCGATGCTATCCGTGGGTACCGGTTGGAATTATTACCGGAATCATTGGGAAACGGATATGTTGCTGGGTATCGTCCCCCGCAACGCAAATGATCACGCAAACGTGACTTTCACCTTGAAACAAAACTATTTTCCTTGGAATATCGATCTGGGAGAAAAAGTATCTTTCGAGCCTCTTTGTTGCGGTATCTACGTAAATTTCCTATTTGACCGGGATTTCTGGGCCAAGCAACCGAATAAGTATCCCCCGGGATATTATTGGTTCTCCACCCGCATCCGTAACCATATCTTTATCGGGGAGCGGATCACACTCAAACTGAATCCAAATAGTAGCTGGCATAAATCCATCAGCTTCTTCTATGAGTTGAGCACTTGCGATTTGTATATAATAAACGCTATCGGCAACAGCTACTTGAAGCCAAAAGATTATTTAAGCCTTTCATTCGGGGTGAAACTACAGATCCTATAAAAGCAAGAAACGGAAGACATTCACTGCCCTCCGTTTCCCTAAACTACATAAAACACTTAAAAGAACAAACGTTGTCTATCAGAACGCTAGACCTAAGCGGATACCCCAGTTATTCAAACCATCGATATGATAGCTGAGGACATCCCCCTTGTTGGTAGCGTAGTTATAATAAGCGGCCATATGTACGCCGATCTGTTTCTGAGGTGTGAAGTACACGGTCATACCGATCTCGGGAGCTACATAGAATCCCCAGTTACGATCGTAAACCTTCAACACATTCATGTAGGTAGACATCTCACTATAGCTAGCACCTAACTGAGCGCCAACATACGGCTGGAATTGTCCTTCCGGAGCGAAGTTATAACGGAAAGCCGCGCCAAAAGGCAACTGGAAGATAGAATGCTGTTGATCGGAAGTGATTACGGATGTTGAGTTTACCGGAATCGTCTGGCGGTCCACATACTCATTATTTGTATGATAAGAGATGAACGCACCTATAGCGAAATTAGGAATCACATAGTAACCACCCTCAGCGTGAGCACCCCAACCGCTAGTCTTCTTTGAGAAGTCTTGACCGAACGGAGAGTTGATCTGCCAGTCTACATTAAAATACGCATTTTTCAAAACCTGGGCGCCAGCCAGAGCAGGCATCGCCATACAAACGATGAGTAAAGCGATTAATTTATTTATCTTTTTCATAGAACCTCAAACTTTTAATCATTCGAATTATTATTTCTTTACGTACGGAGATTGTACAAATGCTTGCTCGATAGCACGAACAGCTAGCTGAGTGTCGAATTTATCAGAACCAGACAACAAGCCACTCATGTAAGCGGTCCAAAGAACCGGAAGTTTAGCGTCTGCCTTAGAAGCGGCAGGAGCATCCAAATCCACTAACTCAGTCAACAAGGAACCTACACTATAGCTATACACTACAGGATACGGGTAATACCAATTACCCCAACCCGGTCCCCAGTAACCCGGACTCCAATATCCCGGATAGTTCCACCACCAGTACGGGTAGTTGTAGCCATCGTTGTAGTCAGCGAAATATTGAGTACTTTGTACGTAAGAAACTTGCAGACCTAAGTCGGCGTTATCTTTGTCTAGCGTGCGTTTGAAACCGCGGCTTTCCATATTATTCACCAACGTAGTGATAATATCGTCTGCTTCATTGGCTGTCCAGAACTGAGGTTTCTCGCTTGTGCCGATAACCAATACACTATCCGGAATGTAGAACGTAGTGAACGATTCGAATTTCGCGTCCTTATCATGATTCGTGAACACCAGAAAATCATTGTCCAATTTCGACATGTCCGGGTCCTTTTGGCAAGAAGCCAGCAGAAGAACTAACAGAAAAAAAGGAAAAATCTTTTTCATCTCATTTTAACGTTTAAAACAGTTTATACTATTATTTGTGCTTATATATAAGTCACTATTAAAACAGCATGAGTTGAAAAAGGTTCTAAAACTATCCTTTTGGGTGTGTTAATTAACATATCCTAACCATACGACGGGCTTATGGTCACTGTAGTCTAAATTAGGAGAATCATAAGTTACACCCTTAAAATCAGGAGAATAAATTATGTAATCAATTCGAAATATACGCTTTAATTGACGAAAGGTGTACCCGAAACCGGAGCCACAGTCACGGAACCCATCCGTTAAATCACCTTTCACGGTACGGTACGTATAAGAGGCCGGTGTATCATTAAAATCACCGCAAAGAATCACGGGCCCCTCCCCGGCATCCAACATCTGACGGATATAATCCGCCTGAGTAGCCCGTTTCACGAAATTCTTCTTCATCTGAAAAGCCATATGGAAGGCGGCCTCGGTTTCCTCCAATTGTTTACCCTCGGCATGGGCTTGGTAAAGACGAGGCTTTACGGCATTCACGCTAGTCGTTTGGAAATGGTTATTAAATACACGAACACTATCCCCTTGGATATCCATGACGGCAAACAAGGATTTATTGCTAGACTCCGGGTATAGGATAGACTCAAAACGAAGGATCGGATATTTACTGAAAATAGCGTTGCCCGCCGCTTTCGTAGCCGAACGGGTAGAGCAATAATATGGTAGGAACGATAAGGTCTTGGCGACAGAATCCATCCGCAGGGCCGATTCAACGGGGCATTCTTGGAGGCAAACGATATCCGGGTCCTCCTTTCTCAGCCAATCCGCTATATTAGGAAGCTGTTTCTTTCCGTCCGTATTGAAATTATTCACGTTATAGGTAATCACCTTAACCGCTTCTTTCCCTATCGGAATCTCTTTAGGGAAGACCCGTATCTGGAACATCGATATCAAAAACTCCCAGTTCAACAATAACGCCGCCAAAGGTACCCAGCACCAATGGCTCCTAAAGACACACCACATCAAGAAAAGACATAGATTGACCGCCAATACCGGTAATAACACCAATCCGGGAAACGAGATCCACTCCTTCCCTTCCGGATTCATACGTCCGGTAGCGAATCCGGCTATGGCCGCCACGGCAAAAGCGATCGTAATCAACACAAATAAAATATATATCAACTTCTTCATCCTTCCTATCCTGCGATTTAAACAAAAAAGGGACTATCCGGAAAAGACAGTCCCCCAATTCATACACTATAACCTGTCCGCTTCCGGCAGGGATAGCTTAAAAAACTTATCGAAGCGTTCCTTGTTGAGCCTCTTGGATCATCTTCTGATTAGCCAAGATCACGATCTCAACACGACGGTTCAACGAACGACCCTCGGGAGTGTCATTGCTAGCCACAGGATCATGTATACCTTTGCCTTCATAAACCATACGATCCGTACTTACCCCCTGCATCATCAGGTAATCGTAAACGCTCTTCGCACGTTTCTCGGACAAGGTCTGGTTATAATCCACCTTACCGGTGTTATCCGTAAAGCCGATGATTCGGATATCCGTATCCGGATTGGCCTTCAAACTGGTAGCGAAGTTACGCAAGGCACTCTTGGAAGCGTCGCTCAACGTACTCGAGTTCGTGGCAAACAAGATACCGGAGTCAAAAGTAACCTTCAAGGCCTCACCATTGTTCACGCTCTCGATCTTCGTGTCCTCAGGCAGGGTAGCTTCCAGCTCCTTCTTCTGCTTATCCATTTTCTTACCGATTAACGCACCGGCTGTACCACCTACGGCCGCACCGATCACGGCACCCAATGCGGTATTTCCGGCCAAGGCACCAACACCAGCTCCGACAGCGGCACCACCGCCTACACCGATCGCCGTACCTTTCGCCGTGTTATTCCACGTTCCGCAACTCGTAAACACCACTGCCATACATAGCAGTAAAACAGATAATAATTTAATGTTCCTCATCATCTTCTACAATTTCACTTAAACAACTTTATATATATAACAAATATCAATCAAACATGTTGATCGAATCGCAATATTCAAGTTCTCCTTGTACTATAAAAGTGATTTCCTCCGGTTCGAATTTGCCTACGCCGTCTTTCTGGGCGTTCTTAATTACATAATTTACAACCTCTTCCTCATCGATCTCGATCTCATCGTCACCATCATCATCTAGCATGCCATTAGATTCATAGAAGTCGTAGATCAAGTCTACGATATAGTTGATATCGTCATTACTGAACTTTCCTTTCAGTTCTTGGGGAAGATAATTCTGGATAAATTTTACGGAATCATCCTCGTCATAAAGTAGCTCGTCATTGTTCGTGCTCATAATTAATCTTGTTTAATTGGTTTGAATAGCGGCAAATGTACGGAAATATTTTGATTTTATATCCCAAAAACAATTAAGCTTATTTACGGACGTGACTTAACAAAAGCAAATGCCCTTACTTGAACATAGTTCTAAAAGAGCTTAGGTTTTATAGGAAGCAAAGGTAATAAAAATACTTGATTATCATATAGACCTATTATTTTTTATAGCTTCCGGGCAATTTACTGTTCCGCATGATATTTTCTTTGAAAGAATATATTTCCAACCGAGTACCCCAAAGAGACTTCCAATATCTTTATGGATCACAAAAAACACTAAAGCCAGTCTTATTTGTGTTAAAATCAAAATACACCCCATCATTTATTTACATATAGTCATTTGATACTCAAGTTCTTTTAGAACTCAGTAAATGTATTAAATTATGATTACAATGGAACCTAAAATACAAAGTACCACAAGTACCCGAGCTCTCCGGAGCAAAATCGGGCCTATCAAGGCTTACTTATTCAAGACCTCATATGTAATCAGTCCAATCACGCCAAGCGATCTTAAACATTCCATGAAAGGTGCCTACAAATCATTCCTGTCTAAAACCGATCAAGCATACGGCCATTCCACGTCAACAATCAACCCCAAACTTTACCCTATTTCTACCTTTAAGCAAATGAGCCTCGTAGTAGTCCCGAGTTTCATGATAGAATCCCCATTCGAGATAGTGGCGATAGCCCTTATCGCCTTTCTACTTATCCTCCTTTCGATGAGGGAACATCGGCATAAGAAAGACATTCTTGACACCGAACGAAATATGGCCGAAGAAGTGATCCGTTTACGTGAGAAGGCGGAAGAATCAAACCGGTTGACAAGTGCTTTCCTCGCCAATATGAGCCATGAGATACGGACCCCATTGAATGCGATCGTAGGTTTCTCGACCCTTATCAGCGAAAGTGAGGATAAAGAGGAGATCAAAGAATTCGCTAAAATCATTCACGCAAACAATGAGCTACTCCTTAATTTAATCAATGACATACTCGATATGTCAAAAATAGAAGCCGGTATATTGGATTTCCTTTATACGGAAGTAGAGATTAACGAGCTTATACAAACCCTATGGCGGAGTTACCGATTCAAGATAAAGGAAGGAGTAGAATTCCGCACGGAACTGCCTGCGGAAAGCTACATTATCCATACTGAGAGAAACCGTTTATCCCAAGTACTGGCTAATTTCATCAATAATGCTTGCAAATACACTTTCGAGGGAATGATAACGATCGGATATGAAATAAGGAAAGACGATATTTATTTCTTTGTTACCGATACGGGAAAAGGGATAGCGGAAGAAAATATCTCCCGTGTTTTCGATCGATTCGCTAAATTAGATTCCTTCACCCAAGGTACGGGGCTCGGGCTGTCTATCTGTGAATTAATCATTAAACATTTAGGTGGAGAGATCGGCGTGGAGTCAAGCGTTGGAAAAGGATCTACATTTTGGTGCACGGTTCCCACCCGGAAATAATCGCACCAAGCCGTATCTACCTATTAGTGAAAAATAAAAAGGCGGAATGATTCACATAGGATCATTCCACCTTCATTATTTTATAGAAACACCACGCTTAACGTCAAGCGTTCAAGTCTACTTTAGTTCTTAAATTCCAGACCATCGTCTTTCCTATCGATCACGATCGGGCGGTTACGGTCTACCGTTCCACCCAGCAAAGCCTTTGACAACTCGTTCAAGACATACTTCTGAATGACACGTTTTACCGGACGGGCACCGAATTGAGGATCGAAGCCCTTGTCGGCGATAAAGTCCACGGCCTCGTTCGTGAAGTCCAAGGCGACACCGTTCGTAGCCAACATCTTCTTCACGCTGTTCAACTGCAAGGATACGATCTTGCGAATCTCCTCCTCGTTCAGCGGAGTAAACATGATGATATCGTCGATACGGTTCAAGAACTCCGGACGGATCGTCTTCTTCAACAGTTCCAGTACTTGGATCTTCGTCTCGTCTACCACCTTGTCATGCGTGGCGGGTGTCATCTTCTCGAAGTTCTCACGAATCAAGGAAGAACCTAGGTTACTTGTCATGATAATGATCGTGTTCTTGAAGTTGACAACGCGGCCTTTGTTATCCGTCAGCCTTCCATCATCCAAGACTTGCAACAAGATGTTGAATACATCCGGATGCGCCTTTTCGATCTCATCGAACAAGACAACCGAGTAAGGTTTCCGGCGAATCGCCTCCGTCAACTGTCCACCCTCATCGTAACCCACATATCCCGGAGGCGCACCGATCAAACGAGTCGCGCTGAATTTCTCTTGATACTCACTCATATCGATACGGGTCATCATATTCTCGTCATCGAACAAATACTCGGCCAACGCCTTGGCCAACTCCGTCTTACCCACACCGGTAGTACCGAGGAAGATGAAAGAACCGATCGGTCGTTTCGGATCCTGTAAGCCGGCACGACTACGACGAACCGCATCGGCGATAGCGTTGATCGCCTCTTCCTGACCAATCACACGGGTATGAAGCTCGGACTCCAGACGTAATAACTTATCTTTCTCGCTCTGCATCATCTTGCTGACCGGAATTCCAGTCCAACGGGATACCACATCGGCGATATCGTCGCTATCCACTTCCTCCTTGATCATAGCTGCGGCACCTTGCATCGTCTTCAACTTAGCCTGTACCTCCTTGATCTCCTCTTCCTTTTGCTTGATCTTACCGTAACGGATCTCAGCGACCTTGCCGTAATCACCCTCACGCTCCGCCTTGTCAGCCTCAAACTTTAGGTTCTCGATATCGATCTTATTTTGCTGGATCTTATTGATCTGCTCCTTCTCGCTCTGCCACTGAGCCTTTTGCTTAGTCTCCTCCTCCTTCAAGTCGGCGATCTCCTTATTCAGTAGCTCTAATTTCGACTTGTCGTTCTCACGCTTGATCGCCTCACGCTCGATCTCTAACTGTTTGATACGCCGGGAAACCTCATCCAACGACTCCGGTACGGAATCGATCTGCAAACGCAGACGGGCGGCGGCCTCATCCATCAAATCGATCGCCTTATCCGGCAAGAAACGATCCGTGATATAACGGGTAGACAACTGCACGGAAGAGATAATCGCATCATCCTTGATACGTACCTTATGGTGATTCTCGTATTTCTCCTTCAGACCACGAAGGATGGAGATCGTATCCAACTCACTCGGCTCGTCTACGATAACGGTCTGGAACCGACGCTCAAGCGCCTTATCCTTCTCAAAATACTTCTGATACTCATCCAACGTCGTGGCACCGATCGAACGTAGCTCACCACGAGCCAAGGCCGGTTTCAAGATGTTAGCTGCATCCATGGCGCCTTCGCCTTTACCGGCTCCTACCAAGGTATGGATCTCATCGATAAAGAGGATGATCTCACCCTCGGATTTCGTAACCTCGTTCACCACCGCTTTCAAACGTTCCTCGAACTCGCCTTTATATTTAGCTCCGGCGATCAACGCGCCCATATCCAACGAGAAGATCTGTTTAGACTTCAAGTTCTCGGGAACGTCACCCCGAACGATACGATGGGCCAACCCCTCAGCGATAGCAGTCTTACCTACACCCGGCTCACCGATCAAGATCGGATTGTTCTTCGTACGGCGGCTCAAGATCTGCAAGACACGGCGGATCTCCTCGTCACGTCCGATCACGGGGTCCAGTTTACCGCTACGGGCACGCTCGTTCAAATTGATGGCGTATTTTCCTAAGGCATCGTACGTCTCCTCGGCGGATTGGCTTGTCACCTTATTTCCTTTACGCAATTCCTCGATCGCTTGACGTAACTCTTTCTCTGTCACGCCGGCGTCTTTCAATATCTGTGAAGCGGTGCTCTTTTCCGTGAACAACGCCAAGATGATCGGCTCCAACGATACATATTGATCCCCCATCTTAGAGGAATAATCGATCGCCTTCTGTAAGACAGCGTTCGACTCGCTAGAGAGATAGGGTTCGCCTCCCGAAACCTTAGGATAAGATTCGATTTGGCGATCCAGTACCATATTCAGGTTTTGAGCGTTTACCCCTAATTTCTGAAAGATAAAATTAGTAACACTCTCACCCGTCATAATGACAGCTTTCAACAAGTGAACAGGTTCGATAACCTGTTGGTTATTTTTGGTAACCAACTGTACGGCTTGTTGAACAGCCTCCTGCGCCTTGATTGTAAAATTGTTTAAATTCATATATTTAAGCTCCTTTCTTATATTCTTTTCTAATTTATTTTACACTTATATCCTTACAAAAGAAATACCAAAACGAAAATATGACATTTTGTCTTAATATTATAAAACAGAATAGAGAACTCCCCGTCAAACCGTCCATTTCGGATGTCATTCGGACGTATCTTTTCAGAAAGAACAAAAGAGAGAGAAAAAGGTTTTGATAGTAAACGCACAGTATCTAGGTAAAAACAGTCAATGTTCTCAAAAAAACACGTACGAGTTTTTCCGGAAACACGTACATGTTTTTTGAAATTCACGTACGTGTTTTTTTCGAGTGGTTATATCCTATAAATCCAACAATTTACGGATAGTCATTATAATACTTCCACGTATTCTCCCGTTTCCTGTTTCTCTTCTTGTCACGGGCACTTTTCCAGAAAATAGTCTCAAGTAAATCCTCTGCGTCGAAATAGACTCTTATGGTAGCAAGTACCCCTCCCCTTCGCTGCCCATCCTTCACGACATCCGAGTATATATTAGTCAGTTTTACGTTGGCAGCCATAGGAACCTTACCTACCTTAAACTCTTTCCAATCCTGATTCTTAGGGAGCCTAATCGTGTGCGCTTGCTTCTGTATGGCCAATGAACGGGAAGGTGACTTAAAATTCAGCAGCATGAATAGGACTGGGGTAATCGAATCATAATTGGTCAACCTACGTAAAGTATCTAACTGTACATATTCCGAGAAGTCTTTCGTAATCGGCAACTCACTTGGTGAGGATAACATATGGGTTCCCGGTTGATCGGGTCGTAGAAAAGTCCCGCTTTCTATCGCCTTCTGAAACTCAGGATTCAAACGTATCTCCTCCTTGCCGGATAAAAATTCTTGCAGGCGCAAAGAATCCTGTTCCGTCCACTGCGCATGGGCCATCGTAGGTAGGATGAATACTATCAAAAGGAATATAGGTCGCATCTTCACGTCTCTCATCTTCATAATCCTCATTACATTTCTATCACCAAGACTCATTCCTCCATTAAAACCCTCATTCGAGTCGAGATACTTTAAGATTTATTGGGATGCTTATACCCTATTTGAATCTTAATATGGATTACCTTTATGCGATCAATCCAAATCCAATATAGATATGTTGATATTATTATCTCCGGCTAAGACAATGACCGGGACATCCAAGATAAAAGCGCCGCAAGGCACGACTCCACGTTTCCAGCAAGAGGCGAACGAGATCGCCCTGAATATGACCCAATTTCCCATTGACGAATTAAGTCGTATCCTCAAGCTCAGCCCGAAACTGGCGGCGGAATGTTACCGCAGATACCAAGATTTTCATGCGGAAAACAACCAGCCCTTGCAAGCGATACTCGCCTATACCGGTGTCGTATTCAAGAATATCAGCCCGAAAGACTTCACGGAGGAGGATTTTCTTTTCTCGCAAGAACATATGCGTTTCGTATCGGGATGCTACGGGTTACTTCGCCCATTAGACCTTATCAAGCCTTACCGGATGGAGTTCGACGTAAAAATCCCGGAACTAGGCGACGGGAATATGTACACCTTCTGGAAGGACAGGCAAACAAATATATTAATCCATGACGTCCGACAGGGAGACGGAATCCTACTGAATCTAGCCAGCTTGGATATCCAACCCTCTTTCCAGTGGAAGGAGGTGGAGCGATCCGTCCGGATCATCACGCCCGAGTTCAAGATCTGGAAGAACGGCAAAGCGGAGACGATCGTGATCTACGCCAAGATGTGCCGGGGACAAATGAGCCGCTATCTCATAAAGAACCGGATTTCTGACCCGGAGACATTAAAAGCATTCACATGGGAAGGCTTTTCCTATAAAGAATCCATGTCCGAGGGGGATAATTGGGTATTTCTACAAGAATAATTCTAGGCTTATCCAATAAAATCAGATGATCTACGTTTTATAAGAACAATTCGTAAAAATCATAAAAAGGTTTATCCTTCTTTAATTTAGCGGTGATATGAAAAGAACCTTTACATATTTATTACTACTTGTTCTATTGGTTTGCGGAAAGCAAGCCTATAACCTGTTAATCTCGAATGAATCGATCCGGAGCAACCCTACCGGAGCCTTGTCTGACATCGCGGATGAGGTAATCGCCATTCCATTACAGGACTCAGGGACGCATTCGATCAAGGAGGCCAAGTATATCCGTCAAGAGGGAGACAACCTATTCCTTATCAGCAATGAGACGCTTTACCGTTTCAATCGCAAGGGAGAATTTATCTGTCGCATCACCCATCCGGATGACATACGGGTAGCGGGGTATGTAGTGAACCCGGCCAACCAGCAGCTGATCGTACTTGGAAACACGGACGATATTTTCTATTACTCATTCAATGGTGATCTCCTTACCCGCAAGAAACTGAAATGCGACCTTCCGGAGAATAGGCATATGCTATCCATATCCATGCACAATAACCGGATATTTACCACCGAGGAATGTGTTCATGGGGATACGGCAGGGCAAACCGCTACGATTGAGAAACAGATCGTTGAATACGATTCCTCTTTCCATAAATTACAATCTCATACGATCCGTCCGGTCGATCTGGAACGTTCCGCATGCCCGATCGGTTGTCTCGCCCCGGAAGTAGCCGTGGAGCCCGGAAGCGGAACGGTTTATGCCTACGCCCCCTCCTATCAACCCGGGAACTTATTACGGGACACTTTATATATTAAGCAAAAGCGGCAAAGCCAAGCCTTGGAGAACCTTGCCGGAAAGAATACACTCCCTTTGCTACCGATCCGCATGGGTAGCCGTTTCTGGGTATCTACTTACTATAACGCAGAGGATGAGTCCAGAAATTACACCTTCTGTTATGATACGGAGAAGGAAGAATGCTGGCAGGTAAAAGAAGGATTAAAAGATAATTTTTATCAAACCGGTAATGTGCGACGAATGGACCCTATCGATCCCTATTGCCATTCCTATTGTTTCAGCAAATCCGGAGAGGATCTGCGAAATACTTTCCCCGCACAGGCCCAAGGGGAAAGCCTCGTGTTATTTATCGTGAAATTGAAAGGGTAAATCCAGTTAATATTTCAATAGAGAGCAGACTGATGGGTACAAAATAATATGTATCTTCGTACCATTCTAAAAAAGCATTAAGTACATGAAAAAACTTTTAACCTGCATTGCCTTGGGCTTTGCGACTACCAGCTACGCTGTAACCCCTTTGTGGATGCGTGATGTACAAATTTCTCCTGATGGAACAGAGATCGCGTTTTGTTACAAAGGAGATATCTATAAAGTACCGGCCAAAGGAGGAACAGCGACACAACTTACCACCCAAGCATCGTATGAATGCACGCCAATCTGGTCTCCGGACGGAAAACAAATCGCTTTCGCCAGCGATCGTAACGGCAATTTCGATTTATTCGTAATGCCCTCCAACGGTGGAACGGCACAGTGCCTCACCACTCATTCCGCCTCCGAGATTCCATCGGCCTTTACTCCCGACGGTAAATACGTACTCTTCTCCGCATCCATACAAGATCCCGCCCAGAGCGCCTTATTCCCGACCTCGGCCATGACGGAACTTTATAAAGTGCCGATCGGTGGCGGACGTACGGAGCAAGTATTGGGAACACCCGCCGAGATGGTTTGCTTCGATAAATCCGGAAAGACATTCTTATACCAAGACCGTAAGGGCTTCGAGGATGAATGGCGTAAACATCATACCTCGTCCGTCACCCGGGATATATGGATGTACGATACGCAAACTGGAAAACATACCAATTTGACCGACCATGCGGGAGAAGACCGCAACGCCGTATTTACCCCGGATGGACAGACGGTTTACTTTCTGAGCGAACGCAACGGAGGGTCTTTCAATGTATATTCATTCCCTCTCAACACCCCACAATCTATAACGGCGGTTACTAAGTTCAAGACGCATCCCGTACGTTTCCTCTCTACAAGTAGCGACAATACATTATGCTACACATACGATGGCGAGATCTATACACAACGTCCGGGAGTCAATCCGCAGAAAGTGCGGATTGATTTGATCCGTGACGATCAAGAGCAAATCAGCGATCTGAATTCCAGCAAAGGAGCTACCTCTGCCACCGTATCCCCCGATGGCAAGCAGATCGCCTTAACCCTAAGAGGCGAGGTATTCGTCACCTCGGCCGATTACAACACGACCAAACAAATCACCAATACCCCGGCCGCCGAAACAGGCGTATGCTTCTCGCCGGATAACCGTACCTTGGCTTATGCCAGCGAGCGTGGTGGTAATTGGCAACTTTACTTGGCTAAGATCGCCCGTAAGGAAGAAGCTAATTTCCCGAACGCGACGATTATCGAAGAGGAAGTTCTCCTGCCTTCTAAGACCGTAGAGCGTAATTATCCTCAATTCTCGCCGGATGCTAAGGAACTCGCTTTCATAGAAGATCGTATGCGGCTGATGGTAGTCAACCTTGAGACGAAGAAAGTACGCCAAGTCACGGATGGCTCCACATGGTATAGTACAGCCGGCGGTTTCGATTACTCATGGTCGCCGGACGGTAAATGGTTCACGCTCCGGTTTATCGGAAACAAGCACGATCCTTATTCGGACATCGGCTTGGTTAGCGCGCAAGGCGGGGAGATTACCAACCTGACCAATAGCGGTTACACCAGCACCTCCCCACAATGGGTACTGGATGGAAACGCCATCTTATTCACCACCGAGCGTTATGGAATGCGTGCGCATGCTTCATGGGGCTCCTTGAATGATGCCATGCTGGTATTCATGAATCAAGACGCTTATGATAAATTCCGCTTGAGCAAAGAGGATTATGAGTTGCAAAAGGAACTGGAAAAGGAGCAGAAAGAGGTAACCGGGGACAAAATCGACGACAAGAAAAAAGAAGATAAAGCCGATGAAAAGAAAGACAAAAAGCCCAAGGATATCGTAGTGGAACTGAAAGGAATCCAAGATCGTATCCTACGTCTTACTCCTAATTCCTCCGAAATGGGTAGTGCCGTCATCTCGAAGAATGGCGAGACCTTATATTATTTCTCGGCTTTCGAAGACAAATACGACCTGTGGAAAATGGACTTGCGCAAGAAAGAGACCAAGCTACTCCACAAGATGAATACCGGATGGGCGAACATGGAAATGGATAAGGAAGGTAAGAACCTGTTCTTGTTGGGTAGTAATTCCATGCAAAAAATGGATATGGGATCGGAGAAACTAACACCGATTCATTACCAAGCGAACTTAAAAATGGACTTGGCCGCCGAGCGTGAGTATATGTTCGACCATGTCTATAAACAAGAGCAAAAACGGTTCTACAACGTGAATATGCACGGCGTAAATTGGGACGCTATGACAGCCGCCTACCGTAAGTTCTTGCCACATATCAATAACAACTATGACTTCGCGGAGTTGCTAAGCGAATATCTGGGAGAACTCAACGTCTCCCACACCGGAGGACGCTTCCGTCCGCAAACAAGCGGCAATATTACCGCCAACCTAGGCCTACTTTTCGATTGGAACCATAGCGGCAAAGGTTTATTAATCGCTGAGGTAGTGGAAAAAGGCCCATTCGATCACGCACGTTCCAAGGTAAAAGCCGGTACCGTCATGGAGAAAATAGACGGACAAGAAATAACCCCGGATATGGATTACTCCAAGCTATTAAACAATAAGGCCAAAAAGAAGACCTTGGTTTCCCTCTACGATCCACAAACCAAAGAACGCTGGGAAGAGGTAGTCTTGCCTATCAGTAACGGTGAGTTAAATAACTTGCTTTATACTCGCTGGGTGAAACAACGTGCCGCCGACGTGGATAAATGGTCGAACGGACGATTGGGATACGTCCATATCCAATCCATGGGAGACCCTAGTTTCCGCTCTGTCTACTCCGATATCCTAGGTAAATATAACGACCGGGAGGGCATCGTCATTGATACCCGTTTCAATGGTGGTGGACGTTTGCATGAGGATATCGAGATCTTGTTCAGCGGAGAGAAATACCTCACCCAAGTGACACGTGGCCGGGAGGCTTGCGATATGCCTAGCCGCCGCTGGAATAAACCTTCCATCATGCTCCAATGCGAGGCTAATTATAGTAACGCACATGGAACCCCGTGGGTTTATAAGCATCAACACATCGGACGTTTAGTTGGTATGCCCGTACCGGGAACAATGACTACCGTCTCTTGGGAAACCCTGCAAGATCCGACGCTGGTATTCGGCACACCTATTACCGGTTATCGCCTGTCGGACGGTAGTTACTTAGAGAACACACAGCTGGAACCGGATGTTAAAGTCGCTAATTCTCCGGAAACTGTTGTCAAAGGGGAAGATACGCAATTGAGAACAGCGGTACAAGAATTACTGAAAGAGATCGATAAAAAGTAGTTTAAAACGAGACTACTCTCATCGCTTGTCGGGAGTAGTCTCGTTTTATTATGTAACCTTCTATTAAAAAACAGGCGATATTCACTCTGCCTAAGTCGTGATATGCTTATAGGGAGAATGACTAAAATCCAAGAAACACATCTCATAGCAAATGGTCAGCCACACCACAATGCAAGGCCAAGCTTTTATCACATACGGACGGATCAGTCCATTCCGGACAATAGATGGAACCAGCTCTGTAGTGGATAAGCCAACAATCACCAAGGTAGCTATCCAAAGCCAATAAGTATATTTCTTATGGGGCGATACACTGCATATATACCAGATAGCGGCTCCTATCATCGCTATGATATACCCACTCGCCTCGCTTCCCGTACTGAATAATACGACAAACAATAAAACATTAGCCAACAGCATAAAGCGAAAAGCCAGATATTTATATTGAGAGATCCTCAAATATGGAATGCAGAATAAAATCAAGCCCGGTATGATAAGCCACATATCGCTATACTCCGCATTCCCGGATATCTTTCGAACCACTCCTAATAATGATATATTTTGCGGATCAGCGAACATATTCAACATATTTTTCACCTTCAATCGCTCAAACCAATCTATATACTGAGAGATCACATACTCAAACCCCGGTGTATAAAGCACCGGGATCACAAAGCAAACCAATCCCCAGAAAAGACAAGAGACTAATAATCTCACTTTCTGCCTTGAGAAGAAAAAGAACGCCAATCCCACGATTGGATAAATCTTGATAAATGTTCCGAGCATAATAATGCCTGCCGCCCAGAAATCCTTTTTCTCCAGTATCAAGACAAATGATAATAAGATAAAGGCCGCTACTGATATATTGAATTGCTGTACTCCTTGAGCCGTCATCAACTCACAATACGAATACCAATAAATAATGATTTTGGGGGTACTCGACAATGGCAATCGGCTAATCGCATAAAATAATAGGGCGGTATTCCCCGCTATCCATAAGATCATACCCAGCCATTCCGGTAACAGGGCGAAAGGAGCTATGATAAGACTGAATAAGACTCCATAATGGTTTGAATCATAATATTCCGGATAATGATCCCCATATAAGGTTAAGCCTTCGATAGCATGCCAGTAGACTCCTTCAAATATCTTATAATTATTATATTTCCCGATCAACAACTTGACAATAGCAAAAATAACACCTGTTAGCATCCATACCCCGAATACAGTCCGGGGCTCTCTCCATACCGGATGGGTGGCTAAAGTCTTTAATCTCATATCCAATTTCTTCCTTTCAATCAGTCCACAAAGATAAAAAACCTAATAAAACGAGCCTAATAAAAAAGAAAAGACTGTCTGGGTATATAACCCGGACAGCCTTTTCCTTTATGATACAGACTCTATTCTGAGTATTCCCTATTAATTAGCGAATGATTTCAAAGGAACACTTACTCCCATGTAAAGATTCATGGCGTTACCGCTGACCGGTAAGCATTGTGGAGTTACCTTTGTCAACATATAATCCGATCCGATAAAGAAATTGATCCAAGACGGTGAGAAATTCAAGGCGATACCATACGTCTTGAACTTACTATGGATAAATGAGTAGCTCAGCGTAGCCTCAAACCATTTCACCGGACGGTAATTACCGGACAATGTCAGTTCCGTATAGGCTTTCGGGGAATAAAGACGAGTGCTCGACAATAAACCGATACCTAACTTGTTTTCCAGTAAACGGTACTCGCCACCGATATTGATTGTCGAACGAAGACGGGTAGTGCTTCCGGACTCACCCTCTTTCTTGAAATGAAGCAAGTTCTCGAAATCTTCCTTGATAGCGTCAAACTGATCGCCCATGCTCGGTATATCACCGTTATTCTCGCCAATAGCCAGATCAAAGCCGTTAAAGTCGAAAGTTCCATCCAACTTACCTAGCGTGCTACCTCCCTTGCTCCAGCTGATAAAACCTAAATCAAGGACAGCGGCGGATAACATGATATTCTCGGTCAATTGGTACGTAGCACCCAAGTCCACTCCCATACCGAAACCGCTAAGACCCGGAGAATCGAAATCAAAGCTATTATAATAATCACGGCCTTGCTCGTCTACTTCCATTTCCGGAACCAAGCCTTTCATATTCGTCTGCAATGTACCGGTAGAGGTAACTTTCCAGCTAGTCTCTCCCATCTCAGCATGCATCTGATCGATCGTAGCGTCCATAGAACCTACGCCCCATAACAATTTAACCTTACCTCCGACTGTCAACTTATCCGTGATAGGACGAGAATATCCTACACCTGTCTCCAAATAAGCCTCGGCGTACGCCCTGATATTACGAATATCATAGGTACTCTGAGATCCATTACCCTTTTTCATGAACTCGAACAATGTCTTCGGAGCACGAATATTCGCCAAGCCCTTGATAGAAACATCAACCGTCCAGAATCCCTTGCCGGCGTACCAGCCACCGGATAGAACCTGCGTGCCAAAATCCATGTTTACCTGATTCTCATCCTTCAAGCCATTCAGGAAAGACTCGGTATTCACGGAGTTATCCATGAACGTAACGGTCTCACCATTCTTCGGATAAATAAAATTATCCACAGCTATTCCGTTCGTACCATACGAAGCGCCAACCGCGCCTAATACCGGAATGGAGACATAGCCTCTCTCGGGACGATACGCCGGATTCATTGTCGTGCGTGCCGTAGAGGATTGCATGAAGTAAGAAGTTCGTATTTGCTGGGCGGATACCGACATCCCCACAGTGGTCAATAAACATAAAGCGCACAGACCTCTCTTATACATATTATATATAGTATTCATCTTTCTTTTTCGTAATTTAAATGGTTAGTACTGGGATCAAATAGAAATTCCGCCTTCTTTCTTGAGTTTCAAGTTGAAGGTCGTTTTCTGGCCTTTCTTCAAAGCCTCGCTTTGATCTCTACCCGTTAAATGTAAATTCAGGTCTATATGACGTGCGTCCTTCATTTTCGGCATATCCTCCTTCGTGATCTCGAAGACAACCTCTCCGGATTGTCCTTTTACCTCTTGCGCCGGAAATTGGATATCTACCGGTACATTGTTCTCATCCATGATCACCATCTCGATAGACATATCGAACGGCATCTCGTTCGTAACCTCTCCATAGATCCTCGCGCTTCCGTCCGAGAAAATATAGTCTACGAAATCCTCATCAAAAGCGTCCTCGATCCGCTCGACGGATACGGCGCTAAATTCCGGTGCCGGAGTCAACGGAAGCTCTACCGCATAACGTAACTCACTCAAGGCATCCGCAGGAGCGTTCGCCCATTGTTTGCTATCAGCGGACAAAGACAAATGTATTTTTTGAGGAACAATCTGTACGATTCCCGGTAACTTCTCGTTCTTGACAAACTTAAAAGCATCCGTCTTCGGATCAAGAGGGCCGATCCAAATATTAGGAGACACCGTTGACAAGGTAAAATCAGAGGAAGTAGCCTCCTTTTTACTTGCGTTCTCAGCCTCGATAGACAAGCTACAATCCAAAGAGGCATTCTTTACATTCGACTTTAACGTAATGTGGGGGTTCGTTAACGCCAAAACGAAATCGCCATCGAACAAGCCATCGATATCCCCAGTCGTTATATCTTCCGAGGCGATCTCCACTTTATCAGAGGCGGCCCGTAAGCTTTTCCCCTTAATCTTCATCTCTCCATCATAGATCATGACGTAAGCCCCGTCGACTTCCCGAATGGAAGGGACTTTCTCTACATTCACAACGTCATCCGACGTTACATAACCCGTACCGAGGGGAGCTATCCAAGACTCACCCATTACCGCATCGTCCGTATTGACATCGCTTAAATCATACTTACTATCCACACATGCCGCTAAACAGCAAGATGATAGCAATAGCATCACTAAATGTTTGTTTTTCATATAAAGTTATTTTTATCAAAATTATGACCCTAACAGCGCGCAAAAATAAACAAAATAAATGAAAGTTTAGCCATAAAAAAAGAGTGGCATCGTATTATTAACGCCACTCTTAGCTTATACTATCTTTGACAATCAAAATATTCTTCCGCAAATACGAATCTTCATGACCGGATAAACCGTTAGCTTGTCCATGATCTTCGTAAAGGTATCATCCTCGTCTATCTCATTCAACAAGTCCTTTACATCCCCTGAATCCGTATACACCTCCGGTTTGCCATGGAATTGCACACCCAGCTCAAACATCACGCCAACCCGTTTCTTAGGAACCGCACGACCGAATCCAAGACCTAGATAAGGACGAAAACCGGACACTTTCAATCCACCGGATACATTACCGTTATTATCCACCGGAATCGTATAATCACCGATAACTATGCCCGCACTTTCTCCTTGGGCGATCAGGTCTTTCAGCTTATCACTATGCCCTTCTATCTTCACCAAGGAAGAACCACCGAAATAGGCGCCGGCCGCAACGAAGAACGAAGAAGCGTGAGGAAACGGGTAAACATTCACCAACAACTGTCCGGAAGTACGTTTCAAGCTACCTTTGACATCCATGGAGTATGTATCATTATACACACCCGCTCGCGGATCGTTAACATCTACATCCACGTCCGTATTAATGCTGAAACCCGGCATAAAGGTAAGACCACCTCTCAACGCCAGATAAGGCGTAATAGGAGTAGCGACCTCCACATCTACACCCGTCAAACCAACACCCACTCCTGCCGAAACAGAATTGAAAATCCCTAACTCCTTTTGAGCTGAGATAAAATTACACGTCGCAAACATGCTCACGAACGCACAAAGAAGAAATAGTCTTTTCATTTTCACCATATAAGTTAAATTGTTATTCACCCTAGACTCACAAAAATAAATAAAAAACATGAAACATTCGTTGTAAAAAAGAAAAAGCGACATCGAATTTGCCTCGATGTCGCTTTTTTACGGATAAAGTATACTATTTTACGTATAAGCGTACGTTATTCCTCCTCAGAATCGTCTTCCTTCATATTATGGAATACGTTTTGAACGTCTTCGTCTTCCTCTAATTTCTCGATAATCTTCTCGATAGACTCACGCTGTTCCGGAGTAACCTCCTTCAAATCGTTCGGAATACGTACGAACTCACTACTCAAGATCTCGAAACCATTCTCCTCCAAATATTTCTGGATCGCCGAATTCTGCGCGAACTCACCATAAAGAACAACCTCGTCCTCGTCTTCCTCAACCTCATCTACACCGAAGTCGATCAACTCCAACTCTAGGTCTTCTAAAGAAAGATCCTCTTTTTTAGCGATATGGAATACGCATTTATGATCGAACAAGAACTCCAAGCTACCGGATGTTCCCAGAGAACCACCGTTCTTATTGAAATAACTACGAACGTTGGCTACCGTACGAGTCGTATTATCCGTAGCGGTCTCAACGAAGATAGCGATACCGAAAGGACCATATCCCTCATAGTTCATCTCCTTATAATCCGTGAAATCCTTGGATACGGCACGTTTAATGGCACGCTCCACGTTCTCCTTCGGCATATTCTCCTTTTTGGCGTTCTGCATCAACACACGTAAACGAGGATTATTCTCGGGCTCCGGCCCACCTTGTTTTGCCGCGATCGTGATTTCCTTACCTAACTTCGTGAATACACGGGCCATATTGCCCCAACGCTTAAACTTTCTCGCTTTACGAAACTCAAACGCTCTTCCCATATGTTTATCAGTTTATCTTTATTTTATGTAATTAAATTCTTATCTCAATTGAGCACCTAGCTTTTGTTCCAGATTCGTCTGGATCTTCTTCATGATAGCGTCGATCTGCTTATCGTTCAAAGTCTTGCTCTCATCTTGCATGAAGAAGCTTACGGCATAAGACTTCTTGCCCGCCGGAAGGTTCTTGCCCTCGTAAACGTCGAACAGAGATACTTCCTTCAATAGCTTGCGATCGCTATCCTTAGCGATTTTCTCGACCTCGCTAAACTGTACGCTCTTATCAAGCAACAACGCCAAGTCACGTTTAACGGCCGGGAACTTGGAAATCTCGGAGAAGGTTACTTTCGCCTTCTTGATCTCCTTCATCAATTGGGTCCACGACAACTCAGCGTAATAAACCTCCATATCGATATCCAGCATCTTACGAAGTTTCTTGCTTACGATACCCATCGTACCCAATTGACGTCCGGAACCGGTCGTGATGCTTAGGCCCGAAGAATAGATATCATTCGTCAAGTTACCGAAAATAACCCGTTTCATATCCACACCCAAGCGGGCTAAGATATTCTCTACGTAAGCCTTCAACTCATAAACGGAAGATTTCTCGTCAGGATGCGCCCAGTTGTTCTCCACCCGGTTGCCGGCTACCCAGATGCCTAGACGGTAATCCTCGCTGAACTGCGCCAAGGTCTCATCTTCCTTCTTGTTATCGATATTATAATCATAGCAATTACCAAACTCATAGAAACGGACATTGCCATTCTTACGCTTCATGTTATGCTCGATGCTCTCCAAGCCTCCGAACAACAAGGTCTGACGCATGCAGTTCAAATCAGCGCTTAACGGGTTCATCAACATGACACAATGCGCTTCCGGATAAACAGACAGATCCGTATAATAAGCGGAGCGTGTCAAGGAATTGTTCATGATCTCGTTGAAACCACAACCGCAAAGTTGCTCCGAGATCAAGTTCTGCAATTTCCAGCTACGATCCGTAGGAGTCTGGTAACTTAAATTGGACTTCACGTTATCGCTGAACTCCACGTTATTATATCCGTAGATACGAAGAATGTCCTCGATCACGTCTACATCACGCTGCACATCGATACGATATACGGGAACATGCAAAGTCAAGCCCTCGGCAGTCTCGGATACGATCTCCATCTCAAGGCTTGCCAAGATACTTTTCACGGTTTCTACCGGAATATCCTTACCGATCAACGTATTGATCTTCTCGTAAGTCACCTCAACCGTATACGGTTCCGCCACGGTAGGATAAACATCCTGTACGGCACCCGTGATCTTACCTCCCGCCAACTCTTGTATCAACAAGGCGGCACGTTTCAATACATACATCGTATTGTTCGGATCCAAACCACGCTCGAAGCGGAAAGAAGCGTCCGTATTCAAGCCAAAACGACGGGCGGTCTTGCGAATCCACGTCGGATGGAAACAAGCGGATTCCAAGAATACGTCGGTGGTCTCCTCCGTCACGCCGGAATCCAAACCGCCGAACACGCCACCGATACACATCGGTTCCTCGACGTTACAAATCATCAAGTCACGATCGGTCAACGTACGCTCCACGCCATCCAACGTGACGAATTTCGTACCAGCCTCGGCCGCCTTGACAATCACTTTATTTCCTTTGATCTTACCCGCGTCAAAAGAGTGTAAAGGCTGCCCCAACTCATGCAGGATAAAGTTCGTTATATCCACTACGTTATTGATGGGACGAAGGCCGATCACACGCAAACGGTTTTGTAACCACTCCGGGCTCTCCTTCACCGTAACGCCCTTGATCGTAACACCGGAATAACGGGGACAAGCCTCCGTATTCTCTACCACGACCTCTACGCCCGGTGTCTCGTCATCGATCTTGAAAGCGTCTACCGAAGGACGTCTCAATTCGGCGGGCTTGCCGTTTTGCTTCAAATAAGCGGCCAAGTCACGGGCGACACCGAAATGGGAAGTAGCGTCTACACGGTTCGGGGTGATATCCACCTCCAGCACGTAGTCGCTCTTTACATTATAATAATCTTTAGCTAACGTACCTACAACAGCATCGGCGGGAAGTACGATAATACCGTTATGGTCGGTACCGATACCGATCTCGTCCTCGGCGCAAATCATACCGTTGGACTCAACGCCACGGATCTTGGATCTCTTGATGGTAAAGCATTCGTCACCGTCGTACAGTTTCGTACCGTTCACGGCTACGACCACTTTCTGTCCGGCAGCCACGTTCGGGGCACCGCATACGATTTGTAAAGGAGCCTCGCCACCTACATTTACGGTCGTAATATGTAAATGGTCAGAATTCGGGTGTTCCTCACAAGTTAACACTTCACCGATAACCAGTCCCTCAAGTCCGCCCTTAATGGTTTGAACTTCCTCTACTCCACCGGTTTCCAAACCGATAGAGGTAAGCGCCGCAGCAACTTCTTCTGGCTCCAGATCGAAATCAAGATACTCTTTCAGCCAATTGTAAGATATATTCATCGCTATAAAATTTATTCTCTAAAGAGACGGCCTCTATTGATAGCCGCCGAATTGACGGACAAAAGTACGAATAATAATTCAAACGATACAAAAATATCCTCATGAACTTCTACGAACTCTTAACTGCGCCAACGCATGCGTTTCATTCATTCTTAATTTTCTATCGCGAATCATAGATAATAGAGACTCACTTTACGATGAGTCAGAATAAAGATGTACCTTTGCGGGAGGTTTTAACGTTACAACTATTTTTTATGCGTATAGATATACTTACCGTACTTCCCGAGATGATCGAGGGGATGATTAATTGCTCTATCGTCAAGAGGGCGCAAGATAAAGGATTAGCGGAGATTCATTTACATAACCTACGGGATTACACCACTAATAAATGGAGGCGGGTGGATGATTATCCGTTCGGAGGAGAGGCCGGAATGGTGATGCAGATCGAACCGATAGACCGGGCGATCTCAGCGTTGAAAAGCGAACGGGAATATGACGAGGTAATCTATACCTCCCCGGATGGCGAGACACTCAACCAGCCCATGGCCAACAGCATGTCTTTACTAAATAATATGATTATCCTCTGCGGGCACTATAAAGGGATCGACTATCGTATCCGTGAGCATTTGATAACGAAAGAGATATCCGTAGGAGACTATGTCCTTACCGGAGGAGAGCTGGCCGCCGCTATCATAACCGACGCCGTGGTACGCTTGATACCGGGAGCGATCGGCGACGAGCAAAGCGCCCTCTCCGACTCCTTCCAAGATGACTTACTGGCCCCGCCTGTTTATACACGTCCCGCCGATTACAAAGGTTGGAAAGTACCCGAGGTACTATTATCCGGGCACCAGCGCAAGATCGAAGAATGGCGCTTGCAACAAGCACAAGAGCGTACGGCACGCCTCCGGCCGGATTTATTGAAATAGCAGCGTTAAAAAACAAGGCCGGGGATCATCCCCCCCGATGATACCCCGGCCCCTCTATCCACAAACAATCATGGCTACAACATCACTCTTATTTATTGAAACGTTCTTTCAATTTAGCTAACATGTCTTTTGTCATGGCATCCAAATCATACTCCGGCTTCCAGCCCCACTCTTGGCGGGCGCAAGTATCATCCAAGGAGTTCGGCCACGACTCGGCGATAGCCTGACGCAAAGGATCTACCTCATACTCCATCTGGAATTCAGGCATATATTTCTTGATATTATTAAAGATGATCTCCGGATCGAAACTCATCGACGCAATGTTGAAAGAGTTGCGATGAACGAACTTCGTAGAATCCGCCTCCATAATCTCGATAGCGGCACGCAAGCCGTCCGGCATGTACATCATATCCATGAAAGTACCGGCTGCGATCGGGCAAACGAATTTCTCGCCCTTAGCGGCCGAATAGTAAATATCGACAGCGTAATCCGTCGTACCACCACCCGGAGGTGTTACGTAAGAGATCAATCCGGGGAAACGAACCGAACGTGTGTCCACGCCGAAACGGATATTATAATAATCGCTTAACAACTCGCCGGATACCTTCGTCACGCCGTACATCGTACGAGGATTACGGATCGTATCTTGAGGAGTCTTGTCTTTCGGGGTATTGTTACCGAAAACGCCAATAGAGCTCGGCGTAAATACGGCGCAGTGCATCTCACGGGCCACCTCAAGCACATTGAACAAGCCTCCCATACCGATCTTCCATGCCAACTGAGGTTTAGCCTCGGCTACAGCCGACAAAAGAGCCGCCAAGTTGTAGATCGTATCAATATTATATTTTGATACCGTCTCAGCGATCTGCTGCTCGTTCGTGATATCCACGATAGCGGAAGGTCCCGATTCTAACAACTCGCCTTTTGGTTCCGCACCCGGGATATAACCCGCTACTATGTTCCCACCGTAGATACTTCTTAATTTCATGGTTAACTCTGATCCGATCTGACCGGTAGAACCAATTACTAATACATTCTTCATCGCGTTTAATGAGATTTAAGTTTTTTTCCGTCGGCAAAGGTATAGAGAATAAAACAGTTTAGACATGAATTTCTTCTCTTTTTTAGTATTAAAATTCAAAAAAAAAACAGACCTTTGTCTGTCGCTTTGACAACGAAGCTACTACTCACATCTAAATACTAATAAAAAACGAAGTTTTTATGTACGGAAAACTTAAAGAATTCTTGACAAATGAACTTGAAGGCATCAAAGCCGCTGGTTTATACAAGAACGAGCGTATCATTACTACGCCGCAGAGAGCCGACATCAAAGTAAATGCCGGAAGTGATGTTTTAAACTTCTGCGCCAACAACTATCTTGGCCTGTCCGATAACCAACGACTGATCAAGGCCGCGAAAGAAGCCATGGATACACACGGTTATGGTATGTCGTCCGTTCGTTTCATCTGTGGAACGCAGGATTTGCACAAGCAATTGGAAGCAGCCATCTCCGACTATTTCAAGACTGAGGACACGATCCTTTACGCCGCATGTTTCGACGCTAACGGTGGTTTGTTCGAGCCATTGTTCGGCGAGGAAGACGCTATCATCTCGGATGCCTTGAACCACGCCTCTATCATCGACGGCGTTCGTTTATGCAAGGCTAAACGTTACCGCTACGCTAACGCCGATATGGCGGACTTGGAGCGTTGCCTACAAGAGGCGCAGGCCCAACGTCACCGTATCATCGCCACGGACGGCGTGTTCTCCATGGACGGCAATGTCGCTCCGATGGACAAGATTTGCGAGCTTGCCGAGAAATATGACGCATTGGTTATGGTGGACGAGTCTCACTCTGCCGGTGTCGTAGGCCCGACGGGTCATGGCGTAGCCGAGCAGTTTGATGTTTACGGACGTGTAGATATCTTCACGGGTACGCTGGGTAAGGCGTTCGGTGGTGCCATGGGTGGCTTCACGACCGGAAAGAAGGAGATTATCGATATGTTACGTCAGCGTTCTCGCCCCTACTTGTTCTCTAACTCCGTGGCTCCGGCCATCGTAGGCGCAAGCTTGGAGATGTTCAAGATGTTGAAGGAGAGCGACGCTTTACATACGAAATTAATGAACAACGTAAGTTACTTCCGCGACAAGATGCTGGCAGCCGGTTTCGATATCAAGCCGACTCAATCCGCTATCTGCGCTGTTATGTTGTACGACGCTAAGTTGTCTCAAGATTTCGCCGCCAAGATGCAGGAAGAGGGTATTTACGTAACCGGTTTTTATTACCCGGTAGTACCGAAGGGACAAGCTCGTATCCGTGTACAATTGTCCGCCGGCCACGAGACTGAGCATCTGGACAAGGCTATCGCTGCGTTTATCAAGGTAGGAAAAGAGCTAGGCGTTATCAAATAACACCTCTCTCATTCATCATACAAGGCCACATCCGGGCAAGATGATCTGGATGTGGCTTTTTAATCACTAAGAACAATCATGCAACTCAGTAACTACCATAGTCATTGTACTTTTTGTGATGGAAGAAGTATTCCGGAGGATTTCGTGAGATTCGCCATAACACACGGGTTCCGTGCGTACGGTTTTTCCTCCCACTCGCCGCTTCCGTTCGAGACCTTCTGGAATATGTCTAAAGACGATATGCCGGAGTATCTGCAAGAGATAAACCGACTGAAACAGAAATACAGCGATCAACTAGAAATATATGCCGGTCTGGAGATTGATTATCTGGACGAGACCTATAACGCCTCGATCCCCTATTTCCAAGAGTTGCCTTTGGACTACCGGATCGGTTCCATCCATTTCCTGCCCGTATCAGAGCGTCTGGTCGAAGAGAACATGGTCTGTATAGACGGCTCATTCAGGGAATACGCCCACTCCGTGGAGCGTCATTTTGAAGGAGATGTCCGGTTGCTTGTCAAGCGTTTCTTCGATACCACGATGAAAATGATAGAGGCCGGAGGCATCGATATCGTCGGGCATATGGACAAGATCTATATGAACGGACAGAAATACGAGATCTTCAATTTTGAGGAGGATTGGTATCGGAAGCCTTTTGAGGCTTGTCTGGATCTGGTTCAGGAGAAAGGCTTGATGGTAGAGGTCAACACCAAGAACTGGACCAAGAAAAAAGAGCTTTACCCCCGTGTGGAATACCTATCACGGATGCGGGAAATGAATATCCCTGTCATGGTGAACTCCGATTGCCATTATCCGGATTTGGTGAACGACGGTCGCAAGGAGGCTTTCAAGTTGCTGAAGCAAGCCGGCTTCAAGTCCACCCGTGAGCTCGTGAAAGGCAAATGGCAAGATATCGCCCTCTAGGATTTATTTTTCCGCTTATACAGGAAGGATTGCCAACGTTCCTCAGCGTTCCCTTGACGAAACATGTCATAACGTGCCATCGTAAAGAACAGATCCGATAAACGATTCACGAACGCCATGATCCCGGCAGGAACCGGGTCTTTCCGATTCAATGTCCACAAGCGGCGTTCGGCCCTGCGGGTGATCGTACGGGCCAATTGGAGGTGCGCCGAAACAGGTGTGCCTCCCGGAAGGATAAAATACCCGTTATCCTCCATCTGGGCGGATAGATCATCGATATGGGACTCACAAAAGACGGCCAAATCATCGGGAAGCGGATTCGGATTCTGATCACGGATCGCCGATGGTGTCGCCACATGAGACATCACGGCCATCATCTCACGCTGTATCCTACCCAGCAACACCTGCCATTCATGATCGGGAGGCAGCAACGTACGGACAATGCCGATCTCGGCGTTCAACTCATCCAACGTCCCATTCGCCTCAATACGGATGTCATCCTTATCGACACGCTCACCGCCATGTATGCCGGTTTTTCCTTTATCTCCTCCACGGGTATATATTCTCATAGGATACTCATTTTAGGACTTATGAAAAAAGACTACCGTATTCCGGCGATAAACACTATAGTATTCATTTCCAAACACTACTGTGTTTATCCACGAATACTATAGTGTTCTCACACGAACACAATAGTCTTTCCTATTCGTTAATCAAAGAAGTGCTTAAACTTACTGAAGATTTTCTCTTTCATCGTCTTATTAGGCTGGAAGTTCGGTGAATTCTCCAATCCGTTCAGCGTCTCTTTCTCCGTAGACGACAAAGTCTCGGGGATATATACACTCACGTTCACCAACAAATCGCCCGTACCATAACTATTGATGGAAGGAAGTCCTTTATTACGCAAACGAAGCACCTTACCCGGCTGTGTACCCGGCTCGATCTTCAATTTCGCCTTTCCGTCGATGGTCGGGACCTCTACCGTGGCTCCCAAGGCTGCTTGCGGAACACTCAATAGCAGGTTGTATAACAGATCGTTCTCATCACGAATCAACTCCGGATGCGGTTCCTCCTCGATAAGGATCAATAAGTCGCCGTTGATTCCACCATGTCGTGCGGCGTTGCCTTTACCATTCATGGAGAGCTGCATGCCCTCGGCTACACCGGCAGGGATATTGATCGTGATAATCTCATCGTCGCGAACGACGCCCTCACCGTTACACTCCGTACATTTCTTGACAACGATCTTGCCCTCGCCACCACAAGTAGGACAAGTCGTCTGCGTCTGCATCTGCCCAAGGATCGTGTTGGCGATACGGGTAACGACACCGCTACCTTTACACGTATCACACGTCTTCACACCCTCCGAGCCTTCCGCCCCGCTACCGTGACAATGCGAACAAGGCACATACTTCTTCACCTTGATCTTCTTTTCCACGCCGTTAGCGATCTCTTTCAGGTTCAGCTTCACCTTCACACGCAAATCCGATCCACGGTTCACACGGCGTCCTCCACGAGAACCGCCGAAACCACCGAAGCCACCAAAACCGCCAAAATGTCCACCAAAGATGTCGCCGAACTGGGAGAAGATATCCTCCATGGACATACCACCACCGAAGCCGCCACCTTGTGAAGCCCCGCCGACACCCGCATGGCCGAATTGGTCATAACGCTGACGCTTTTGCGGATCGCTCAACACGTCGTATGCCTCTGCCGCCTCCTTAAAGTTCTCCTCCGCTTGCTTATCGCCCGGGTTCTTATCCGGGTGGAATTGTATCGCCTTCTTACGGTACGCTTTCTTTATCTCATCCGCCGAAGCATTCTTCTCAACGCCCAGCACTTCATAGTAATCCCTTTTAGCCATCCTTGTATTTGTTATTTGCCGATTTTCCGATTATTCTCCCACTACTACTTTAGCGTGACGTATTACCTTGTCAAATAAGGTATATCCAGTTTGTACGCAATCCAATACCTTGCCCTTCATGTCCGGTTCCGGAGCGGGAATCGTAGCGATAGCCTCAAACTCCTCCGTGTTGAACGGCTTGCCTATGGCCTCGATCGGCTTTACGCCTTGCTGAGACAGATAGCCCATGAACTTACCGAAAATCAAGTCCACGCCTTCTTTAACGGCCTCTACATCCTCAGCCGTGCGGACATTCTGCAAAGCACGCTCGAAATCGTCGATAATAGGAAGAAGGTTCTTTAACGCACCCTCGCCGCCAGTCTTGATCAAATCGGCCTTCTCACGCATCGTACGTTTACGGTAATTGTCAAACTCCGCCATCAAGCGCAGGTGGGAATCGTTCAATTCGTTATATTTCTTTTGCAAGGCTTCCACCTCGCCCGACACATTGTCAGAGCCGGCAGTTTCATCTGCCGCATTTGACTGTTCTTCCTGCAAATTTGTCGCTTCCTCATTATTCACGTTTTCGTTTTTTGAAGCGTTTTCTTTTTTCTCGTTTGGATTCATCTTGCTCATAATCTATCTGATTTTTTTCATTACTAACTAATTGTAAGCGAAATACGGTACCACATAAATACCCTTAAAAAGTATATACACAGCATCCATATCAAGTTCATACACTATTATAGCAGCAAATATATTGCCAACTATTCCACCACATCAAAAATATCTTTACCTTTGCCTATGTTTTAAACGAAACAGGTATTTTTAGAGTAAATAAAATTCCAGAATATGATGAGAAGTGTGATTTTATCAACGTTACTATTAGTATTGGCGGTCTGTACGGTTTCCGCCCAAAACAGGAATACATCCATCTGCCGACTAGGCTTCACATACGATATCAGCCAGAGCAAGAACTGGGGAAATAACAAGCCGGTCATTAAAAGCGTCATCCCTTATTCATCCGCCGAGCAAGCAGGTATTAAGAAATACGACGTGATCGAGGAGATCAACGGTGTACCTGTGACGGAAATATCTGTCGATGAGATCCCACAACTGCTGAATCCCGCCGGAAGAAACGATGTCCTATTGACTATCAGCAACCTTTCCTCTCCTTCTAAACAAGTATTGGTAAAGAAGGACTGCAAGAAAAGTAACGCCATCACGGAAGACCAGCTGGCGTCCGCCTATGCGATGTATAGCTTGGAGACAACCAATGAGCAAGAATTCATATGCCCGTTCAAGACTACCGTCACATCCGACGGCGTAGATTTCGGTAACTTCAAGACATTCGCCTTCTCGACCATCGACGAGAATAACCGTAAACTGGAAACGGTCATCAACGAATGCATCGAGAACGAGTTGACCAAAAAAGGACTTACGGTTGATATCGCGAAGCCGGATTTATTGATACAGACTTTCTATTTTTTCGATAAGAACCCGAACTATCTGGGAGCGAATAAAGTATTGGTAGAAAAAGAACCGACTTACCGGTACAACTTCTCGCACAGTAAGATGGAGAAATTCCCGTTCTTGAATTACGCCGCCGCCGAAGCGGAAGCCGAATATCTGTTGCAATTCGGTATCCGTATCATCGATCAAAAAGATATCCCCGGACGTGTACTCTGGGAATGTGAGGCGAACGAGTTGCTGGAAGACTCTTATCGTTTAGACGAATACGCCCGGGTGCATGTCCCGTTGATGTGTATGCAATACCCATACACGAAATACGGACGTAACGTACCGTTCAAGGTGAGCAAGAAGACCTATAATTATACGGGGATCAGCTACGATATCGATAAATTGGATCAAGTGGTTGACGTAGATCGTAACTCTCCCGCTTATGCGGCAGGCATCCGTCCCCGTGACATTATAGAAAAGATCGGCCGCCATAAGATGGATCATTCGGCAGAGGAGTTCTCATCCGCCTACAAACACTTTATCACGAACACGATGCAATATCGTGATCCGAAGACGATGTTTACGGACGCGAACGGTTTCAAATATTGCATGTTTTGGGACGTATTCAAATATCCCCAAATAGCGGATGCGTCGCAAAGCTCCGATTACTTGCCGGCGTTCTCTTATTTATACTATTTCGCCCCTTATATTAATCCGTCCGGCAACAACGCCTGTACATTTAATATAAAGCGTGGCAAGACAAAATTAGAAGTAATTATCCGTCCTACCATTCGCTCTGAAGTGACGGTAGAGATCAAATAAAGATTTTACAAACACGTGATATATCCACAAAATTTTGAACAAAAGACGGGCTTTGATAAGATCCGTCACTTAATCACAGAAAAATGTTTAAGCCCGCTCGGGGAAGAGCGGGTAGCGGAGATAGGATTCTCCGCCGATTTCGAGGTCGTATCCAAGCGATTGGAACAAACCGATGAGTTTATCCGTATCCTACACGGAGACACGGAATTCCCCGCCAGTTATTTCTTCGACGTGCGCTATTCCTTGAAACGGATTCGGCCGGAAGGTACTTGGCTGGATGAACGGGAGTTGTTCGACCTCAAACGTTCCTTGCAAACGATCAATGACATCGTACGCTTCTTCAAGCCCATGGACGATGAGGAAATCAAGTATCCGGCCTTGACTGAATTGGCGGGAGATATCTTTGTCTTCCCCCAATTGATTGGAAAGATCGATAGCATCCTCGATAAATTCGGCAAGGTCAAGGACAGTGCTTCCTCCACCCTATCGCAAATCCGCAGGGAGATGACGATCACGATGAGCGGTATATCCCGCAGCCTGCAATCCATCCTCCGTGCGGCGCAATCGGACGGGGTTGTCGATAAGGACGTGACACCGACCATGCGCGACGGTCGTTTGATGATCCCGGTAGCCCCGGCCTTCAAACGAAAGATAAAAGGTATCGTACATGATGAGTCCGCCAGTGGCAAGACGGTCTTTATAGAGCCGGAGGTGGTCGTGGAAGCGAATAACCGCATCCGGGAACTGGAAGGGGAAGAACGCCGGGAAATCATTAAGATACTGACGGAATTCACGAACGTGATCCGTCCTTTAGCTCCGGATATCCTACAATCTTACGAGTTTCTTGCCGACATTGACTTCATTCGTGCGAAAGCGTTATTCGCGGAGCAAGTCAAGGCGATCAAGCCGATCGTGGAGGATAAGCGACAAATGGATTGGGTACGTGCCGTGCATCCGCTCTTATTCCTGTCTTTACAGAAACAGGGCAAGCAGGTAGTTCCCCTCGATATCGAGCTGACCGAGGGAAAACGGATCTTAATCATATCCGGTCCGAACGCCGGTGGTAAATCCGTTTGCCTGAAAACGGTCGGATTACTTCAATACATGTTGCAATGTGGTTTATTGATTCCTTTGCATGAGCGATCAAGAACCGGGATCTTCGAGCATATATTCATCGATATAGGCGATGAGCAAAGCATCGAGAACGATTTGAGTACCTACAGTTCCCACCTTACCAACATGAAGTATTTCGTGAAGAATTGTAACGAGCGGACCATTATCCTAATCGATGAGTTCGGTAGCGGTACGGAACCCCAGATTGGCGGCGCTATCGCCGAGGCTTTATTGGATCGCTTCAACCGGAATCATAGCTTTGGGGTAATCACGACCCACTACCAGAATTTGAAGCATTTCGCCGAGGATACGGAGGGTATCGTAAACGGTGCCATGTTGTACGACCGCCATTTGATGCAGCCCTTGTTCAAGCTTTCTATCGGAAACCCGGGTAGCTCGTTCGCCGTAGAGATCGCACGCAAGATCGGTCTGCCCGAGGACGTGATAGCCGACGCTTCCGCGAACGTCGGAGCGGATTATATCAATATGGACAAATACTTGCAAGATATCGTACGCGATAAACGGTACTGGGAAAGCAAACGGCAGAATATCCGTCAGCAGGAGAAAAAACTGGAAGATGTCACTTCTCGTTATGAACAAGACTTGGAAGCCGTAAACAAGCAACGGAAAGAGATCATCCGGGAGGCAAAGGCCGAGGCCCAACGTATTCTAGCGGAGGCTAACGCCAAGATCGAGAATACCGTCCGTGAGATCAAGGAGGCCCAAGCGGAAAAAGAACAGACCAAACTGGCCCGCAAAGCCTTGGAAGAGTTCAAGAACTCCGTAATGGCGACCGAAGAAGAAGACGATAAGATCGCACGCAAGATGGCGAAGCTCAAGGAACGGAACGAACGGAAGAAACAGAAACAAAAAGTGACGGCCCAGCCAATATTTAATAAAGAGGTGATAGAGGTCGGTGACAATGTACGCCTTAAAGGGCAGGTTTCCGCCGGAACCGTTATGGAACTACAAGGAAAGCAGGCCGTAGTAGCATTCGGGATGATCAAAAGCACGGTTAAGCTGGAGCAGTTGGAAAAGGTAAGCAAAGGCCAGATCAAACGGGAAATCCAGAAAAGCACGTTCGTCAGCTCCCAGACCACTGACAATATGCATGAGAAGAAGATAAACTTTAAGCAAGAAATCGATGTGAGAGGAATGAGGGGCGATGAGGCATTGCAAAGCGTGACCTATTTTATCGACGACGCCATTCAAGTCGGGGCAGGCAAGGTTCGCATCTTGCATGGAACCGGTACGGGTATCTTACGTCAGCTAATCCGGGATTATCTGCGCACGGTTCCCGGTGTCCGTCGTTTTCAAGACGAGCATGTGCAGTTCGGAGGCGCCGGCATCACCGTTGTTGAATTCGATTAAAAAGAGATCCTTATTATGAGACGGAATGAATATACACACAGGAGAAGACATATATCCAACCGGCATTTATCGGACAAGTATTATTACGCCGGCGAACATGAGACAGCAACCGGCATCCGTCTCACGCAATACAACGAACAATCTTTGCATACGAAAGAGGTGCGGATAACCGACACCTCTTTCAGCAAACTATCCGACTCGGATCAGATCAATTGGTTCGAGGTTAGCGGATTGACCAATGCGGATGCCATTACCCGTATCGTAAAAGATTTCGGACTGCATAATCTGGACGCTAAGGATATCTTGACTCCCCAACACGTGGTCAAGGTAGAGGAATACAAAGGACGAATGCTTATCGTATTAAACTCCTGCTATTACGATGTCAATAACGAGATGCGGTCTGAGCACATCAGTATACTGGTAGCGAACAATACGGTTATCACTTTTACGGAAAGCAACAACCCCGTATTCGAGGCCGCTCATAAAGCGCTACTATCCAACATGCTGAACATCCGGAAAAAAGGCAGTGGATTGCTGCTCGCTTTCCTTCTAAACACCATCATAGCGAATTTAGTAGAATCCGCCTCAAAGGTAGAAGAGATACTAGAGGATATAGAAGAGACTTTGCTCGATCCTAAGAACGATCAGGGTAATATGGGTTCCCTAATCCAACAACACCGCCATGAGTACATGACTATCCGTAAGAATAGCCTACCGCTGAAAGATCAATTCTCAAAACTATTACGAACAGAGAACGGGATTATCACCCCGGATATCCTGCCGATCTATAATGACCTGCAAGACCAACTCCAATTCGTTATCCAAACAACGGAAAGCTGCCGGGAAATCACCTCTTCCCTTGTCGATCTTTATATATCCAATAACGATCTTAGGATGAACGCCATCATGAAACGGCTGACGATTGTCTCCACCCTTTTCATCCCTTTGACATTCTTGGTGGGCGTATGGGGTATGAACTTCAAGATAATGCCGGAATTGGATTGGCGTTACGGTTATTTCATAGCTTGGGCCGTCATGATAGCTACCGGAGTATTGACTTGGCTATATATGAAACGAAAGGATTGGTATTAAAACCAATCCTTACGATCTGAAGAATTTCTTCCTATACTTATAAAAAGTATTCTTAGAGACGTTGAAATGCTCGCAAATCGATCCTACCGATTCTCCCCGCTCCAACATGTTCATGATCTCCCCCTTATGGGCGTCTAAGAAGAACAACTTGGATTCCGAGCCTTTAGGACGTCCCAACCGCTTTCCCGTACTTTTCACCTGTTCCAAGGCGTCTTTTGTACGTATGGAAACCAGACTGTGATCAATCTCGTCTACTTGCTTGAAGACATTAATCATCAATTGGCGATCCATCCGGTCATCGAATATATAACGGTCGTTTATACAATAGACCGTCACGTCCTTCTCCATGCAAACGGTAAGTATCCCCATCAACTCATATAAGGTAAGACACAAACGGGTAATATCCGATACGATCAAGGCATCCCCTTTCTTCAAGCGTTCGAGAACAAGTTTTAACTTTGATCCCGGCTGTTTCGCTTTCTCTCCGGATACTTCCATGACCCATTTATCCACATGGATATCTTTGGCCGCGGCAAAAGAAGAGATCTCTTCCCTTTGAATATCCAAGTGTTGCCGGTCTGTAGCCACATTTAAATACGCTATCGTCATAAATTTCACTAATTGTTTCTAGCGTGAAGGTACAAAAAGAATGAGTATATCTTCAAGATTATGGGATGTTTAACGCTTTATTTCGTACATTTGCGTTTATATTCATATATTATGATAACACATATACGAGTAGCTAGCCAACAATTGGAACAACCCCGATTCGAGTCCCCGAAAGAGTTGGTCTCTTGGATGGGCGCTATCCAGGCGCAGGAGTATGAGATGGCCAAATGGGCGATCGGTATTCGCTTGAGATCCTCTTCCCTTGAAAAGGTAAATGAGGCTTTGTACAAAGGTGATATTCTACGTACCCATGTGATGCGTCCTACTTGGCATTTCGTGGCCGCCGAGGATATCCGTTGGATGCTTATGCTATCTTCCGAGCGTATCAAGGCTGCCGTTATGTCGTACGCCAAGGGACATTTCGGGAAGATAGAAAAAACGCTGTTCACAAGATGCCTAGATCAGATCGGAAAGATACTGGAAGGATACAAAAGCCTGACCAAACAAGAAGTAACGGCGGAATTGCAAAAATCCGGGATTTTGCCCACCATAGATCACGTAAACCTTTTCCTTACATGGGGTGAGGTGGAAGGCATCGTCTGTAGCGGGATCGATAAAGGAAAGAAAACGACTTACGCCTTATTGGACGAACGTGTCCCTCCTACTCGTGAACTTTGCAGGGAAGAGGCTCTGGCGAGATTGGCATCCAGATATTTTCAAAGCCACTCCCCTGCCCAGTTACAGGATTTTGTTTGGTGGTCCGGGCTAACCGCTACCGAGTGTAGGTTCGCTATCAATCTGATCAAGGCGGAGTTAATGACCGAGACGTTCGATTCCCGTGAATATTTCATCCACCAATCATGGAAAGGAAAAAATGAGAGCGAACCTGTACTGCGTCTCCTCCCCGCCTTCGATGAATACTTGATCAGTTACAAAAACCGCACGGACGTATTGCCGCTAGAACATCATCCAAAAGCGTTCAACCGATTCGGCACCTTCTACCCGGTTATCTTATATAACGGAAAGATAATAGGTAATTGGAGCCGCTCCATTAAGAAAAACACCATTCAAATAGAAATGGACTTTTTCGAGAAGAAGCCCCGCATTCCAGTGAAACTAATCCAGCAGGCCGAAGCGCAGATAGACGCTTTTTATAGAGGCTTATTGTACCGCCCAGCGCTTCAATGTCGGGAAAAATAATTTCATATTCGCTACGGCCTCCTCTTTCGTATAATGAAGGTCCGCATCTTTATTGAACTCATCGACAAACTGGACACAATGATCGATCATCTGATCCATCGTACAGTCCATCGTGAAGGCCCCGTCCTTATAACAATAGCAACAATATTCCTCATTCTTGCTTCCGTCATGGTTCGTTCCTAACTCCTCATTCTTTTGCAGCGGCATACCGCAGCTTTGGCAAAATTTTGTTTCCATACTAATTTATTTTATAGGTATATAAATCTTTGTCACTTGCGTATCGTCATCCTCTTCCGAATAACTCACATATTCCTCAAACGCCATTCCATGCCGTTTGGTATAATTGAAATCTATATTTATAGTATTATATAGTTCTTGTAATCCCGCATAACTACCTTTTAAGGTATAAACCGCATATTTTCCTTTCTGCAAACGAATCGTACCGAACATCCCTGATGGAATAATCTCCTTCCCGACCGAAGCGCAAGCGTAAAAACGACATTGGTCCGGATGAGTGACGTTCGGGTCATCAAAACTTAGACCAATAAAGCGGGTGTCCTCTGATAACGCTTGATTCTCTTTTAAGAATCCGATCAACAGATTCCATGCCTCCTCATAGGGTTCCGCCTCACCATATTTTCCAAAAATCCGGATATAAACCAAATCTAAATCATCTACCTCACAAACCTCAACTTCAAGATCGTGTGGATTACTCCACTTCTCGGTCTCTTCTCTCAGACGTGCTCGCAACTTATCCATATAAGCTTTCGGAGATACGCTGAATTGTTTCTTGAACGCTTTCGAGAAAGATTGGGGGTTATCATAGCCTACCCGACTCGCTAGATCTGCCAGACTCATATCTTCCGTATGCATATATAGAACCGCTCGCTCTACACGCTGCCTTGCCACATAAGCATATAATGACTCATTCAAGGCTCCTTTCATAATACGTAGTAGCTGCCGCTCGGACACGTTTACCTGCCCGGCTATTATATCCAGTCGTAAAGGGAGATGCAAATTCGCATTGATATAATCAATTACTTGATTAATTTTCCGTTGATATATGTTTTCCGTATCAGGCTTCATCCTATAGATTCTTATGATGACAAAAATACATAATCCCAACAGACTAACAATTGTCCAATCTCGCCAATTTGAGATTTCCCCTATATTTATTTAAAAGCCATCAACTTCAAGATTCTATAGATTGTAAAATCAGTAATTCTGTTACACTTATCAGTAATTGGTATACAAAAGCAATGGAATATCTTAAATAATTTTGTAATATGAATAAAATCAAGAAAACAAATATGAATATAAAGAAAATAACCATTGCCATGTTGATCACATTAATCTCCATTGGCAATATAAACGCACAAGAAATGAAAACTGAAATTCCAAAAATTAGTGAATTCCCTACAGGAAATGAAAACACCGGGTTTGAACAATATTTCTCGGGGAAGTCTTGGCTGGTGCCATTAACAAGCAATAAGGATTTAAACGTACCAATGTTTAACGTAACGTTTGAACCTAACTGCCGAAACAACTGGCACACGCATACAGGAGGGCAGATACTCATCGCCGTAGGTGGTGTGGGTTATTATCAAGAACGAGGTAAAAGCGCCCGTCGTTTACTACCCGGGGATGTTGTCGAAATCGCACCAAACATAGAGCATTGGCACGGCGCCTCACCGGACAGTTGGTTTTCGCATATCGCCGTAGAATGTAATCCCCAAACCAATAAAAACACTTGGCTTGAGCCGGTAAGTGATGAGGAATATGGGAAGGCCGTAAATGATAAGTAGTAGATTTTCCTTATCGTTTACACAAACCGAGCCTAAAAGACACTCCGGTTTCCCCTAGAAGAAACTGCAGTTTCTATCCTAGCGGGAAACTGTAGTTTCCTAAGAAAGAAATACAAAGAAACTATAATATACTAGTAAACAGAATATTGAATAATATATTCTCATCCTATGCCCTGTATATAAGACATTCTTCTCACAAAATTCAATCCGTGCAATTAATATCATTAACAGATTCATTCTCATACGCAAACTTTTGTGATTTTATAAATATATCACGGTACTCATCAAGCAAGTTAATGTCCCGCAAATCATTAACGCCTAAAATCTCACGGATTAAATCCGCCTTGCCTGCTTCTATCTCCACTTTCGGTATCATATATCTTAATTTAGATTAATAAATAAAATCATCTGTTTGGTGTTTTAAACAGACATCGTCACCCTTTTGTTTATACAAAATTTAAATTTAACACAACAAATTTTACAGTATCCAAAATTTATCTCCTTAACTTAATCAACCAATAAGGATAGTCAAATCCCTTTCTAAATTGTTATTCACTAACAAGGATATTTCAAAATCAAAAAATCAATCTTATGGAGAAAAATATTTTCTGGTTAGAAAATGACCAACTCAAAGAGATAGCCAGTTCATTTCGGGAAAAGGTTGAAGAGGGATTAAAACATGAAAATGCGGAGATACAATGCATACCGACTTTTATCTCTCCCAAAACCTCTGATATTAATGGAAAAGCATTGGTTCTCGATTTAGGAGGAACCAACTATAGAGTAGCGACCGTCGATCTTGGACAAGGATCACCAACCATCCATCCCAACAACGGGTGGAAAAAAGACATGTCGATCATGAAATCACCGGGATATACTCGTGAGGAGCTATTTAAAGAATTAGCCGATATGATTGTCGGGATAAAACGGGATGAGGAAATGCCAATCGGCTATTGTTTTTCTTATCCAGCAGAATCCGTACTCAGTGGAGACGCCAAATTGTTACGTTGGACAAAAGGAGTCGACATTAAAGAAATGGTAGGGCAATTAGTAGGTAAACCACTTCTCGACTACCTAAACGAACATTGTAAAATCAAATTTACAGGTATTAAAGTATTAAATGATACTATCGCCAGCTTGTTTGCCGGCCTAACCGACAATAGCTATGACGCCTATATCGGTCTGATCGTAGGAACAGGCACCAACATGGCCACTTTCATTCCGGCGGATAAAATAAAGAAATTAGATCCGAGTTATAATATACAAGGCTTAGTCCCTGTCAACCTAGAGTCGGGTAACTTCCATCCTCCATTCCTCACGACAGTCGATGACACGGTTGACGCCATTTCAGACAGCCTTGGAAAACAGCGGTTTGAGAAAGCGGTTTCGGGTATGTATCTAGGCGATATATTGAAAGCGGCTTTCCCTTTGGATGAGTTTGAGAATAAATTCGATGCCCAAAAATTGACCGCTATCATGAACTATCCGGATATTCACAAGGACGTATATGTAGATGTAGCTCATTGGATCTACAACAGATCAGCACAATTAGTCGCCGCATCGCTACTGGGCCTTATTCAGTTACTGAGATCATATAATAAAGATATACAAAAAATCTGTCTAGTAGCCGAAGGCAGTCTATTTTGGAGCGAGAATAGAAAAGATAAAAACTATAACATTCTTGTTCTGGAGAAATTACAAGAACTCCTTAATGAATCCGCATTAGCGGATGTCGAAATCCATATCAACAATATGAATAACGCAAACTTGATAGGAACAGGTATAGCGGCGCTCTCTTGAAATCAATATGAATGAAGTGAATCTTGAACTATAAAATTACGTTTTTCAAAATAAATAGAAAGTGCGGGTATTCTTTACATACGATACCCGCACTACTTTTTCCGCAGAAAAATGATTGTATAATTCACTCATAGCGCATCGCACAAATGGATTCAGCCCCAGAGGATGAAATATAACCGCAATCATATCAATATTAGCTAGTGGTTTGGATTGGATATCGTAATCAATAGAGAATACCGAAATTTTCCGCCTTATTGATAGCTTCGATCGCATTATCTACATTTAGCTTTGCCAATATATTCTTTCGGTGATTATTTACCGTATAAATACTAAGATTTAGCTTATAAGCGATCTCTTTGCTCAGAAAACCTTGCCGAATTAATATTAGTATTTCTTTCTCACGCTTGGTTAATTGAGGTTCGGCTAGAATAACTGTCGACGCAAGTATCAGTCCTGTCTTTCTATTGATAACTGTCCGTTTAATTCTTTCGGTAGGCGATACAATCGGGATAATACTTGGTTCCGAAAATCTGTACCCGCTGATATTGTGCAAATTGTATCTGTTCTCATTTATCTATTATGCTTTACTTTGCATTATTTTAGTTTTCAAATATATTTAATGATTATGAAGTTGAAATTTGCCAAGAGAATGTCTTATATAAAGGCTTCGGAAATAAGAGAAATACTCAAAGTTACAGAACGGGAAGATGTTATTTCATTTGCTGGTGGACTACCTGCCCCTGAGCTATTCCCCATAGATGAAATTAACAAAATGAATCAGGTCGTTTTGCAAGAAGCAGGAGCAAAAGCTCTTCAATATACGACTACTGAAGGGTATTATCCTTTACGTGAATGGATTGCCAAACGAATGAATGAACGCTTAGGGACATCGTTTGATAAGGATAATATTCTTATAACTCACGGTTCGCAACAAGGATTAGATTTATCCGGAAAAGTATTTCTGGACGATGGTGATATCGTATTGTGTGAAAGCCCCACCTATTTAGCAGCAATTAGCGCATTCAAATCATATGGGAGTGGCTTCATTGAAATTCCAACAGATGAAGAAGGCATGGATATGGCTACTTTGGAAGAGGTACTGAATAATACTCAAAATATAAAACTAATATATGTAATACCAACCTTTCAAAATCCCACTGGAAAAACATGGAGTTTGGAAAGACGAAAAAAACTGGCTGAACTATCTGCTTTATATGATATTCCTGTTATTGAAGATAACCCTTATGGAGAATTAAGGTTTGAAGGAGAGTCTTTACCCTCTATAAAGTCTTTTGATAAGGTAGGTAATATCTTATGCACTGGTAGTTTTTCTAAAATCTTTTGTCCGGGCTTTCGGATTGGGTGGATTGCAGGTGATAAAGATATTATCCGCAAGTATGTGTTAGTTAAGCAGGGCACTGATTTGCAGTGTAACACAATAGCTCAAATGACTATTGCCGAATATCTAAAACGATATGATATTGATGAGCATATTAGCAAAATAGTAGAAGTCTACAGAAAACGCAGAGATATAGCTTTAGAATGTATTGAACGCTATTTTCCTAATGACATAAAATATACTCATCCTCAAGGCGGGTTATTTACTTGGATTGAATTACCCGAAAATATTTCAGCGCATGACATCCTGCAAAAATGCATTGAACAGAAAATAGCCTTTGTACCCGGCAGTTCATTTTATCCTGTTGAGCACAAAGAAAATACTTTTAGAATAAATTACTCTAATATGCCAGAAGATAGAATCATGAAAGGACTTCAAGTAATAGGGGAAGTACTAAAAGAATACATACATCAGTTAAAGTGATTTTTAATTATATCCCCCAATTGTTTTAAACGTTCTTCAAGAAGTGGAGTCCATCGTTGTCCATAGCTTAAACGCATACAATTGGTATATTGCTCTTGTAATGTAAACATACGTCCGGGGGCTATGCTTATTTTTCGCTGCATAGCCCGATAATAAAGTTCTGTTGTATCAATCTGTTTGTCTAATTCCACCCAAAGCATAAATCCTCCTTGTGGAGTAACAATTTTTGTATTCTCGGGGAAGTAATCCATGATGGAATGGGCAAAATGAATACTGTTTGCGTATAATTCTTGTCGCAGTTTACGTAAATGGTTTTCGTATCTGTCATTCTCCATGAAATTGGCAACCGCTTCTTGATTAAGCGCAGGCGTAGAAATAAGGTGAATATTCTTTTGGCGAATAATAGCATGTTTAAATTTGCCGGGAGCAATCCATCCTACCCGATACCCCGGCGCTAATGTTTTAGATACCGCACCACACCATAAAACAAGCCCCTTCTTGTCAAAAGCCTTGCAGGGCTTAGGACGTGAATTACCAAAAAATAAATCACCATATAAATCATCCTCGATCAAAGGTATATCATATCCGGCCAGCATATCAACAACTACCCTTTTATGTTCATCAGGCATACAACTTCCCAATGGGTTATTAAAGTTGCTTATAAGCAGGCAAGCTTTAATTTGTGGTAAAACTTTTTTCAGCGCATCTGGATCAATCCCTGTTACTGGATTGGTAGGTAATTCCAATATACGCAACCCCATACTATTGGCTAATTGTAACATTCCAAAATAGACCGGACTTTCAACCGCAATAGTATCTCCTACCTTAGTAATTACAGATAAAGCTAAAGCAACCGCATTAGTAACTCCAGCAGTTGTCACTATATCATCTTCTGTCAAGTTTCCCTTCCAACTATACGTAAAACGAGCTATAGATTTACGTAATCGCATATTTCCCTGTGTTTCATCATACCGGGTTCCATTACCCGGAAGTGCCTGCATAGCTCTTATAAGTTCTTTATTAAGTTTTGCAATTGGTAATAAAATATCTTCGGGCATTCCTAATGAAAATCGAGTGATCGATTTATCTCCTATTTCTAACGAGCTGTATACGTCAGCAATCAAATCTATCACCTCTTTGCTCTCAGGCTTTACAGACGGTTGTGTTGTCGCTGGAACAGATAGGCGTATGGGTTTGTAATTGACAATATAACCTGATTTTGGGCGTGATATTATAAATCCGTCTTTTTCCAATTCATAATATGCCTGAATTGCAGTATTAAGACTTACACCATTTTCATTGCTAATAGTGCGTAAAGAAGGTAGTTTCTCACCAGCTTTCCACACGCCTTTCTTAATTTGACAGGCAATAGTTCTCGCTATTTCTTGATATAGGATTTCTTTTTTCATACTTGTCAGGTGTTATCTGTATCCTGCAAATATACAAAAATCGTGTCTGTATCTGTTTTGGACTTTGAATTACTTTTACAGAATGACTTTTGTATTGCTTTGCTATTCTTAAATGAAAGAAAGGTATTCGAGTAAACAACTGAATTTAAACACCATTAATAAAAAAATCACAGTAAAACAGGTTTCAGATGATAATATCTAAAATCAATACAGAGATTGAAACCTTCTGCCTGGATAGTGATTTCCGACAATCGTACCCCCTAATCGTTTTTTGGGGAAGGGGGTACGATTTGGATACTCAACCGTGTCTTTTCGTGCCCCTTTTTTGTCTTTCAGGCAAGACTGAAACAATAAAAAAAGTCCTACAATACGTTGATATTGTAGGACTTGTCTCTTTTTTGTCGCCGTTTGGCTTTGTTCTTATGTGATCCGCCTGGGATTCTCCTTGCAGAGTTACCACGCTGATATTTAAAACTTTATATTTTTTGCTTCAAGCATATCCCATGATTTATCCCACTAATTTGCTACGTGCTTTTGCGGTAGTTTGCTCATGGAGAATACTGGGGCAAAGATAAGCAGAAATATTGATAAATTACTTCTCAAAGTCTAATAATCAATCAATAATTTGTGGTATCATCTTTTTTTTCTTATTATATCTTTTCAATCTAAGATCGGATGTTAACAATGGCACATTATACTTTATTGCTGTTGAATATATAAGCTTATCATGATTGTCGAAACTGTATTTTTTCTCAATATCGGTAATCTTTAAAAAAGCTTCCAGTACTTCTTTATCAATTGCCTCTATCGAAATGTTATCGCAACTCTTAATCTTCTCATAGACTTCATATCTAATTTTCTCAGAACGTTCTACATTTGTGAATTGCTTTGAAAATATTTCCACGAAAACAATTGAAGGTATTAATAGTATAATAGAATCATTGTTAAAAGCTTGAGATATAATGTCCAAAGCATGTTGAGACATTTTATTTTGTATTTCAAATGTCGATGAAAAATAAGACATTAATGCAGTTGTATCAATTACGTACTTTTGTTTCATAAAAGCATCTCAATATATTATGTAAATCTTCCTCGAAAGATTGTGATATTTTTTCTTCTATTTGTGCGATTTGCTCAATATTATTTCCGATTGTAGCCTTTTTATGTTGTTCGATCAATAGATTTCTATTGTCCGGTAAATGATATCTAAACAACTCATCAATAAGTTTATAATCCATTTCATCAACAGTAAAATACATTTTATTTTCTAACTCATATATCTCATGAACAATCTCTTTATTTACAGTTTTACTTTTCATTAATTGTTCTAATATTATAGATAAAAAATAGTTTGAACCTATAATATTAATATCCCAATTATCGATTGCACTTTGGATCAATATGCTTAACTCTTCGTTTTCTATACATTGAGAATGTAATAGATAATCAATGACTTCTTTATATTCTTCTCTAGATAAACAACGATGATTCATTCTATTCCTGATTTGCTTTATTTAATAAGTCTGATGAATTCTCATCTATAATATTTTCAGCTGTTTTTACCTCTATTTCACTCTTTTTTAGCATGTGAGTAACTTCTGCTACATCAATAGTTTTAATATTATTTTTTGCAGCATTTTCTAATAGCATATAGGCAAGTCCTAACATTTGAGCTGCATTATATTCTTTTTCCTCTCCAATCTTTGCAATCGCACTTTCTGTGAATGGTTGAATGCTATCTTCTTTATTAATCCTGTATTCTGTAAGGTATTTCTTAATTAAAAGAATTGCCCTGTTTTTATCTAATTTGTTAAAATAGATAATATGAGGTACAGCCGATGAAGGCGAAATGGAACTTCTTTGTTCCATACCGGATTCACTCCATGCCTTTTCAATCAACCGAGGCACACCAGCATGAAGCATTAATAATAGATTATAAAAACCGATTCTAGCATTAGCAGAAGTTCCATCAAAAAAATTTCTCCTAATTTCTAAGGCAAAATCTCTTTTCTGCCTATCACTTTGAAAATCTGGAATTCTTTCAAAATCATCAACAATAATATATGCTCCGTTAAATCCAGAAGCAAGAAAGAGATATACCATATCATTAAATATGAAGTCAATTTTTTCACTATCCTTTTTTAATTCTTGATAATATGCTTGAATATTAACAGAGGTGATAATCTTAAAATTAACTTTGGAGTATGTGTTTGAATATCTTTTTCTCAATGGATTACTAGATGAAATTTTATTGTAGAAATCATTGTTTTTGACGAGATAAGCATGAATATCGTCATAGTAAATATTTTTCTTGTTATACCATTCTAAATTATTGAGAGATTCAATTAGTGCAGATTCATTCTCTAATTCGCTCTCATCCAATTTATCTGGCATAATATTTACTATTGCGTCTACTCGTAATGATGCTAATGCATAGTCTATTACTTTTGCATTAAAAATAGCTTCAGCCCAAATGTCTAATAAATTGGAAAATGATCTAGTTCTTCCACTTGTATCAGGTGTTAAATATAGTCCAAAGCATTTGTTTGCCTCATTTGTAATGTCTAAGCAATATGAATTATTTATTCTTTTTATCAAATTAATGGCGAATGATGATTTACCGTTACCTCTGCCAACATAGGAAGTATCCAAAATATAGCCAACTCTAATATGACTTGGGTTACTTTGAGGAACTTTGAGAAAACTTTCTTCCACTTGCATTTCTTCAATATCCCTGACAGAGGCTTCGTAAATGTCTCCATTATATCGTTTATCCGTACTTTCTTGATTAAGAAATGGATTCAGCGGAAATGGATTCTCTTTCAGATTATAACATTCATAAACATTTCCATTATCAGTGACTATTCCTGTTGCTTTTTTAAATATACTTCCCATATTAATTATAGTTTATTGCAATTATATTTTTTAATTTTCCATTAATCAACACAGGCTCTCTTTTGAGGTACATTGCGTTGGTTTCATACGGAAGTCTGTCGGCTTCCAATGATATTTGGATTTTCAATTTTCCCTGCAAATTTAACAAATAAGTATGCTCTAAAGAATCATCAAAAACAAAACTTGGAATTCTTAATTTGAAACAAACTCGTTCTTTTAAATCCAGCAAATTGATAAAGTGAGTTTTTCTAGTTTTTTGCAAAATGTAATATTCATCAAGCAGAGTTTTTACGAACTCAGTTTGATTGTTATCGTCCCATAGAGGCTTATGTACGTATAAAGATTCTGAATCCGAATATTCGAAAACTTTCATAAAATCGCCATTTTTTACATTTTTAGTAATAATCGAAGTTGGATAAACAATACGACCACTGAAGTCGGGAAAAAACTCAGTACTATATAAAACGCCTGCCTGTTTGGCTCTTTCTACCCATATATTGAAGACGTCAAAACTGTAATTGTAGTTGTATATATTTTTTAAAAAATAATTCAACCAATATTTTCTAAAATGGCTTAGTACTGAATTATATTTCTCTGTATTAAAGCTTTCACATGGATTTTCACCTATTAATTTATCAAATTTCAATTTGCTGATAAGTTTACCTTCTTCTTCTTGCAAAGATACTATTTGTTTTTTAGTATATTTCCTGATATCCTCTTCTAGACGCTTCATTAGAGCTTTCGAATAATCAAAAACGTGTTGGTTGGTTGTAAATGTTGATTTATCAAAATCAAGCTTCAATCCTGAATAAATAGGGAATATTAACAAACCATTTTTTAAAGTATTATCTTCATAACAAAGTTTCAATAATTGATAAAAAGAAAAGTGTTTCTCTTCCATTTTCTTTAGCATAAAAAGATTGAAACTTAATTTTCCTTTTTCATATTCCTGTAAAGCACTTTCCCCAGAAGGAGTTAAAAAAATGCTCTTTTTTTCGCTATCTATTATTTTGCTATTTGCATTTTTTCTAGTAATAAGATTGTAATCAATAGATTCACTAATTACTTGTTGAAATGTATAAGCAAATTTGGCTAGCTGTTTCTTTGTTAATTTCTCATCATCTGCTGTAAGTCTTTTATATTTTGATTCTCCTAATAGATATTTCTTTTTGAGAATTTTAAATTCCTCTAGTATTTCATTTTCATCAGAGTGCATTTTCACACTCTTTAGTAATATATAAAAATAGTCTAGAAAATAGAATTTCTTGACAAAATTTGGGTTTGGGGTTATCATTTCTTTCTTAAAAATATCTTCCATCGTATATACTTTTACATATCTAATTGATAGTACATTAATCAATGTAGCGTAAAATTAGTTCTTTTAGAGAGTATGTGCAACTTATCAGCATGAAAAAAACATCAAGATACTGTTGATATGCCGTATTTAATATTTTTTAAACAAGGGAGCAGGTATGAATTTGCATAGCGAGAAGACTTAGATTAAGATAACTATAGCTTTGGAAACTTTCTTTTCCTTTTGATTTTTTCTTGCTGTTGTTCTTCAATGTTCGGATTTGAATCGAGAGTTACTTCTGATGCAATGAATCCAACAAGAGATTTTGTTGAATGGTTTTTAAAAATATTGTAGTTTTGTTTTTTACCTGTTTGCTTGTCAGTATTGAAAGCCTGTTTATCCACTTCCTTGTTTGCAAGATTGAAAGAAAACATATTTTCTTGGTTGCTATCTTGATTGATTATCATTCCTTTTTCGCTATCTTGATTTTTTTGTTCCTGTAGTTTGAGTTGTTCTGAGATAGAATTGTTTTTCATCGTATTGTGATAATCAAATGATTCAGTTTGCTGGCGATTGTAGTTGAATAGTTTATCAAATCCCTGTTCTGCCTGTTGGAATAGGTTTATACGATCAAAGCCGCCTGTTACCGTTCCTTTCTTGGTATTCTTATGGTTAGTAAGTGGAGATAGTTTTTTCTTATTGGATTGGTCTTTACGGCTCACAATCAAATGACAGTGCATATTCAGTTCATATTCTGAACGACTGCGATCAAAATGAATTTTGCCATAGAACTTTATATCCGATGCAAAAAGTTCTTTGTTGAAGTTCTTGGCATATTCAGGAATAAACACTTCACGGATATATCGCTTCATTGCTTCGGCTTGTTCCTGTTCTGTGTTACCCATCGCTTGAAGTTCCTTTTTCGATGGGCTGACATGGATAGCATAAAACTTAGCATCCGTTTTTAGAAGTTGCCCGATATTACTATCTATATCTTTTATGACGGTTGATTTATAGATGTTATCCTCTGTCAGATTGAAAAAGCCTTCGGTATAGATGCCCTTTCCTATCCGTTCTAAATCTTCATGTTCCATGTAATTAACTAACTGCCTGCAACTTCCAGTATTATTGTATGTTCCGTTTGATGGCGGGGCAAAGTCTATGTGCATAATTCTACGTATTTATCAAATTACTGATTTTTGTTTTCAGATTCTCTTTCCTTTTACTATCCATCACACCGCAAGCAGATAGTTCTGAATAGAGTTGTATCAGTTGAATTAACTTTTTATAATCTCGTTGGTGTATCTGGTAGAGTGCATTAATCTGTTTGGATTGATTGTTTATAACATCGGCATGATTACAGAACTGCTCACTTAACTTTTTTAGTACGGCTGTTTGTCTCTCCTGACTGGTTTCCAGTTGAGAGAGTATCAGAGTTTCCAGAGTTTTACCGATAGCATCGAAACGTAAAGCAATAGAATTTGTAGCCCGTATCATGGGATTTAGTTGTTCTTCCTCGTAATGACGAATGAAACGTATAATATCATCCTGCCTCTTATTTATTTTCGCCAGTTCCGATTTTACGGATTCAGGTGCTTCGGATGGGTTGATATGTGCTCTATCGATATACCCGAACGCCAACTTTGCAACTTCGCTCTTTTTCAGTGAATAGCGTTTGCATATCTTCTCTACTAAAGCTGCCGTTTCCTTGTCTATGGAAATGGTAGTGAATATCGTTTTTCGACTGCTATTGGGCATGATAATTACTTTTTATAGAAATATGAATATATAAATACTTGATAATAAGCGTTGCAAAGAAAATGCTTATTACAGGTGTCATTACAGCGTGTTCTTGTAACACGCTAAAGCCGAAGGCTTTGCCCCGCAGGGCAAGAGGGAAGAACAGGACTTGTCCAGTTCCCTCTTGCTCAATTTAGCGAAACGAGCCGAGCCATAAGGCGAGGTGGTTTCTGCTAAATTGGGTGTGGAGATACTTCGTTAGGTGGTAATATTATCCGCCTTGTTTTGCATCGGTTTGCTTATCAAGCTGATTTTCCTTTTTGAACCGTTCGTAGGACTTACAATCAGCATTTTCTTGAACAAATATCCGAATGTCGGATGCTCGATAGTAAGTCTTATGGCTAATCATAAAGTAGGGAAGTTTACCACTTGCCCTATATCGTTGGAGTGTTCGGAAAGATACTTTCAATAGAAACGCTAAGTCTTGATTATCCAACAATTTGTCGTTGGGATCTAATACAGTGTCGGTATTGATTAGGGATTGTAGATTTTGCCCTATCTCGTTAAGTTTCTTCGATAGTTTCTCCATCCACTTATCAAAGTTTTCGTTGTCTATATACATTTTTCTTCATTTTTTAGTTGAACATTAATATTTTCAATCGATTGATGAAGCAAAGTTCGGCAAATGGATGCAAATAAGTTAGGGGTGTACCATTGGTACACCCCCATAAATAGTTGCTATATAACTGATTTACAAATACCCTTTATTCTTACTTTCTTCTTGAATAACTTTTCGTAGCATATCCAGGAACTCGGTTACTTTGGCTGGTTTGCGCTTAATAACACTTTCATGCTTCTTATGAATATCCCCCAGTTTGATATTAAAGAGGTACTCAAATGCTCTTCCGATTTCTGTGAGTGGTGACACTACCCCAGTATGGGTAACTACTCTTTTAGATAGAAACATTCCACTAACTAGTTCCATGATTTCAATAAGATAGGTTTCGTCTGTTAAATAGAGTGGTGAGGGTGGAAAGCTGTTTTTGGGAATAAGGAATGGGCTTGGGTACTGGATTTTCAGATTGAACAGTTCTAATTCTGCATTGATTATAGCCAATGTTTTTTGTAAGAACAGTTTTTTAAGCGCATTTTCCCCCCTGCCCGTAGAGAGGTGCTGTTTCCAGTGAAGCTATCTCAATACGGGTAGCTACAAGAATCCGGTAAATAGTTGAGTAATCATTTTCATTACTCATAGTTCTAACTTGGTGGATAAATTCGCCATAAGCATTTTGCATTTCTTCGTTAGAAATTTCCTGTGAGGTTTCGTTTAAAAGTCCGAATATCCTCGTTTGTAATAAATCGTTCATCGGCATAAATATTTAAGTGAATAAATCTGATTGTATTTAGCTAACGCCTTATTTCTCAAATGAGGTAGGGATAATACGATTTAGCCACAAGCTTAATTATGCTTATAAACTTCTGTTGATACAAATATAGTGGCGGTTATAACGGAGATGTTGTAAAAAAGCGACTTTTAGTATTCTATATGAATAACTTTCACTTCATGCCCTGTAGGAGAGCTCAAAAATGCATAAGGGCTGTTTCCTGAAAGCCTCTTTACTTCTTTGGATAAATGTGACGCATCGTAATATCCTGCTTCAACGGCAATAGACAATAGGTTATCGAAAGGATTACAATTTCTCAGTATCTCAATAGCATTCCAAAATTTCACAATCTGACTATATTCTTTAGGAGAATACCCTGTGTATATTCTAAATTTACGTGCAAAGTGTCTTTGACACAAGCATATATCAGATGAAAGTTGTTTTATTGGAGTAATACCTTTACCTTGCATAATGCGGCTAACAGCTAAGACTATTTGCCTGTCACAACTTCTATTAGAATGAATTAATTGTCTTACAAGACGCTCTTCAATAGCATCTAATCTTTGCTTTGTATCAACTTTCTCACATAACATTTCGGCAAAAGAATGCTCAAATATAGTTGGTAAATCACTCGTGCATAATTTCTTATTCACTAGCTCATTCAGAGGCAATTCTATAAACTGAGAAAGTCCACAAGGGCGAAAACGAACGCCCAAGATATGTATGTTTTCGGTATGCGCAACTAATTCAGTATAAGTATTCATAGGACCAACAAAGTACGAGCAGTGCGAACGCATAGGCATTGACTGATCTAGATAATCAACAACATTTCCTAACGTGAAAATAATATCTGCACACCCATGTGGCGGAATATGGAATTTTATTCCACATTCTGTTTTTCCCTCATATTCCCAATATCTGTCTATATATGGGGATAGTAAATTGCATGGCTGGTACTCTTTGTACATGATGCAAAGATAATCATTACCACATATACTTATGTAAAATATAAAAAAATAGAGAATATTGAATTATAACTTTGTATGCTTCCAGTTATGATAGAGTAGAAAATATAGAGATAAAATCAGCAGTCCTGAAAAATAGATATGCTCAGATGCCCAAAGTAACACTAAATTTGGTATATAGCTTACGACTGTAGTTATATAACTAATATATATAAACAATGAGACGACAGCTATACGTAATGATGATAATGTATTACCTGCCCCCGATACGGCACAGAACCATACAAATGTGGGTACGGCAATTAAATAGGACGAAAGCATTACTAACAAAGGTGGAATTGAATAGGTTATTAGTCCTATATTGTTGGTAAAAGTTCTCAGTATTAAATTAGGATATATAGCTATAAATAAAGCCACTGGAAGTACAAAGAGATAGCACAATAGAATCGATTTCCGGCAAAGTTTCATCACTTGGTCAGATTTTCCCTCTCCAATTAAATTGCTTACCAAAGAACTGTTTACAGAAGCAAAGGCCTGAACAAACATAAATAAAAAAGAGGATATGTTGCGAACTATGTTTGTGGTAGCCAATGAGCGTTCTCCTAAATGCTCCACTGTGATAAAAAATACAAACCAGCCACCAAAAACTAATCCATGCTGAATCATCACCCAAATAGAAATGTTTAAAACCTTTTTTAATATACTCCTGTTTATGTTCAATGATTGAAACAAACAGTATTTCTGATCATCAATTTGTAATCTGGTATATACTAGGAAGAAAATAACAGCTACTGCTTCCGAGATAGACGATGCAATCGCTGCACCAGCTATTCCAAGAGTAGGAAATCCTAATTTTCCAAATATTAGAATATAGTTTAGTATTATATTTGTTAGTACCATCACGATAGAGTTAATGGTAAGAATCTTTGTATTGACAGTTCCAATAAAAAAAGCTCTGAACATTACGATAATGAACGAAAAAAAGAATCCATAAATACGCCAGTTCAAATAACTTATTGTTGCCAGATAAACTTGCTCTGAATCTATCAAAAAACTCAATACGACAGGAGAATACAGATAAGACAATGTAAATAGCAATGTTGCAACCAATAGCAAGAAGATAGTTCCTTGTGTAAACACCTCACCTGTTAGAGAATATTGTCTACTTCCATTGTAACGGGCGATTAATATTTGCGCTCCTATACTAAATCCAAAACCTATCATATAGATTATCATATAATATGTTCCTGCTAAAGCGGAAGCTGCCAATTCCGTTTCTCCAACTCTTCCTAAATAAGCAGTATCAGTAAAACCTATTAGATACTCCATTAATAGGCTGACTAAAACGGGAATAGTAATCTTGCAAATGTGTTTATAGGATATTTGCATCTTTGTTTTTTGAAGGCAAAGATAGCTTTCGTGAAAATCATTGAATTGTATAAATTCGACTTTGATTTATACGTTTCCCCCAATAACAATTTCGACTACAAAAAATGAAAATTATTCACCATTACGAAATATAATATATTAAAAGATGCTTTTACTTAATGACTTTATAACTCAAACGTGTATAAGAGTTCATTAGTGTTTCTGCCTTTTCCAACTGTAACACTCCTAGTTTATACAAGTCGGCAGATGTTCTGATGGATTCCCCATCAATAAGAGTAGGCGTATCACTCCCTCCCACAAGAATAGGAGCTACAATGATATCAACGTAATCAAATAATTTTTCTCGAAGAAACATTCCATTCAAAGTACCACCTGTCTGTATCGTAATTTTATTGCATCCGAATTTCTGATAGAGGTCTTCCATCATCTTATGTAAGTCCAGATTCTCATAATACAAAATATGCAAATTATCTGCATTTATTGAGAAAGCTGGATGTTCACTATTCGATGTTACAAGAACAAAGTTTTTAGAATACTGGACAAAGTATTCAATTCCATGCAAAGTCAGATGATTATTATCTAAAAGAACAAAACTGACCATTGATCGTTTTGTTGGTAAAGGGCATTGATTCACACCCACTTTTTCCTGAACACGACCAGAATTAAGTGACCAAAGGTCAGTGGTTTTCTCTATTTCGTAATATTGGTATAACCCTTCCTTCACACCATTAATACGAGGAAAGTCCCTGTCAACATCCAATTCATCTACGGCACCTGTACTGATTTTACCATCAACAGACATCAACATAAAGAGGGTGGTAATTGTTTTTATTTTTTTAATATTGTTCATTTTATAATAGATTCAGGAATTTGCCATCTTTTACATATTCGTTGTCAATCGAGTAGGTAGACGATTCCAGAGTGAATTTCAAGACATAATGTTCCGGGTCTTCCATTCCCCCGGGAAAATGGGACAGCATCCAGTCACTCCACAGAGAGCGTTTTATAGCTTCCTCCGTTTTCATCTTTGAGTTTCACCATTGCCACCGGATGAGGGTAGCCATTCTCGTCGATAGATGCTACTGTAATCACCTCGGCTGTTACAACGATCTGTGCTGCTTTTTCTTCAATGTTTATAGTCGTTGATATTTAATCTTTTATTCCGCATCGGGTGCTTCCCAAACGCCCGTTTTATTCATTCGATAGCTTTTTTCTATCATTTTCGGAGAGTAAGCATCCAAAGCATAGAGAATTTCACGGCAGAATTCCAGTGCAGAAAATCCGTTGGCAGTTACGATGTTACCTTCTCTTACTGCAGGGTTGTCGATATAGCGGCATTCACCTTTATAACCTATTCCGGCAAATGCTTTGATATACTCCAATGTGTTACTGGTGTGGTTTACTTCATTGAGAAAGCCGTGCATTCCAAGAAAAACGGAAGCATTGCAGATGCCCGCAACCAGCTTTTTATTCAGAGCGGCATCTTTTACTAATGGGACTATCAGGTCTGCTTCTGGGGTAAACCAACTCATACCTCCAATTAATACGATTCCGGCATAATCGGCGGGAATATCATCGATGCTGTAATCGGGCAATACCGTGAACCCACCGCATGACACAACGGGAGCTTTTGTCACCGACACTGTTTTAACCACGTATTTACTCTCGATATCAGGTCCACAGCCGTAATTCAGGTAGGGAGCAATGTACGCTCCTTCCCAATCGGCAAAGTCTTTGAGTAGGACAAATAGAATCTCTTGTTTCATTATTCGTTGTATTTTAGATAATTTATTTTAATCATTTATACCATGCTTATACGGGCAGACATTTCGGCATTGCCAGCAACGAAGTTCCAATACACCTTTTACGGTAATATAGCAAACTTTCCGGCATCCTTTTTGACTAAAATTATTTTCGTCAGCGAGCGCTCCCGAAGGGCAAAGATCGACACATAGGTTGCAGTTGTTGCAAACCTGGTATGTCGCTAACGGATCGGGTTCTAATTCCAACGAGGTTATTACTGCTGTAAACCAAAGCAGATTCCCGTACTTATCATTGGTAAGCAGGTAGTTGCGAGCTATAACTCCAAGTCCGGCAAGTTCGGCGGCATGTTTAAGGGACACACGCGAGCGGAAATGTCCATCTACGAATTTACCGCTGAGCGAAACTATCGACACGGCTTTGTGTTTGAATCCTTTGAGTTCGGCTGCTACATCCGCAGCAACCTGATCCATCTTTTTTACTGCCTCATTGCGTATATCCGTATATGTTCGTATATCCTGTTCGAGAATATCTTTAGGCAAAACCATTCCAAGAGAGATGACCGACTTAGCCGTTGGCATAACATCGGTTGGGTGATATCCCTTCGGAGCCTTTACAAACCGCTCGACCGAGGCAACTCCCACCAGATCAGCTCCAAACGAACGACATAACTTTTTGATCTCTTTATTTGTCATTTCTTTCTAAGTTGTTATTTGTTAATATTCTGTTACTTCTCATAACTTCGTTTTCCAGTCACTTTCGAAACAATGCTCTAGTTCTCCAAAATAATTCTTTATTATCCATTCTTTTAGTAGTTGTATTATATCAAATAATCCCTAGTGCTATTGCGATAAAACTAGGACCATTAATTGCCCCATGTAGAAATACTCCTGTCCATGTGTTTTGTGTCTTTTGTACCACATAAGGCTCTATATACAATAGCGGTAATAACATAACAAGTAGTTGCCAACCAAACGCTATATGAAAAATTGCCCAACCAGTGCCATGTAATATCCACGTTTTGTCTCCGAAAATCTTTTCTTGCCGAGGTAACAACACGCCTCTCCAAAAGAACTCTTCACCTCCGATATTGAGCAACCAATATGGGAACCATGCAAGCAATAGCCAATATCTTTCCGGTGAAAGCGGATCCAAAGTCATAAACGACGGAGTATGGTTGAAATCCGAAAAAAGGACTTGCATCGCAATCATAATTCCACTTGTCAAGAGTCCGATTACCACCAACGCCAGAAGTGAATAACGCCAATCTCTACGAGTCATAGGTCTGAATCGTAGTCGCTCCGCAAAAGTCTCTTTTGTGAATTTGCCCCCTTCTTTGCGAAGCATCATCACGCCGGCAATAATAAGTGGAGTGAAAACTCCAAGTCCTCCGCAAATATACCAGAAGATAATGGACTCCAATCCGGTAACTTCCGAAAAAAACGGAATGCACAAGTGGGTCATCACCCCCAAAAGCATGGCTGCCGATACGAAAATCAGTGTCGATGGCATTAATCTCAATGGTTTCATTTGTATTCTATTGCTTATTATTCACAAAGTTTCTTATTTTTCAATCGACAGAATGTTCGGCAAAGAATAATCCTTTCCGATTCAAATCCAATTTCTTCATTTGGAGAATAATACAAGTCTCTTCGAAAGGAACGATTATCAAAAATGGTAATATAAACCATAGGAAAGAGAAGCTACCCATAAAAATATAAATAAAAGGAATACAGTATATTAATAAGCCTACAATTTTATTCCCGATAGTATGAATTGCACCAAGTTGATAGAACTTGCGGTACATAATCCCGATATTAGCTCCACGAAGTAAGGCTACAGGCATCAAGAATGGTATAAAGTCGGCTAATGCATTAAAATCCCATAAACAAAGCATAATGATTACTACCGTATACATAATAAGATCTGCAAGAGAGTCTAGTTTTGCTCCCCTAGTACTTTGCAGGTTCATTCTACGTGCTACATAGCCATCAAGTATATCGCTAAGTCCACATAAGGAATAGAGTATCATAAATCCATAGTAGTTACTTACAAATAGTAATAAACTCAATGACAGTGGAATTCTAATTAAACTTAGTATATTAGGAATATATCTCATGTAAATGTAATTTTTATCAAAGCTGGTTCTCATATAGTCAACCTCTATAGCTACTTCGTTGTTTGTCCCATACTCTACAACTCTATTTCATAAATACGTGATTGCTCTTCCCATGGATGATAACCATCTCCAATATATCGAAAACCATACTTCTCGTAATATCCAACATGAGTGGTGCTCAGATATAAACTCCTGAATCCAAATTTCCGAGCATCCTCTTTGGCTTTTTCTATAAGCATTTGCGCATAGTTATTACCCCTATGATTTTCGTCAATAAATAAGGCGCAGAGCCACGGATATAAATCCATTCGGCTGATAAAGTCATTGGTAATAAGTCCCGCACATCCGATAAATTCGCCCTCTTTTTCCAGAACGTACCACTGAGGCAGTGGATGTAGAGCATCTACACAATGGCTTATACAATTGCTATATAGAATTGGCACCATTTTGTTCCAACATTGCTGTAAATACGCTATAATTTGTTGGGTGTATTGAGGTTGTTCTCTTACTGATATTATATTCATAATGTTGTCTATTATAAGTTCCTTTTTCTATTTGCAGCAATTATAACTAATGCTTGCGGCAAAAACAGCCAAAAACCGGAAATCGGCTCTATGATACATCCAACCACAGCGAACGCCAAAATACAATACCCCAAAATCAGAGGTGCGGGTTTCTGCTCTTTTTTGATATAGCATTGGAGTGTTAGCCCCCAAAGAATAAGTATAATCCCACATACTAAAAACCAAAGGGAGAAAGCACGGCTGTAACTGTCATCTGTGGAGTTTATTAATCCATCTTTTATCATGTCCGTAAAGTCCTCTTTCCCAAGTAATAGTGCATATACTGTGTGGATTATTCCTGTTATAACAAGAAATGTCCCACTGTATTTCCAAAGTTTCATATTTTCATTCATTGTCATAGATAATATTTTATTAATGTGCTTTTATAGTCTTTATTACTTTTTCTTTTTCTTATAGTTCTGATGGAGTTGTGTTTGCCAAATTTTTAGCTTCTTTTACAAAATGGGAAAAGTCGGTATATCCCAATTCGTCGTATAAATCATAACTACCATTTGCACGATAGTTCTTCAATGCAGTTTTAAAGCGTAAAGCTTTAAAGCATTGTTTGGGTGATATACCTAATACTTCTTTGAAATATCTATTGAGTGTAGGATTTGACACACCAACTTCCTTACTTACTGTGTTCAATTTGTAATTACGGTTATTATTGATATAGTAAATTGCTTTTATTACAGTATTGAGTTTGAAATCAGAACTAAAGATTTTCATATTACTTAAAAGCCAATTCTCTACAAACTGAACTCGCTCGGCAAAAGAGCTTTGCAATTTTAGTTCGTCTATTACTTTTTGATTTAGATACTTTTGCAGAGACAAATGATTATCCACCAAAGTTGAAATATCTTTAGACAAACAGGAGTACAAAACTCCCGGCTTGAATTTTATTGAAAATTCATGGGTTCCGGGAGCGTGTATTACAGTGATCGCTTCTGTTAAGCTACCAGATATCTTATCACCCGATGTATCAATTATACCATGTTCACGATGTACTTTGAATGTTTGGCTACTATCAGATAGATAAATTGAAACTAATGTATTGGCATTTGGTAAAGCCACAAGTGAAAACGGATTTATAGAATTGTTAGGAGTACATATTTCAAAATAATACTCTACAACATCCTTTAATTCAAAGCAGGGATATTTAATTTCTACTTTTTCCTCATCTTCAAATATGACTTTACCCTTTACCATGTTTATTTAGTCAAATGATATAATACCTGAATACCAAGCCCGAATGTCATCATTCGCTCTTTTTTGTTGGTTAATAGCTGTTGTGTCCAATCAAGCAATCCACCGTCAGCAATTTCAATAGTATTGCCGCCGATCACTATTTGCTGCTTTATTCTGAAACCATGATAATAGTTATTATCATGTTCTGGTGCTATAACCAAGACCTCAAGATTACTATTCTTTTCCCGGACATACGATATTGATTCCATTATAAGCGGGCTTTGACTGTCATAACCTTTGCATGGAATAATCTCATAATATATTTTCTCCACACCGTAACTTTTACATATTTCATATGATGTAGTTAAATGTTTTAATAGTTCTTCTTTCTCAAAATTAAAGCTACCAGTATCTCTACCACATGAAATAAGGGCGAGAACAGTAAAATGAGGAGTGAAATTAGGATTATTAAATACCTGTGTCCTTATTACCCGTGAAATGTTGCTGTAATTATAGGTTTTGTTATCTAATTCTCCTTTTTTCTTTAACGATGCGTAATGTAATGCTATTGCATTCGTCGGGTCTGCCTGTACTTCTGTGTTTCTTAAAGAAGTAAGGACTTTTTTTTGATCTACTGTTGCTATAACACTACTTGTTCCAAATTGAGCGACCGGGGAAAGTTCTATGGGTTCAAATCCTCTACCTGCTATTAATTTATAGCACCGTAATTCTTTTTCTTTATATTCTAAAACATCTTCTAATAAGGCGGGCTTAACAAGCTTGTTACCCTCATATTTACTTAGTAAAGACGAGGGAGTTTCCTGCTGAACACGCTTGTTAAAAATGTCCAGTAAAACAGTGTTCAGTTCCGACCCGCTTAATTCATCGGACAACACTTTAGCTATATCCTGCAAATCTAACTTACTAATAATGTGATCGCCTATATCTTTTTTCATTTTTTCCTAATACTATATAAATGTTCATCAACTATTTGTCCCTCTTTTATAACTGAGGACTTAATAATGGCTTCCTTTTCAAAACCTGTTTTTATTTTGTAATCGTATCATTTTAATGTACTTATTGTTTTTTGCAAAGGTAATCTCATATGTCATATTAATAAGTGTAAAAATGAATCAATCTGCTAATTTTTTTAATAGCCTAATCATTAATCAAATTTGTTCTAATAGTTAATCCTGAATTTTATCTTTTAGTTCTTTTTTTAATTCTGATGGAATATCATTCCAATGTAAGTTTAATAGAGCTCCTTCTAAAGAATAGAGATAATAGCACACAGGTATAGTCTTTTCAGGATGTTGTTCACGTATCTTTATAAAAGCTTTGACAGATGTTGTTTCTGCAAGATCGGCTAAAGTGAATATACCAATTTCATTAAGGTATTTCTCGATAGTTGCACCTATGTTCTTTGCATTTCTTAAATTGTTGTCTATTTTTGATTTCATTTTTACTATGGATTACGTAATATATATCTTCTTTCTACAAATTCGGTAATATTTTATCATTTCGGCAATACTTATTCTACAATGATTCAATAGATCGCTTTAAACATCTAATCGGTACCCAACCTTTCTTGGTTGAATTTTCTTTTCGACACCATAACCAACCATTTAGGCATCTTGAGCCGATTACTATCTCGTCTTGATTTACTGGTAACTCATAAGCAGAATAGTCTTCTAATGCAATGGCTATTTGCCGTTCATTCGGTAAGGTCTCACATACGTTCAAAATTTGTATAGGTACCCAACCTGTCATTCCATTGCCCGCTATGCACCAAACCCAATTTACCCATTCTAGATCAGTTTCTTTTATAGCTAAATTGACTACAACTTTTTCATCTTTCTTTAATATAATAGGATTTTCATAGCTTTCAACCCATTTGCACACAACAATATATTTATCTAAATATTTCATTATCTTGTTATTAAGTTGTTTTCAATAGTTACTTTTATATTTTTAGCGATTTATTAAATCGCTGGTTATATTTAACTTCATCTTTACTGGTTATTACATAAAGTATTGACAGTTGCTTTATGCTATGTAATTCCATGCCGCGAAGTTAAAACATAGAGTTTTTCAAAAATAGGAAAAATCGGACATTTTATTCAGCAGCGATCTTTGAGGGCGTTTTACCGTAAAATAATTTAAACTCTTTTATGAAATGAGTTTGGTCATAGTAACCAAAATCATAATATGATTTTTCGGATTTTATTAATTTAACTGAAGGGTCAATCTTTAAAAGATTTTGAAAACGAACAATTCGGCAAAAAAACTTGGCTGTATCTCCTATGTAAAAATTAAAAAGTCGTTGTAAATGACGACTACTTATTCCATCATTCAAATCTTTCTCAATAATAATCGATCCTTTGCTTTTTAAAATAGTTTCTAATACACAGAAAAATCTATTATCAAAAGGTTTATCTATTTTATTAATGTGCTTAATAAAATAGATATTGAGTTCATCGCACAAATCCTGAAGGCATAAGCATCTATCTTTCGATTGTTGAATTACATTGTATATACAAGGTTGCACGGTATTTAAACGTTCGTAATGGTTGCTTAATTCTGACGCATCTATATTAAATAGTGACGGAAATATACCCGGAAGAAACCGTATCCCGAAATAATTGAATTCTTTATCAATGCCAATCTTCACAAAAGAATTGCAGTACCCCATTATATATGTTTCATCATAATTTGTACAATTAAAAACGATATCAATACACCCATCAGCAACTACACGATAATTGTATATATCATCTAGTGGCTTAATAGTCTTTAGATTCCAATAACAATAAATAAAGTCTTGTAGTTGTGCGTCAGGTGGCAACTCAATATATGAGACCTCGCCATTAGTTCCTATTACTGCTGGCTGTACTGGAGTGTACAGGCTTCTTATGTTGTATTCCAATTTCAAATTACGAGTGCTAACTTAGATTATTACTTTATCAACTTTATATATCGGCTATCTCTCACTATGAATCAAAAGCTGACATAGCTTTAAAATATTCGGTGTGGAAATCTATGCATTCCTTTACTTTATTTGTATGGAATGTAATTGACAGGTCTTTGAACTTCATGCTGACTACATTTATAAATTGTTGCAATATAGTAAAATTTGGAGTGTGCCATGGTATTTATCATGAAGATTTAAGTGTTATTTGGGAAACTATCTCGTAGAGACAGTAGTGGTTTTATTATGCCATCCTTGGACAGTTTTGAAAACGGCTCCTGATTCTTCTTTCATTTGCCGATGAAAGTTAGATCAACACGTTTTATAAACCTTTTAAAATTGAAAGTATGGAAGTAGTAACCATTGAAAAGAGAACCTTTTCGTATGTCTGCGAACGGTTCACTGAGTTTGCCAAACGGATAGAAAGTTTGTGCAGCACTCATACCCAGAAAGTAGAAAACTGGCTGGATAGTCAGGAAGTATGCCTGTTGTTAGGATTTAGTAAACGAACGCTGCAATATTATAGAAGTAGTGGACGGCTGGCTTATTCTCAAATCGGCAGCAAGATTTATTATAAGTCTTCCGATATTGAAAGAATTATTGCGGACAGTGAAATACAAAATCAATCACCCAAACAAATTATGCCTTATGAGAAGAACTAAAGAAGATTATCCATCCTTCAATCTGTTTTCCATTGTCGGCACATGGGAAAGCGTTAATCTGAATCCTACGGTTATCATCTATCGGAACGGTAAAGAATATCTCCTTTCTATTGTATATGTATCGGAAACCACCAAGCAGGCTTCACCCGCTACTTATGAGATACAGCAAGATGGTAGCCAGTATTTTATCGCCACTGCATCCAAACGGCTCTCTGTAGATTATGACCCGGCAAAAGATGTACTTAGCATCTCATCATTGGGTGACTATCTGCGCAACTAGCCTGCTATCTAGCGATCTTGAAATCAATATTTCAATAAAACAATCTTTCAATCATGGAACTAATAAATAAAGATACCCCACAAATCAAAGAATTTATTTCTTCGCTCGATTCGATGCTGGACGGCATTGAATCTATTGTCAAACACTACAAGCCCCACCTAAACGGGGAACGCTTTCTTTCTAATAATGAGGTTTCCAAGAAACTGAATGTCAGTCTACGAACCTTGCAGGAGTGGCGAGATACGGGGCTAATCCCCTTTATCCAGATAAAAGGTAAAATCATCTATCGTCAAAGCGATATTGATAAGCTGCTCCAAAAGCATTACTTTGAAAGTTGGAAAGAATAACCTGCTAGCCCCGAGAACATTTTTTTCGGAATTTAATTTGAATCATTGACTTTACCAGTGAAGTATTTAGTCTGTGCAAGTTTTTAGATGAAAATACGCTCGAATGAAATGAGAGGAAGATTTTCATCTAAACCGAAGGCTCGGACTTGAACGGGCTAAATACGGAACTTACCTTTGTCAATGTTTTATATTATATTCTGGAAAAATTTTAATGTATTGCCCTTGACTTTTATTTATCTTCATTTTGAACGTATCTGGTTCAATTTGGCATATTGATATTTTAGTCCTTTATAATAATAACGTAATCAATATAGTCACCTGGGAAATCAGAAATCTGTTCATTAGGCCTTCTGTTATATGCTTTAAATCCGACTCCTTCATACATTTGTTGTGCAGGAAACAACCCAACATTTGTTGTTACTATTATCCTATTTACATCATTTAGAACAATTCTTCTATAAGCTTCTTGGAGTTGTATTTTCCCATATCCATTATTTTTATATTTTGATACAATACAATTATGGCCAATTTCAATATAATCAGGAATATTCCTAGGATCCCATGAAATCATTCCTATTGCTTCATTATTTAATGTTGTGATAAAACCATATTTGTCTGCAATTTGCAAATTGTCAAAAAAGAAATTATCAAATTCTTTCCAGTCTGAACTCCAACGTTGAGCACATCTATAATCAAATGAATATGCATCTGCCAGCAATTCAAATATTGTTCCTCTATTAAATTCACTTACTTTATTAAATTCAATATTCATTTATTATTTCTCTATATTCAGCTTCATGACACAAAGATAATGTGTGAACCTTAATAGCCCAAAGTATTATAGTGAAATCAAAAGACTATTTTTAATCTGAATCGAAAGTTTGGATTAGGAAGGCTAAATACATAACTTACCTTCAGCGATATTCCACATTGAGTTCTGGAAAATTTATGATAAAAGAAAAGGATTGAGAAAATGAAATTCATTCTTCCCAATCCTTTTCTATATTGACTACTAACTTTATTATATAGCCAGTTCCGATAAACAGTTATTTACTTTCTGCATATCTTTTAGAATATTCTGATCTAGTACCCGTGCGTAGTGTTTCGTCACGCTAGTATCTGCATGACCTAACATCTTGGCTACATTTTCCATACTTACGCCATTCGCAAGGCATACGGAAGTGGCATAGGAGTGTCGGGCTGAATGTGTGCACAGATTTTTCTGTAACCCGCATACATCGGCAATCTCTTTCAGGTAGCTGTTCATGCGCTGATTGCTCAATACAGGCAATAGTTTTCCGGTACATTCTGCCACATTTTTATACTTTTCAAGTATTGAAGCTGCCACAGGTAGCACAGGAATGTTACACATGATTTTTGTCTTTTGGCGGTTCTTCCTTATCCAAAGTTCCCCTTTATTGTCTTTTACCAAGTGTTCAGGTGATAAGTCTTTCACATCGCTAAACGCCAAACCTGTAAAAACGCAAAAAATGAAAACATCCCGTACCTGTTCTACTCGCTTAATCGTGAACTCTTTGGCAAGAATGATTTTAATCTCGTCCATTGTCAGAAATTCAGGATCGGTTTCTTCCAGTTTGAAACGGTAGTAAGCAAATGGATCTTTCTTTATCCAGTCGTTTTCCAAAGCAATGCGGATAATCTTCTTCAAGTTCTTTAGTCGGGTGATAGCAGAGTTCTGCGCACAACCCTTTTCAATCTTCAAAAAAGCATCGAACTTAGAAATGAAGTTGGCTTCCAAGTTGTTCAGAGCAATATCCGATAGCTGGTATTCTTTCTTAATGAATTCTTCCAAATATCGGGTAGTGGTTTCATACCGTTGAACAGTCTTACTAACGAAATCTTTGCCGATTAACTTGCGGCTTTGTTCGTTATGCTCCCTGAATACCTGCAATAGCGTTTTGCTATCTTCGTCCACACCATAAAACAACTTTCTCACAAGATCAACGGTGATAACTTTGCCGGAAGTTTCCAGTTCTCTATAAATTTGGTGTATGTGTGAACGTGTGATTTCTAAGTAGTGGTTCAGTTCCACCGACATACGGTCTTTGCCTTTTGAATTTTCTTTTGCCTGATTCCATAGGTTTACAGGACAGCTTCTTTTGATAGAAATATCTACCATACAGCCATTTACGGTGATTCTCATGCACACGGGTGCTTCCCCGTTCTTTAATAATTTGCCTTTCTTGATGAAGAACAATACAGAAAATGATTTTCGAGCCATTTTACATCGTTTTTAAAGTTACAAAACTATGTATTCTCTTACAAAGTAAGTTTATGCAAAAGACTATGAATCAGTGAGAAAGGTGCAAATTCGTGGGACTTTTTCCGACTAAATTTTAGTCCCACGATTTATCCACCGATAATATGGGCTCACCCGATAAACCTGGGGGATTAAGCATACAGCTTTGTAAGTCTGAAA
>NZ_QTLP01000024.1:8719-87719 GCF_003635405.1 Parabacteroides sp. AF39-10AC | reverse complement strand
ATTTTCTATAGAATTAAAGAATTTTCCCCCTGATTTATCGGGTGAGCCCAAAATTTTCCTATCACCACAATGCCCATTATAAGGTCTTTACAATAGGCATTGTAACACCTTTATAATGCCCATTGTAAGCCGCTTATAACTGCGATCATTAGAACGCTCAAAAAGGACACTGATAATCAATACATTAAAAACGCCATTACCTTATCCAGAAAACACGTACGACTTTTACAAAAAACACGTACATGTTTTCTCGGAAACACGTACGTGTTTTTCCAGAAGCAAATTCCGGTCAAAAGCAATAAAGATTCTGATAAAGCCATTATCTTTGCTTCAAAATCAATATACAACCACGATGAGACACTTAAAGTACTTGGCTTTTGTAGCATGTCTGGGAAGTCTTTCCCCGGCCTTCGCACAAAACGCCTCTAAAAGCTTGACAATCGATGACCTAGTCACTTGGCAACGAATCACGGACCGGGAGATCTCGGACAACGGAAAATGGGTAGCTTGCAAGATGGAACCTTGGGAAGGTGACGCTACCGTTTATTTGTATGCGGCCCAAGGGCAAGAGACCGCCACTTTTTCTCCGGCCGATAAGTTCGCGTTCTCCGCTTCCTCGGGTTATCTGGTTGTCACGCAAACACCCGGAAAGTCTACGGTAGATTCCCTGAAAGTATTGAAGACGAAAGAGGACAAGATGCCGATGAACACCTTGGTAATCTATTCCGTCGCCGGTAAAAAGGAGACGATAGACTCCCTCAAAACCTTCAAATTAGCGGACGAGGCGGATTGGATCGCTTATCAAAGAGGCCGGAAGGACTCCACGTTGTACGTCCGTTCGCTGGATGGAAGCAAGACCTTCCAGTTCCCGACCGTAACGGATTTCCAATTCGCCAAGAAAAGCGGTATGCTATATTACACGAGCGCGGCGGAAGGAGAAGCAGGTATATTCACCTTGAACCCGGAGAAAGGAAGTCCGGCGCTCATCAAAGAGGGAAAAGGCGTATTCAAACAAACCACGTTCGACGAGAAAGGGGAACGGCTGGCTTTCTTATATTGCGCCGACAAAGATTCTTCTTACAAAGCGTTAAGCTTATGGCTATCCGAACATAACGCTCCCGCGAAAGAAATCGCCACCCGTGGAAACAAGGCTTTCCCTGCTGAATGGGTAATCAATGAGAACGGGATGCTTCAATTCTCGAAATCCGCTTCCCGTCTGTTCTTCGGTACCTCACCGGAGCCGAGGCAAAAAGACACGACCCAACTAGCCGAGAATCGTCCGAACGTACAGGTTTGGAGTTGGGATGAGCCCGTACAATATACCGTACAGAATTACAACAAGGAAAAAGACTTAAAGAAAAGCTATCAAGCGGTTTATAATCTGGGCAACGGCTCTATCTTCCAATTGGCGAATGAGGAATTACCGAATATCCAATTGGGTAATGAGGGTGACGCACCCTTGGCGCTCCTTTCCACTTCCCGTCCCTATTCTTTGTCTTCCATGTGGGAGGCCCGCACACGCAGCGACTATTATACCGTATCGTTGGATAACGGGGAGCGCAAGCAAATCGCCCAAGCGGATTATGGCCGTTTCCGCCTCTCCCCACAAGGTAAATATGCATATTGGTATGGCGAGACGGATAGCTGCTGGTACACGATCGCCTTGGCGGAAGGTAAGCGATATCGCCTAACCACTCCGGAAAGCTTCCCGGCTTGGGACGAGGAGAACGACGTTCCCGATTATCCTTATGCGCATGGAGCCGCCGGCTGGACCGCGAATGATCAAAATCTCTTGATCTATGATCGTTACGACATCTGGAAATTCGATCCGACCGCGGCCACCCCACCGATCAACCTGACCGTGAACGGAAGGAAGGAGAAACTTTCCTACCGCTTGGAACAACTGGATAAAGAGGCTCGCTTTATCGACCTCGGCAAACTGCAATTATTAAAAGGATTCAACGAGGCCACAAAAGGATACGGATTCTACAACGCACGCCTCTCCGCTCCTGCCGCCCCGAAGACTTTGCTGGCGGGTAATTATATGCTGCGATCTATCAACAAGGCGAAGAATACGGATGACGTGATCTATACGATGGAAACCTTCCAGCAATACCCGGATATCCACTATTCGACCTTGGCGTTCAAGAAATCCGTGCAATTGACACACGGAGACAAACAGCAGGAAGGTTTTATCTGGGGTACCGCCGAGTTGGTATCATGGATTTCCTTGGACGGCCGTCCACTGGAAGGTGTCGTTTATAAGCCGGCGAATTTTGATCCGAACAAGAAGTACCCGATGATGGTAAACTTCTACGAGCGGAATTCGGAGACTTTATATAATTACCGTATGCCGGAACCGCATCGTTCTACGATCGATTATCACTTATACAATAGCAACGAATATGTCATCTTCAACCCGGACATTCGCTATGTAGATGGTTATCCGGGAGAAAGCTGCTATAACTGCTTGATGCCGGGTATCACCATGATGATCGCCAAAGGATATATCGACGAAAAAGGGATCGGTGCGCAAGGACATAGCTGGGGAGGTTACCAAGTAGCTTATTTAGCGACTCGCACGAATTTATTCTCCGCTATTGAGTCTGGGGCGCCTGTTGTAAATATGTTTAGCGCTTATGGCGGTATCCGTTGGGGTTCCGGCATGGCCCGCTCTTTCCAATACGAGCATACACAAAGCCGTTTAGGAGCTACGCCATGGAGTTCTCCACTTCGTTATCTGGAAAACTCGCCGTTGTTCACGATGGATAAGGTGCAGACCCCAATATTGATCATGCACAACGATGCCGATGGTCATGTGCCTTGGTACCAAGGTATCGAGTATTTCGTTGCCATGAAACGGTTAGGTAAACCTTGCTGGTTACTGAATTATACAGGCGAACCGCATTGGCCGATGCATATGGCAAACCGCATCGATTTCCAACGCCGCATGTTCCAATTCTTCAACCATTACCTAAAGAACGATAAAATGCCTAAATGGATGTCCGAAGGCGTACCTGCCGTAGAACAACCATTTGAGTTGGGGTATTGATCAGACAATCTTATAAGAGATTATGGCCAAAGCGATAGTTATACCATAAGCTTTAGCCATAATCTCTTTTTCCATTTAAACAGGAGATCTTTTGAAATAAATACGTATATTTGCCAATAACATAAAAACAAAAGATATGAGAACGACAAAAACCAGACCAACTAGAAATGTTTCGTCGCCCAAGATGGCTAAACACAACATTTCCAACCAAAGGAAAAGCGATAGCCAACCTTTCAGTCCTATGAATGAGAAAGATTTATTTCTAGCCCATTCCAGACAATCCATGGCAGCATATATATCCAAATATCTCATCGAATGAAAATACATCAACGAGATGTTGTAGAAGTCAATTATCTATTTCCTAATGGAATAACCAAACCTCACATGGCTATCGTCATCTCAAACGATGATTTGCAAGCAGCTGAAGATTTCTTTTACCTAGCTATGATATCTTCCAAAAACTATAATCCACAATATACATTTCCTTTAGAAGACTCTATGCTAACAAAAAACTTAACAAAGAAAAGCTTCGTTATTTGCCAATTAATAGGAGGTTACACTGAACGAGACGTTGTGAGAATATGCAGCCATGTAAAAGCCGAGCCTTTCAACTTGATTGTTGAAAAAATCAAGAAAGTCATATTCTAGAACGTCATACGAAACTCGGTACGGACACCAGGCAAGGAATCAACGGTTAAATCGCCGCCATGCAATCGCATTATGCGGTGGGAGATACTGAGACCGATGCCGCTACCACCGGACTTCGTAGAGAAAAAAGGCGTAAAAATAGCAGACAATAGTTCCGGAGAAATGCCGGGGCCATTGTCTGTTATAGTTATATATACCCTACCATCAGCCTCCAAGGCTTCTACGGAGACGATGGCATCCGCTTGCCCCTCTATCGCCTGTAATGCGTTACGGATCAAGTTAATCAGAGCCAGCACAATCAAGTTTTGGTCCGCATGTACCGTTAAAGCTTCCGCAGAGGAGAAACGAATACGGTCGCTACCCGCCTCGGCACACAACAACCGTTCCATCTTCCGAAATAAAGAGGTTATAGGCACCTCGGTTCTTTCCGGCTCCGGAAGATGCGTCAGACGATGGTAGGAATCCAAGAAAGCGGATAGATTTTTCGCTTGCCCATGAATAACCTCCAAACCTTCCCGTAATTGCTCCGGAGTATATGTATCGGAATATTTCAACAGATCAGCAGATAAGGAACGGATTGGCGTAATCGAATTACGAATCTCATGCGTCAGTACCCGCAAGATGCTCTCGTAATACAAGCGCTTCTCTTCCATCTCATTCTGGTTTTGACTGAATAGGAGGATAATCCGATTCATTTCCGCATATAAGTCCTTTACAAAGGGATCATTCGTTTTATCCGGGTATCGCAAAGTTGTATTCCCATTACGAACCGACTCGAAGAAAATAGCGATCTTACGATTTGTACCGTTTATCCACTGGATTAGCAACAGAGTTATCAACAGGATAACACACAGACATACAAAGGATAAAAAATAAGAAATACCGGTTATCAACAATACAGATCCAAGTAACGCAAAAAGTACGATTAAGGAAACGCTCCCTATAATCTTCAGGTATAAATTCCGGTTAACCATGGTTACTCTCCTTATAATCTACAACCCGTATTTCCGCATCTTATTATAAAGGGTCTGGCGGCTAATATCCAATTGTTGAGCCACAAGCGTCAGGTTCCCTTTCTTTTCTTTCAATACCTCGGCGATAAACTGCCGCTCCATATCCTCCAACGTACAAGGATGGGAGACTAGAGATTCTGCCACAGAGGAAATCTCTCTCTCATCTGATTCCGCACGACGTTCCAAGACGTGGGTAAGTGCTTGAATCAAATTCTCGTTATCCCAAGGTTTCACGATAAAGTCCGTGGCTCCCTTTTTAAGGGAAGATACAGCCAACTCGATATCCCCAAAAGCGGTTATCAAGATAACGGCCGGAGGATTCTTAAGCTCCAAGATACGATCCAACCAGAAAAGTCCTTCCCCTCCGCCTTGCTTTCCAGTGCCGAAGTTCATATCCAGTAAAACCAAATCCACATCTCCATTCCGCAAAAGGGCAGGCAATAATACGGGAGATGATACGGTAACGATCGTCTTAAACTCATGGGACAAGACCGTCCGCAGACTTCTCAATATCGCCTCATTGTCATCTACGACTATAATCTTCGCGTCACGCATTAAGCCTCCTCTTTTTTTCGTACGCAAAGATACGATCTTTTCCCGGGTCTCAGTGTCCAATATTTAGACAAATCCAGTTCTTTACGATCGTTTCCTCCGATTTTATTTGCCATATTCCACGCAACCGGATAGCTTTGAACCAACAAACAGATAAAACCATGGAATCCATATCTCTAAAACTTATATTCCGTAGCTGGTGGCGAAACAAGACGTTCGCCGTCATTTCCTTATTGAGCCTGGCGGCAGGCATCACTTGTACCAACCTACTGATCTCATACGTCATTTATGAATCTAGGATAGAAGCCCATAATCCCAATAAGTCGCATATCATCTATATGGCACAAGACTCTCCCTTGACCTCCGGAGAGAAAGTATCTTTTATTAAAGGGCCGATCCCTGTGCAGCTAAAAGACCAATACCCGGAAGTTGAGGATTATTTACGACTGAACATAGAGAATGCCGCCTCCATCACGATAGGAGAAAAGCGCTTCGACCCAATCTCGATCGTCAGAGCTGATCCCTCCTTTCCTCGCTTTTTCCCTTACAAGGTAATGGCAGGAGATATAAACAAGGCATTAACCCAACCAAACGCAATTGCGTTGACCGAATACCAAGCGAAGATATTCTTCGGGAACGAGGATCCTATCGGTAAAACCTTCTTGGCAAAGTACGCTTATGAGAACGAGACGATTACCTACGAGGTCGCCGCCGTTATCAAAGAGTACCCTCAATCATTCTTGAAGTTCAACGCATTGGCAGGCACTACCTCCCAATTCAATGGCGGCCCTACCTTATTACTGGTAAACGATCTCTTCAACATCGATACGTTCACTCAAAAACTAAAGGATGATAAGGTACCTACTTTCAACGGAACCGGACAGTATTATTTCTATACCCTCCAAGAGAGTTATTTCCAAGAGCAAACCTATACACAAGAATACATCCCCTATATCCACCGAAACCAGAAAGACTTACTGTACGTTGGTTTGTTCTCGGCCATCCTAATCCTCGTGATCGCCTGTTTCAATTATGCCAACCTAAGTTTCTCCCGCATTTTGCAACAGGTAAAGATGATCTACACCCAGAAAGTGATGGGAGCATCGGCTGGGCAAATCCATCGCCAGCTATTCTTGGATACTTTCCTTACCGTGCTGATCGCTTTCTTTTTATCCTTATTACTTACACTGGATTTCCTGCCGGCTTTCAACCGGATCGTTTCCGGACGTATCTCCTTGGGATTTTTCTTTAGTGGACAGGTCTTACCTGTGATCGTGGCACTCATCCTAGCTCTATCCATTATCCCCTCATTATATATGAGCCATAAGATCAACTCCCTTTCCCATTCCGAGTATAAATCATTCACCACCGGTACCCGGAAGCGGACAATCATAGGCGGGCTCTCCATCTTACAATTCGCCATCTCAATAGCTCTGGTATTCGCCACGCTAACCGTACGGCAGCAACTAACGCTCACTCAGACAAGCGGTGAACGTTACCGGGATCTCATCGAAATAGCCGACTGGAGTGGGAACCATATACAGACCTTCTCTGAAGAGATCCGGCGTTATCCTTCCATAGAAGAGATGTGCCTTTCGAAAAGCGGGATCATACAGTTCAACTTGCGGACAATGGTCTTGAAAGACGAAAACGGAAACGAACTAAATTATACGCTAGGCCAATACGAAGGTGATAGTACTTTCCTAAAGGTTATGAAGATAAACATTCTTCAAGGACTCTCAGAGCGAGAGGCTCTAAAACAATACAGCACACCCGTCTATATTAACGAACAATACGCACGTTTGCTCGTGCCCAAAGGCGAGAATCCCGTGGGTAAGCCTGTCCGCCTTTACGACACTGAATTCGGGAAGATGGAAAAGGAGGGAGAACCGATAGCGATTATAGCAGGGATCGTGGAGAATCTATATACAGGAACCTTACGACAAGAGGTTTACCCTAGCTTGACCTACCTAACGCATACTCCCCCCTATAACCTCGTCCAAATCCGACTGAAAAAGGAGCGCAGAGCCGAGACTCTAGCTTTACTGCAACAAACATGGGAAAAGATCAACCCCAACGTACCTTTCGAATACCAAGATATATACGAGGAATTTATGTTATCTAACCGAAAAACGATCGAACTGGCACATTTGCTCATCATGTACTCGATCATCAGCCTCCTGCTAACCGCCTTCGGATTATTCGGCATGGCTCTCTATGCCATCCGGCAGCGTACGAAAGAAATCGGTATCCGTAAGGTAAACGGGGCTACGGCCGGGGAGATCTTGTATCTATTAAATCGTCGGTTTATCGGCTGGGTAGGGATCGCTTTCGCGATTGCCGTTCCTATCACGTGGTATTCGCTGAGTTGTTGGCTGGAGAATTTCGTATATCGGGTGGACATATCCATAGGAACATGCCTGCTGTCCGGCGGTATCGTATTGATAGTTACGCTACTGACCGTAAGCAGGCATAGTTATAAAGCGGCATCCCGTAATCCCGTAAATGCCTTACAAAGCGAATAGCGAAAAGGAATATTTTGGATACTCACCTCAGTGTCTTCTCATCAAGGAATGCATCACAATCATCATACAAATTGAAAACTAATTCCTCGGGAATTACCGACCTTGATCGCCACGTTTCGATGGAGGAATAAAAACGTTCGAATAACTCCTCCTCCAATTGCTCGGTTTGCTGCATATACCCATTGCCGCTTAGATTGAAAAGTAATTCCCAATGGAAATAACTTTCCGTATTCGTCCCCCGATGATAACTGTAAATCTTATCCCGAAGCATGTTCGACGCGTCACATAACGGAGCATGTTTATTTTGATCGACAGTTAACGCCTTGGGCAACTTCTTATCGGCGCCTTTCAACCAAACCGGAACCGCAGGAGTAACCGGTGGGTAACCGATAACCGTCCACATCGTAGTGAACGAAGCATCCTCGTCCGGCCGTACACCTTGAATAGCCACAGCGCAAGAGGTACTTCTACGAGCGATAAAATCCTGCTCCGCAAACCAACCGGAAGTCTCTGGCTTATTATGTTTTCCATCTTTCAAGTCGATACCCATCAAAGGATTATGGAACGAGCGAGATAAATGGGACCGCACACAATTCTTCAAGTTTTCCGCATCGCGATTTTTCCACATAATCGGACGTCCGTCAGGTGTTACCTTGCCAGAAATGATAGCCGACGTGCAAGCATTGGCTAATTCCATGGCTCCTGATAAAACAAGAGCCATGAGACACAATATATTTCGTTGCGTACTCATCCGACAACTACATACATTTGTTATAAAACAACGCATTCATGAACAACTTACTAGTTCCAAAGAAGTAAGAACGGAAATTCATATCATCAGCAAAAACAATCACCTTACCGCTTCTATAAGGTTTCACCATTATAGCAGGCTCCTCTCTCAATAGGTTCGCATTATCCGCCGACAAGAATCCCGACAACAAGGGCTTCTTGGTATAATATAAAGGCGAAACATATGGATCCCTATCTTTCTGGAAAATGATATCATTCGTTTTTATAACAGCGATCTCATCTTGATCAAGTCCCCAAGCTAGCGGATGCGTCTTATCCAAATGACAGTTCAGAATTACCCCTTTGATCAACTTTCCGGCTTTTGCTTCCGCCTTATCCGCAAAAGAACGATAAACCGATAAGCTGTCCGCCTTTTCAAGCAATGTTTCCTTTGTCTTTAAAGAGATAAGCCCTTGTTTGCTAGCCCATGCGCTAGCCTTTCCGGTAGCGATCAACACTCCTCCGGCAGCAACCCACTCCTTCAAGGCAGTCTCGGTACCCTTAGTTAGATTTGGAACACCATTAGCCAAAATGATAACATTGTAAGCCTTCAAGTCCTTGCCTGTCAAAGACGGGTTCTCTATCAATACCGGACGCATCTGAAAACGCTTATCCAACAAGAACCAAATCTCACCCGATTCCGGGATACTTACGCCACGTCCTACCAACATAGCCACTTTCGGCTGCTCCAATGGTTTAAAAGCCGGGCTGCCAAAATCCACATCAGCCATCAATCCCGTGTTGGCCGAATAGATATCCACTCCCGTATTTTTCGCCAACTCATCCAATGTCGCATAGAGCACATCCGAAGGAAGCGGCTGATTATGCGTCAATACCTGGTAGGTACCATAGCCCATCGTCCATTCTCCCTCTTCGTTCTTAAATTGGAACGGACGGTTGGTCGCACTGACCCGAATCCCCTTACGCTGCAACTCATAGACTACCTTAGGCGCATAAAACTCCCGGTTCTCAAACACATACCCCACCCGGCTTTCCCCGCCGATGAGCCGTCCTTGCGGAAAATCATTTCGCTCAATCCGATCACCCATCAATCCGGCGACACTCTTCACCGGAGCACACTCCAAGTTAAACGCATGCGGGAACGTCCATGTAGAGATATCATAGAAAGTACTATCCGTATATTCTAAACAATCCTCCATAAGCACCTTAACCATCGTACTGTATTTTTGCGCCACCGGAATGACATAGGCTGAACCTTTTTGGAACTCCTTGTTACCTGCGGCTTGATAGTCCTTCGCCAACTGATAGACCTCGATATGATGACGGGCCATATTCTCCAAGAAATGAAAAGCGACAGACTTAGATCCGCGTGTATCGAACACATAGCCCTGTACCGCCTCCTTCCGCGCCTCAGAAGCCGTACGTTCATAATATTCCTTCTGATAAGCCAGCAAACGGGTACGCATCGCCTTGGCCGCTTCCAGCGTAGCGCAAGAGGCTAATGCCTGATTCCGGATCGTCCAGCCAAAGGTCCATTCCCCGCTCGGGGTATTACGCAAATGTCCGCGCGTGGAACCTTGCTCATATAGCAGGCAAACGGATCCATGCGCATCTCCATAAGCAGCCCCTTTTCCGTAATAGAAGTCATCATAACCCTCCTTCGAATAATAAGTCGTCCCAATCCGATCGAGTGCCTTTGCCGTATAAGAAGAAATCTCGGCCGTCAAGTCTTGATTAAGCTGGGGAGTAAACGGATGAGTACGCTTAGGATGTCCCGGACTGAAATAATAAGGACGTAACGCCCCTTGCTCATGTTGATCCACGACCACATTGGGCAACCATTCAAAATATCCATTTAAGCCATTGATTCCCTCGGGATGTTGTGCCATAAGCAGGTCGCGATTGCAATCGATCCAATAATGGTTCGTACGACTGGAAGGCCAAGGCTCGGTAAACTCACGTGATTTTATATCGCTAACATTCGTGAAACTTCTAGAGGAATTCACCCACGACGCAAACCGATTGATTCCATCCGGATTGGCTCCGGGAGTCATCACGACAATCTCTTGGTCTAGTAATTCCTCGATCTCAGGCCCTTGTGCCGCCGCCAAATGATAGGCAACAGCCAACGAAGCGTTCACACCCGATGCCTCATTTCCATGAATGCTATAAATCAAGCTTACGATCACAGGCATGTCGTCTATCACCACGCTTCTCGATTTCGCCACGTCGCTCAACTTTAAGTGCTCCTCCTTCAGTCGATCTATATTTTTTTGGTTCTTGGCCGAAGTAAACACGACCTCTATAAAAGGACGGTGCTGATAGGTACGCCCCGTCTCCCTAATCGTGACACGGTCGCTGCATCGCGCCAATGTTCTCATATATTCCACTACTTGATCCCATCCGGCATGTTGTTCTCCAAGCTGGAATCCCAAGATTTTTTCCGGGGTAGGAACCTGAGGGTCATAAACATGAGAACCTTCCGGCAAGAAATACGTCAAATCATACGGATACTCATCCGCTTGTGGTTGAGCAAAAACACCTGTCGCCAAGAAGATTGGCAACAGGCACATTAAAAAAAATCTTCTCATAACTATTTATTTACTTTATGGATTCGGTTCGCAAAGCGGATTCAGCTGAGTCTCTTTATCAGGAATAGCCCATTGCCAATCCCTATGTCCGGCCGGGCGATATCTGTTCCCGTTACCCGTCACCGTTCCATCTCCATACATATTGTAATTAGAAGCTTCTGGATCCACCACTTTAGGCATTGCGTCTTTGTTCCAATATTCAATCAAACCATTCGGGAAAACCTCAGGACGAGGAGCCGGTCCACGGTCCAAATCCATATTCAAACGTTTCAAGTCGAACCAACGGAAACCTTCCCCCCAAAGCTCTATGCGACGTTGAGTCATCACCTCTTCGATCAAGTTTTCGCCCGTTTTCGTAGACAACGTATACTCCGGATCCCGATGACTTGCCAGCGGATAAAGAGCCTGAGCCGCTTTGCCTGGCTCCCCAGCACGTGCATATCCCTCCGCCATGATCAACATCATCTCCGGCAAGCGCATGAAAGGAACATCCCTGCCACCTTTCGTCGTAGGATCCGATACGATAAACTTATTGGCCATATAATTAGCATACGCTTTACTGTTACACTCCGCCCGGATCGGTCGCGGAAGGGTATTGGGATCGGTCGCCCTCGGAAACCAAATTCCTTTACGCACATCGGTATCACTGATCTTGTCGTATAACTTATTATAAATCGCACGAGGGGTATTGCCATTATACGAAATGATCTCATTCGACATATATCCATGGAAGTGAGTCAAGTTCGGAGCTTGCTGCAACAAAGGATTCGATCCCCACAACCATTCTGTATTTGATTGATCGCTGAAACGATCATTCAATGTCGTATAGGTATCATCTTGCAATTTGGCTCCTGATAGGTCAACGACCAATTTAGCCATTTCAGCCGCTTCCAACCATTTACCTTGCGTCAATAAGATACGAGCCTTCAAACCGCGAGCCACGTGCAAATCAATATGCGACTTATTTGTCCGTTTCTCCTCCGTAGCACCCAATAATTGGATCGCCAAGTCGATATCCTCATTGATCTGCGTATACACCTCCTCTACAGAAGCTCTCGCTCTCGGCTCCGTTGAGTTATCGTTACGAATTACCACACCCAATTGCGTGTTATCGCCCTCTGCCTTATAACGGCCGCCATACATCTGTACCATCGTGAAATAGGCGAAAGCCCGGTAAAAATGGGCTTGTCCCTTGATATAATTCCTCTCGCTCTCCAAACCTTCCGCAGCATCGATATTATCGATAATCATACTACTGTTAGAGATAAAATATTGCAACAAGCGATAAAAATGGGTCGCGCTACCGATCGTCGCATTCCGATGGCTCGACCATTGAGCCTGCTTTTGGAACTGCGCATTGCTGTACGTATATACCAAATCATCCCCCATCACCTCATACCAAATCATCAACATATCGTAACCGCCATAAAAAGCAGAACTAGACAGATCGCCCGTCCACATCAATTTATGCAAGCCATTTACAGCCAACATAGCCGATTGGGTATCATTGAACACCGCTTGTTCATCCACCGTTTGTGTGGAAGTTGTCTCCAAAAAATCCTCCTTACAGCCATTGAATAATACCGCAAAGGATATCAACACTAGTATATATATTTTTTTCATAGGAAACATGATTTAAAAAGTAAGATTCAAACCAAAAGTAAATACTCTCGCAGGCAAATAAACATCTGCATTACCACTATATCCTGAGAATATGTTTGAACGAGGGAAAATACCTTTTCGTTTCGTCAGTAAGAATAGATTCTCTCCTGACGCATATACCCGGAGTCCTTGCATGGAAACCTTCTCCAGCCATTGCTTCGGCAGATCATAGCTCAAAGTAGCGGAAGCCAACTCCAACATATTCGAGCTGATCAACCAACGAGTAGAAGTTCCCGCATTCATATTCGTATCTGCGAAATCCTCGATGCGAGGCACATTCGTAACATCGCCCGGTTTCTGCCAACGATTCAAGATATCCACATGCTTGTTGGAAGTCAAGGATGCGGATCCTGAAGGCTGTGTCATCAAATCGGAATATCCCACATCATACATCTTGCCACCTAGCTGGAAGTTAAACAACAGGCTTAAAGAAAGATTCTTCCAAGATACGTTCGTATTAAGACCTCCCGATACCTTCGGTGTAGATTCTCCGGCCCAATCATAAATGGCCTCATTCACGTTAGTCGTATATGTTTTTCCATCCACCTCTACAAGGTCGACAGACTCCACCGTCAGTTCCGGATCCGGCACATAGATAGAGTTTCCGGTAGCAGGGTCTACTCCCGCCCACTGGCGAAGATAAAACTCATAGCGCGAATGGCCCTCTTCCACCCGATGTACTCCGCTGTTATAAGGTTCTACCGGCAAAGAGGTAATCCGATTTTTCAACCATGTAGCGTTAATTCCCACAGACCACGTCCAATCCTTTGTTTGGATGACCTTTCCGTTCAAATCAACCTCCACACCCCGGTTGTACATCGTACCTGCGTTTTTATATGCACTAGTAGCACCCGTATCCGGAGCTTGCGGGATCGAGAACAATAAGTTACTGGAACGACGATCGAAATACTCTATACTACCCGACAAACGACTTTTAAACAACTCAAACTCCAAAGCCACGTCGCCATTGCGAGACACCTCCCATTGCAAATCCTTATTACGAACGACACGTTGCTGGATATAACCGGCCTCCAATCCGTTCATGGCCTGCTCGTAAGCCGCTTGCCAAGCATAGTAGCTACCGATGGCATCATTACCCACCTCACCGTAAGCGACACGCAACTTCAGCAAATCGATGAAATCAAGATCTTCCATGAAACGCTCCTCGTCAATACGCCAACCAGCTCCTACCGAGAAGAATGTACCCCAACGGGAATCCTTATAAAAGCGGGAGGATCCGTCACGGCGTACGGATGCAGAAAGGAAATAACGGCTGTTATAGTCATAGTTCGCACGGGCAAGGAATCCCTCCGTCTTGTAGGTATTCGTATAAGAGTCTTGCTCGTCCGGCACCGAATAATTGCTGAACTCAAAGTTGCCATTATGGATGGTCTGGTTTTGCATAGAGCCTTTCAGGTAATTGTACTCATAATCATAACTCTCATGTCCTAATAAGACATCGACATGGTGGTTGCCGAAATTCTTTGTATAGGAGAGCAATTGGTTGAACGTCCAAGTTGTCTCAAACGAAACGGTCTTCGTGCTCGACCCCACCTCAGTCTTCTCCGGATAATAGATACTGGCCGAATGCCCTAAACGAGAGCTTGTTCCCACGGCTCCGTTCACCGTAAACTTAAAATCATTCAAGAAACGGATCTCTGCATACAATTTCGCGTTCAATTGATTCCGCTTGTATCCGTTGCTGATATTTTGCAACTCAATAGCCGGGTTATTACCAGAGATATACGCACGCGAAGGCGCTTCCACACCCTCCTCGATCGTATAGGCCTGACCGAAGTCGTACACTTTATTGCCATTGGCATCCAGCACATATTCTTTGGTACGAGGATCGTGTACATGGATCGGATAAATCGGTCCGATATAGCGAGTGAATCGGAAAGGGTTGTTGTTATTTCCCGAAGCTTGCGACTGCTGCCCTTCCGCCTTGCTGATATTCCCGGAGAGCGTACCGCCAATCTTCAAGAACGAGGTGATCTGCGAGTTTACATTCGTATTCAAGGTATATCGGTCGAACTTCGATCCGATGATATAACCACCTTCCGTCAGATAACCGGCGGAAAGATAATAATCCGACTTATTATTACCTCCGCTCACGCTCACGCCTATATCCGTACGGCTGCCCGTGCGCTGGATAGCGTCTTCCCAATCGGTATCATCCGCCCACATGAACGTAGCGTTCGGGTTAAGCACACCGTTCGCATCCACGACCTGATCGTCCGGCACGTTAAACGGATTGAAGCCCAGCGTTCCTGAAATCAAGTTTTGAGCGGCTGCCATTCCCGCTTGCTCTGGTGACGCACCACCACTTATCAACTGGTTGCGTGCGCTCTCCCAATATACTTTCAAATAATCATTCACGCCCAATCGTTCATAATCCTGACTTTGCCGATTCGTGAATCCTTGGTTGATTTTCACATTCACCGACATACGATCCTTACTACCCGTCTTGGTGGTTATCAGGATAACACCATTACCACCTCGTGCGCCGTACAGAGCCGCAGATGAAGCATCTTTCAAGACAGACATACTCTCTATATCACTGGGATTGATACTACTGATACTCTGATCGTAGGGCATGCCGTTAAGTATAATCAAAGGGGTATTCGTCGCAGAAATAGAACCCAATCCGCGAATATAGATATCCGAATCTGAACCGGGCTGACCACTGGCTGAGGCTACTTGCACACCCGGCGTAGATCCTAGCAAAGCTGAAGTTGCCGATGTAACAGGACGAGCCTCTATCTTCTCTGACTTCAGCAAACTGGCAGATCCAGTAAATGTACTTTTCTTAGCCGTACCATAGGCCACGACCATCACCTCATCCAATGTTTCCGAATCATCCTCCAGAAGTATCATCATCTCTGATTTGATCGGAAGCGTTTGCGAAGTCATGCCAACAAAAGATACGGTAAGCGTACGGGCATTTGCCGGCAAGTTGTCCAATGAGAAACGTCCCTCCACATCTGTAATTGTACCGATTGTTGTACCTGTCACAACAATATTAGCACCAATGACCGGCTCGTTATCAACTCTTTGCAAAACACGTCCTGCAACTTTCCGGGATTGTTGTTCAATGCCATTTAAATAAGATGTAGGCAAAACCTCGGCGGAAACACTACCTGCCACTGAAAAAGCCAATAAAAAATGAGCTAAAAGCACGTTTTTTAAAGTCAAACAACGAATGCATCCTTTTAGTCCGTGCACATTGTTAAAATGATTCATAATAATAGTTTTAGATTTTAATTTATCAAACACAATAACATCCGCAAGATCAGAATAAATATTATAACATCAAAGTAGGAAGCTCATTTTATTTACATTCTCGCATAAATAACACATAAAAAGTAGCGAATTTTCGTGAACGTACTCCATAGAAACAAGCCTGCTATCCGGCGGTATCGTATTGATGGTTACGCTACTGACCGTAAGCAGGCATAGTTATAAGGCGGCATCCCGCAATCCGGTAAACACCTTGCGAAGCGAATAGCGAAGAGGAATATTAAACTCTATTCGCCCATTGGCAATTTACTTAACTGAGATATCGCCTGTAAATTGGAATAATCGTATTGGTAAAGGCCATCATCGGCGATCATCATCAAGGTATTCTTAAAAGGGATTACATCGTAACCCTCCATACCTGCATAATGAACAAGCTGATTAGCCAGCAAGGTCATAGGATCTTTCGCGTTGAAGACCTTTAACCCTTCGTCACAGAGGAATAAAGTACCGTTATCGATACCTAGTCCTTTCGGGCATTTCATGCCATAAGTAACCAGCAAGTTCGGTTGGTCTACATCACTCACGTCTATGAGCATCAGTTCATTGGTATTTTGCCCGCAAGTATTTCCGGAATGCACGGTCACATACGCTAAGTCATCCTCCACGACAACCGGATCACAACCAAAGACATGACTTACGGAAGAACGATACTTAGGCGCTAGCGGATCTTCCAGCGAATAGATCAACATGCCGGTCGGAGTTCCCATGAACATCTTATCTTTATAGTTGAAAAGAGTCTCGACACCACGTTGCAACCAAATGTCGTTTGTCGTCAAGACAGGCTTGTCTCCAGACAGGTCGAAAACACACATGATATTCTGTTCTACCGTATATAAGTACTTACCATAAATAGAAAAACGAGCCATAGATCCGTTCACGCCCTGCGTGGAAGTACCCGGCGCCGCATCGTTCGCCATCAGATCACCGCCATAACTCGGATAATGGTAAATGGTTTCCTCCCGTTCCTTCGGCTCCCAACCAACCACGACACCTTTCGCTCTCGCTTCTTCCGAATAACACATATTATAATCGAACCCATAGCCATTCTCTATGGTCGGAAGCGCATAACGGAAAGCGTTCTCCACACGACCTTCCAATTCAGGTCTCTCCGGATCGGAGATATCGAACCAGACCAGATCCACATACGAATCCGCATACAATTTATCATCCTTGATCGAGAGATCCTCGTTACCGATCAACTCTACAAAGCCCGCTATCCGGGGAGATGCCGGATTCCTGTTATCCACGATATGGATGCCCTTATCCGGGGAAGAAATATACAGGTAATCCTTATAGAAACAGATCTTACCCCGCTTGGTGATTGGCACCACCTCATCCGTCACCTTCACTGAATTCCGAAACTCGGAGATCGACATGAATACCGGTTCGTTGATAGCATACCGCACGACCTCCATTCTCACTCCATCATCCTTGCATCCCATTAAGACGCAAAGGCTAAAGGCAAACGCCCAATAAAAAAGTTTCCGCATAATTATAATAGATTTAATCATTAAAAAGCATATCGTATACCTGCGCTCAACCCAAATCCCAACGGCTTGTCTGTACGAATACTAGCCGGTTGATCACAGTCGAAATAATGGGAGAAGCGAGGCTCGAAATAGAGACTCCAATCCCCATAGAAACGATAAGCGGCACCGACCGAGGCATTCACGGACCATTGCATACCGTGGATGCCCTCCTTTTTGCTCTTAGAGATAGTCGTTCCGTTTCCGGCGATATAACCGCTATGCACGGCCTGCAAACCCTTCTCCATCATAAAGCCTCCGGAGAGATAGACATTCCATCGCTGATTCCTCCATACATAAACCACCAGATTCAAAGGAATACCCAGATAATGCAAAGACGATTTCACCTCCGACGGGCAATCCCCTCCCCTCTTGAATGTAGTGGATAAATACGTATACATCAATCCACTTTCCACGGCTATACGCCGGCTCAAATCCTTCCGTACCGTAAAACCAAAAGATATCGGAAGGGAGTAGCTAACGTCCGGATAAGATTCGAACGAACGATTATCCAAGAAGTTCTCATCCACCTTAGAACTCCGTAATACCGGGGCATTACGGAATGAGGCCGTTTGGGGAGGCGTATTGCCATTCTCCTTCTCATTATCGTCTTTATCCGGCTTATTCGGATCAGGATCTTGGGAAGGAACATTCATATCTCCCGGAGAAGAAACATCGCCATAACTCATATCCGTATTTAAAAAGCTATCTACATAACCACTAGAGCCAACGGCGGCGGCCAATAACCACTTATTCCGTTTACTCTTCTTGGCTTTCTTTTTCAAAGAGGCTTTTCGTCGGGGACTTCGTTCGCCTTCCGGTAGAGGAACCGTAGAGTCACCTCGCTTAACGACTATGTCCGTCGAATCCTCAGACGCATCCTCCTTCGCAGACGGTTCTTCTACGATAGCCGCAATCGCATCCTTCTCAATAATCTCGATAGTCTCACACTTCTCATCCTCCCGGATCGTTTCCTTTTCCCCGACAATAGCGGAAAGCTTAGCCTTTTTTTCCCATTTCAGCACTTTCGCTATACGTTTCTTTACAGGCTCTACAGGTAAAACGGGATGCTCCGGAAGAATATTCATTTCCTCCGCTTTCTCCGATATCTCTTTCTGAAAGGGGCTCAATTCCTCCAATGGCATCTTCTCCGGGGAAGGTAGCAGCCAAATAACCAAAGCCAGCACTGCGGCGGCGGCCAAGCCTCCCGTCCACAACCAACCCCGTGATCTCGCTCTCCGGTTCATCCGGGCCTCCACCTCATCCCAGCAGCCGGCATCTACCGGCAACCGGTGCTCTTCCAAGCGCTGCCGCATATAGCCGCTGAAATCATCCAGCCGTTCGTTATGATCCTTATCGTCCCGCATTTTCATGCCTTATTAAAGATTGTACACTCTTTTGCAAAGCGTTCCTCGCCCGGATAAACTGGGAGCGGGAAGTCGCCTCCTGTACATGCAGCATCTCGGCGATCTCGCTATGCGTATATCCCTCTATCGCATATAAGTTGAAGACCGTACGATATCCCGGCGGCAATTGGGCCACGCAAGCCAACAAGTCGTCCGCCGATAAACGGTCCAATACGGAATAGTTGATATCTTCCAAACTGTCGTCATAGCCGTCCAGACCTACACTTAGCCTCGTGTTCTCTGAAGACCGGAGATATTCAAGAGCCGTAGTGACAAAGATCCGCCGTATCCATCCCCCGAAAGCCCCGGAGCCGGAATACGACCGGATCTTCGTAAATATCTTCACGAACCCGTCCTGCAGAAGATCACGGGCCGTCTCCCTGTCACCCACGTAACGCATGCAAACACTCATCATAGCAGGAGCATATTGCTCGTACAATTCCTTACGAGCCCATGATTCGCCTCGCATACATCCATCGATTAACAGTTGTTCATCCATAAGTACTTATGCTCTCTATTATATGGATGAAATAGGTATCCTAAAAGTTGCATCTTATTCAAAAAAAAGTTACCTTCACATCAAAAATAGGAGGAGAGTGTATGAGACGAGGATTATTTATATTCATGGCATGGATATGTGTCGTTGGAATCCATGCACAGTCTGACTTTTCGTTTATTTTAAATAAAGAAGGTAAAATCATCGTCCTGCCTAAAAACAAGACGTATGAGTTGAACATCCCGAAAGCCTCTTATAAGACATTTACCCCTGCGGGGACACGGGATATCGATATTAAATTGCGGGAGTTCACGCCCGATATTCCCCATACGTCCCTACAAGAGCGTCCGATGGATATGCAGATATCTTCCGCCGCCTATCAGCCGTTCTTTAACGTATATACCCCGATGCTTCGGGAGGTATCGCCAATGGCGTTGGATTTCAATGAGACTTATATGAAACGGCTAAACGAGAGCTTCGATCTTATCGCTAACGGTGTTCAATATACATGGCCGGGAGTCGGAGGCATGACGATCATGAACGGGGGTATTTCTTGGCACAGCGGCAATTGGAGTCTTTATGGCGGAGGATTCGGTGGTCGTTTCTTTAGTCCCTTCAACCCTAGTCCCGGAATAACAGCGGGCGCAAACGTACAAGTGGAATATCAACCTACTGACTGGTTGAAACTGAAAGGCTGGGGACAATACGCTTATTACGCCGACGAGTACAACAACCCCCATATGCTCAGCAACCCTTTTCTCTACCATACCCAAGTGGGCGGCTCAATGGAGTTCAAGGTTACTGATAATTTCTGGATGGGAGCCGGTATCAACTATGAATACAACCCGGTACGACGGAAGATGGAACCACAGTTCCTAGTCTATCCCGTCTTCAAATCGGGCCGCTTCAAGATTGGAATGTGAGGAAGACGCTATTTCCGTCTCAAACATTCCTACATGGCAACTGCCTAGGATACCGACACCACCGTCTATATTGCTAAATACACGGATCGGTTCGGCCAGACCGCCATCGATCAAAAGGTTCGAAACTGAATCCGTGTCTTTATCTTGCAAAACTTTCAGATATCGATAGTATTCCGCTGAGATAGCATATAGGTGTACCCGTAGGTGCTTGGGAGGAATCGGAAGAAAATCTTCCTCATTTAGATCTTCTATCCCTATCGAATCCGGGACTACTTTTAGCGGATATGATCCATAATAAGGTTCATAATAATACTCATCCGTTAAGTGCAAGGTATATTCTTGCCCGTTTATTAACTCATCAGAAAAGACCTTCCCATCATACCCATACATCCAGTCATTGCCAAAGATTTGATCCAAGGCCGTCAACGATTGGCCAAAAACAGGTTCAGTCGCATAGTTTGGACTCACCGAGAACCATTTATATTCTCCTGTATATTCCTTAGCTATTCCATCAAAAACAGGAATGCCCTCTTCCATACGGAGTAAATAATAATTCTCCTCGGCAGGGTTATCTTTGAGCGTTACCTGATAAATCGCATTCTGGCGAGCAGAACCAAAAGAGCCAGCTACCGTAGCATAGGTTACCCCCGCTTTCAAGACCTGAGCAGGCGCTGGCATGACCGTCTCAGCGCTTGCCACCCCATATTCCGGATAAGAAGCTTCCACACGGATACGATCCCCTTTCACCGGTATAAAATCAGACTTGAAATAACCTTTCGTGTTAAATGCCTCATCCCCCTCCTGAAAGCTCATACGCTCTTTAAAAACGCCATTCACGAATAAATTCACCTCGGCTTTATCCAAAGTCACGTTCGGATGATCATCCGTGAAAAACCAAGTACGGGAGACACTTACGGTTAAGGGTTCGCCGGTTATAGCGACACAGTTCACTACCAAGGTAGGATCCGGCCGTAAGGATTCAAGATCGATCTCCTTGATGCAAGACATCAAACCAAACAGGCTTACTATACAAATCGTATTTATTAGGATACTCTTTATCTGTTTCATCTTCCTAGAATTTATAAGTATATGATATGGAAGGTATGATAGGCATAATACCTATCAACTTAAAACAAGGTTTTGTTTTACCGCTATAGGGAGAAGAAGAACCCGGGACTAAGTTATTCGTTCGTTCCCAGTTATCACTTTTATAGACCATAAACGGATTCATCCGGCTATATACATTATAAATACTGATATTCCAGATGCCCATTCGTCCCTTCTTCTTCGGACGGTAAATATTAAGTCCCAAATCCAGACGATGATAAGCCGGCATCTGGTAATTATTACGACGTGTATACAAATCCACCACTTCCCCGGATGGTTCCCACCAGTTATTCATCTTGTATTGGTTGGAAATAGTAAGCGTACCAGCTTGCTCATAACTCTCCAACGACAAGGTCATTCGATTGCCGGAAGTATACGTCCAAGCGGCTGTCAGTTCCACCTTATCCGACAGTTTATGCGAAACCACGATATTCAGCTTATGCCGGTTATCGTAACGTGCCGGAAAGCGTCGCCCGTTATCGATCTCATCGAAACGCCGATCCGACCATGAAAGTGTATATCCTATCCAACCGGTCGTACGTCCGCTTTCCTTGCGAGCCAAGAACTCCACGCCATACGAACGTCCCTTGCCGACCGCCATTTTTTCCTCCCAAGCCGCCGTACCGGGCAAGAAGGAATAGCCGTCTTTATAATCCAACAGGTTCTTCATCCATTTATAATACCCCTCCACCGAGAAACTATAAGAACGCATCAGATTATAATAGAAACCAGCGGAGACTTGATCGCTGATTAAAGGTTTCAACTTACGGGTAACAGGCATCCACGCATCCGTCGGCAAATTTATATAACTGTTGCCCAATAAATGGATATATTGCCCCATACGGGCGTATGAGGCTTTGAAGCTAAGATCGTCACGTAGCAACCATCTCAAGGAAGCGCGAGGCTCCAATAAGGTATAAGCCTTCCGCTCCACATTGAACAGGCTAAACCGAAGCCCCGCATTCAAACGCAAGCTAGGTAAGACATTCCAATCATCCTCTCCGAAGACAGCCGCCTCACGGGCCCATAGCAGATCATTCGTATATATTTTCCCTATATTCGAAAACTCCAGCATACCGGAACCGGCTGCTTTCACCTCATTATACTCCGGGCGGAAACGGTGCATCAAGAAATCCCCTCCAAAACGAATCACATGCGACGTAGAAGGCGTGTAATCAAAAGAGGAACGGACGCCCATATCCAAGATAGAGGTAGAACTACTCGTTTCCGATGAAGAAGAGAGATAATTATCTTCTCCTTCCACACCATAATTATATTCTTTTGAACTCCGTACATTCGAGCGATACCGTGAAAAGACCCCGGAAACCCGTCCGAACAAACGGTTATTGAAGACATAAGTCCAGCCCAAGGTTCCCATCAAATTACCCCAACGCAGCGATGAATGGGTACCATCCGTATAAGGGACTTGCTCTTCTTCTGTTGAGAAATCCGTTCCCCCTCCTTTTAATACATCATTCCCGTTATATAAGCTGAAAAACATCCGGCTGCGATCGCTGAAACGATGATTAAGCTTTAAATTCAAATCGTGAAAAGCGTAACGAAGGTTGATCCGGCTCCCGTTCTTTTTTATGACCCTGTTTACGATCGCTATCGTCGGGGCAGAGAATACATCTAGCCACGAGCGTCTAAGCGCTATCTGAAAAGCCGTGCGATCCTTGATGATAGGTCCTTCCAAGCTCAGATTACCGGAGATCAGCCCGATCGTAGCGCTACCATGGTACTCTTTCATATTGCCCTCTTTGGTATGGACATCTACCACAGACGAGAGTCGCCCGCCATATCTCGCAGGGAAACCCGCCTTGAAAAAGTCCAGATTACGGATCGCCTCCGGATTGAAAGCGGAGAATAGCCCGCCGACATGATTGATCTGGTAAACCGGATTACCGTCTATCAAAAACAAATTTCCATCTTGGTCGCCGCCACGAACATATAAACCGGCCAGTCCCTCTGTCCCACTGGCTACACCCGGAGTCAGTTGCAAGGTCTTCACGATATCGGACTCACCAAACAGGGTCGGTGTCGCCTTGATCGTCTTCTGGCTAAACTCCATCGTTCCCATCAAGGTGTTATTTACAGACAAACGATCCCGCTCCGAGGCCGTAACTACCACTTCCTCCAGACGGGCGTTCGGACGCAACTCAATATTTAATATGGTATCCCTATCCAATTCCGTGAAATTAAAGGAACAGCTCTCATAACCAATGTAAGAAGCATGCAAGCGGATATTCCCCGGCGGAAGCGTCAAACTGAAAAAACCATAGCTATTCGTAGCCGAGCCTTTCCGGCTGGCGACCTCATAAACAGAGGCTCCGATCAGAGACTCCGAGGACGCTTGGTCCCTCACGAAGCCGCTGATCGTTACCTGTCTCTGTCTACGCTTCAGAATCACGATCTTTCCACTCACCTTATACACGATCGGATACGACTCGAACAAGCGGGTCAAACAATCCGTCAATGCCTCATCTTTCACTTGGAAACTGATCTTCGGAAGCTCTTTCAACAAAGAAGACTCATACGAGAAGGTCACGCCCGCCTGTCTTTCGATCTCTGACAAGACCTCCGGCAACGAAACCTCCTTCATACGCAACGTAATCCGGGGATCATCCTTCGTCTTGGCTGATTGGGCCAAGAGGTCTGGAACAGGCATAAAAATCATCCAGCAAAAAATGGCCATAAGCCATTTATTCATCCACTCTGTCATCATTCTACTTTATTGAGTTCATTGATAAGACAGGATCTCCCGGAAATACCCCTATCAAGGAAAAGCCTTTTTTTCATACCTCGTGAACTTACCGCTTCATGATGTATGAACCGGCAAGCACAGGTCGTCAACGCGGGATGGGCTTATCCATCCCAAGGATTCCAATAAGGAGGCACCGTGTCTCTCGGCATCGTGATACGCAATTTATCCTCTTGATATCCGGCGACAATCCCAAAGCCGTTCTCCACATTCGAATACGTATCGGCAGGCTCTATCAACGCCCCGAAATTCGCATCGCCGATCGTGATAGAGTAGCCCCTCATAATCTTCATATATCGATAATAATCCTCGGAGATAGACAACAGGCGCACATCGTAATGAACGTCCATAGAAAGGGTATCACTCTCATACGAGTATTCAACAGGAAAAACAGAAACCTTAATAGCATTCGTATTAACCAGATCCTCCCCTCTAAATACACCCATACAGTAACGCCCATCCATCTGGCTCGTGATAGGACTACCTCCAAAAGACTGGAAAACAGGATCCTCATAATCCACGCTAAAACCAGAATAATACCAACTATATCCTCCTAAGCTACGGAAAGAGGTTACGGTACGGGTACTATCCCCCTTCCGGAAGTCCAAGATCTGCTCCACGATTAAACGATAATAGGAATCCGTCTCAACCCCGATTTTAACAGAGAAACGCAGATATTCGGCATTGTAGGCAGAAGATCGATAGGATAAGGTATCCACCTCATAAATCCGTGCCCGACCGGGGATACGAGTTTCCCCGGATACCGGCTCATACCCATCGGCCTCGGCCTCTATACGCAAACAATCCCTCTGTCTCACGAAACAACCGGGCAGAACATATTGCCCCCGTGAATGTATAGAATCTTCCGGCAGGTCATCATTGCGCATAAGACCTTGAAACTCATCATTGACATAGACACGGACTTTTGCGTCGGATAGCTCAAAATCGGGAACGCTATCCATGATAAACCATGTTTTCGAGAGATGAGCACACACCTCCTTTCCGGGACATACCGATGCGTTCAGTACAATCCGATCCGGCAGATCCTCCAAATCAATCTCCACATCCCGAACGCAAGAGACCATCAATAATCCTAACACGAACAGGTAAGGTAAATATCTTCTCATAAGCTAGAATTTATAAGTATAAGAAACCGAGGGCATGCAATAGAACAAAATCGTCTCCTGTAGCACTACATGATATCGCTGATTTATATCCTGGTTTACCATAACCTCCGTCATGAAGGGATTCGGTTTCAAATACGTATTGTATATACTTATGTTCCAAATCCCCATCCGACCCTTCTTTTTATATCGATAAAAATTCACGCCCAGATCCAAACGGTGATAAGGAGACAATTGATAATTATTACGAGCGCTCAAACCTGAATTCATCGGTCTGTATGAATCTACTCCGGCATACCCGTTCTCTTTCTGATAAATCGGAGACAGATATTTATACTCCGGCAAGCTAATATGGTTTCCTGAGGCGAACACCCAAGCTCCCGTTAACTCCACCTTCCGGGATAACTTACGAGAAACGACCACATTCACCTTATGCCGGTTGTCGAAGCGAAACGGGAAATGACGCCCCTTATTCACGGAACCATCCGGAAACCACCGATCCGACCAAGAGAGCGTATACCCGATCCATCCGGTTGTCTTCCCATTTGTCTTTTGCGCCATAAACTCCACACCATAGGTCTTACCCTTTCCCAAACCGACCCGGTCTTCCCAACCGGAGAAATGTGTCTCAACCGGCCAATGATCCTTATAATCAATCAAGTTATTCAACCGTTTATAATACCCCTCGATCGAGAAATCATACATCCGTTTCAGATTATAATAAAGCCCGGCAGTAATCTGGAGAGAACTCATCGGAGGGACTTGCTCCGTCACCGGGACCCAAATATCCGTAGGTTGGTTCACATAGGTATTCGATAATAAGTGGACATATTGGTTCATCTTACTGTAGGATATCTTCGCCGATAGATCCGGACGAAGTAAATAACGTGCCGACAAACGAGGCTGAAAAGAATGATAGATCTCATTCTCTACATGAAACAAGGTATACCGCAATCCGGCATTCACCCGCAAGCGATCCGTGACCCGCATCTCATCCTCGGCAAACAAAGAGAACTCATGCCCTTTTATCAAGGAATAATCATACAAAAGCTCATATACGGGATTTACTAACGAATCGTTCACCCAAGACCGTTGCTGGCTATTCTCCGGGCGAAAATTATGATACAGGTAATCCGTACCCATTCGTATCCGGTGATTCATTGAAGGACTGTAATCCACTGACAGCCGTACGCTCAGATCCTCCATCTCCGATTTATAACGGCTATCCCGCTTAATTGATTGCCGCTCTGCCCTATTTCCTTCGATTTCATACCCCTTCGCCTCTTGCCGGATATGCGAGCGAAAACGGCTGTAGCCCACCATTAGATTACCAAACAGCTTTTGCCCGAACACGTAGTTCCACCCTGCGGAGCCGATCAAGTTTCCCCAACGCCAGAGAAACATATCATCCGAATCCTCATGCTTCTCCTTGCTTCCCTGCCGAAAAGCATCTTGCCCCATATAAAAGCTCAAATAGGCCCGGCTACGTTCCGAGAAAGAATGGTTCACCTTCGCGTTTATATCAAAAAAGTGATAACCGAAACTCTCCTTGGTATCACTGTTCTTATTAACGATCGCCAAAGCCGTCCCTGTTATCAAATCCAACCACGTACGGCGTACCGAGACATTAAACGAGGAGCGATCCTTAACAATCGGCCCCTCCAGATTGGCCCGTGCGGAAAGCAAACCCACGGAGATATTCCCGTGATACTCCTGCCGGTTACCGTCATTCATACGGACATCTACAACCGACGAGAGCCTTCCGCCGTATTCCGCCGGAAAGCTCCCTTTATAAAACCGGGTATTCTTTATCGCGTCCGGGTTGAACGCCGAGAAAAACCCCAACAAATGGTTCACATGATAGACCGGATTTCCATCCAGCAGATACAAATTCTCATCGGCCCCGCCCCCACGCACATACAAGCCGGTCATTCCCTCGGTGCCTACCGCCACGCCCGGCAACTGCTGTAAGGTCTTCACCAGATCCGCCTCCCCCAGCAAAGCGGGCATCGACTTCACCCGCTCGGCAGGTACGTCGATCACCCCCGCACGGCTACTCAATATCTCGTAGCGAGGCCGGGTCCCCCGAATAACGACCTCGCCTAACGAGGCCAATGACCTCAACGGGAAGTCGATCATCGTATCCCTTTGCAAATCGATCTCTATCTCCATCGCCTTAAAGCCCACATACGAGGCCCTAAGGCGAACCTTACCGGGTGGAAGTATCAAGCTGTAAAAGCCGTAATTATTAGACATCGTCCCTCCCCTCGAACTTTTCACCAGAACCGAGGCCCCCAACAAACTCTCATACGAGGCTGAATCCCTGACGAATCCGCTGATCGTATATTGACGGGGCTTTCGCTTTAAGATGATATATTGCCCCGTAACCCGATAGATAATCGGTAATGGGGAAAATAAGCGCTTCAAGCAGTACGACAAGGATTCATCCCGGACCGACAGGGAAACCTCTGGCAGCTCTTTCAGCAGAGAAGACTCGTACGAGAAGAACAATCCGGTTTGTTTCTCAAGCTCCATCAATATATCCAACAGGGGAACCTGCCGCATATCCAACGTAACCGTCGGCGTAGGTTCGGGCATCTGCGCATATAGATGTCCCATCCAACCGGGAAGCAAAAGAATCCCTATCAGCCATACAACAATAGATCTCATAAATGATCTGATTTTATTTCTTCGAAGTGGAAACCAAATGAGCGTCCAATGTCTGGTTAACAACCTGCAATACATCCTCCAAAGGCAGATTATTAAAAGTAGCGGTCAATCTCGCTCCCTCATTCTTTGTCTGGTTCGCAATCTTGACTTGATAATAATCACTCAAGTCCTCAATCACCTTATCCAGCGGTGTCTCCATAAAACGAAGTTGCCCTGTCCTCCAAGCCAACTTGTTCACGTCTTCTTCCGTCACTACCGTTATCTCCTTGTTCTCCATAGAATACTGAGCCGACATTCCAGCGGTAAGTATCACATTCTCCTTTTCCTCCCCGGCGGTAAAACATACCTTGCCGGTAACTACATTGACTTCCGTAACGGTAGGCTTCTCATCTATCTGGAAACTTGTTCCCAGCACCGTAACTTCCGTTTGGCTCGTTTTCACTGAGAAAGGGCGTGCCTCGTTCCTCGTCACTTGGAAAAAGGCCTTTCCATTCATCTCCACGGCACGCCTCTCTTTATCATATCTCTTCGCGTCATACCGGATCCATGAATCGCCGGCCAAAGCGACCAAGGTACTATCCGGAAGGTAAACATCTTTCATTTGTCCGGGGGCGGTAGTAATCGCAACCCAATCCGGGGCGTTTCTCTCTACCGTAAACCATGTCCCCAGACCTACGAGCACTAACACGACAGCGGCCGCCCCGATCCAATACCGGCGAAACGAGACCTTCCGGCTAATCGCATGCTCAGAAGCGAACTTCTGCCATGCCTTATCCGGGTCAAGGCTTCCTTCCCGATAGCGCTTCGCTACGAAACGGATGCGTTGTTCTAATTTATTGCCATGCTCGTTATTCATTACTATTCCTTTTATTTAATAAGTCCTTCCAGTCTCATACCACTGGAATCCGACATTTGGGGCCTGCCCCTTCTTCAATGGAACTCCCACACTCATACTGGGCGAGATCCTAGACGATACGCAAGATGAGAAAATCATCATCAACACCGCGAATATAAATACCCACTTTATACAAACCATCGCTTTCATCCTATTTTCTCTTTAAAATGTGTATCCCAAGGTAAAACTAGCCGTATGATAGTTCAGGCCTATGTTATAAGCATATCCCTTGTATTGCTTATCTACACCAAGATCATAGCCAACCTTAAAAGCGACCCGTTTCACCTCTATACCAGCCTCTATGGTAGCTCCCCAGTCAAAACGAGGCGCTACCGCATATCCTTGGCCGGGATTAAACGGGTTATATGATATTTCCTTATTATAGGGCAGCTTTCCTTTTAAAGAATAATCACTTTCCTCATACGTCACTTTTCCTCCCAAGCCAACCGCCAAATAGGGACCGACCGCCAAATGTAACCGAACATCCTTACTTACCTGCCAATCGAAACGAGCCAAGATCGGTAATTGGATATATTCACGATGCTCCTTCTGACTGCGATGCCTTATACCTTCTACATCAAAATCCTTAATTCCATAGGTATCATAATAGAAGCCCGTAAAGCCGTAACCATTACCATAACCGTATCCCCACAGATTCAAATAATCACTGGAAACGGGATAGAGAAATATACTCGTACCTTCCCGTCCCCCATATGGACTCTCACTAGTTCCATAAATCTCACTATAAGAAGACAGCCCCTTCCCCCGTCGCACATAATACAAACCGGATTGAAGCGAGAACCAGCCCGATCCGAATGTATAAGAGACCGCAGCCCCAGCCTTAAAGCCTACCTTAGCGACATCTCCCTTATACTTTGTCACGTTCATACCGGCTTCCGGCGTCACTTTCCATTGCGCTTGGGCCGAGATCACGCACGTCATCAACATCACAAATACCACCAACTTCCTCATACACTCTCCATGCTTTAATGAAATAAACAAGTAACCTTTATCTCTAAGACAGAGAAATATGAAAAACCCCCATTCCTTTCTATAAAATTTATCCGAAAAAGAACATATAAACACGGATAGCGGTCTCTCGCAAAGCTTTCAATGCCTTGCTCATCTGGTTCTCAACCGTTTTTACCGATAAATTCAATTCCTCCGCGATCTCTTGGTATTTCAAGCCATCCCGTTTGGATAACAAGAAAATCTTCTTCCGTTCGGGAGGTAACCGATCGATAGCGTCCCACAGGCGGGCGTCACGCTCCGATTGCAGGATGTCTTCCTCTTCCGAGGTATCTTCTACGTCGGGTAACTGCTCGGTGGCCTCAGCGTTTACGGGTTGTGAGGTAAATGAAAGAGAACGGTTCCTCACCGCTTGATATAAATAAGCCTTGAGATTCCCGATCACATTACCAGCCCGGTTCTTATCCCATACATCCGCGAAGGCCTGTTGCACGATATCCTCGGCATCGTCCACCTGATCGGTATAACGAAGCGCAAACAAACACAAGGGCTTATATAAACTCTTGAAATGATGTTCAAATTCTTGGGTGGTAATAGCAGCCATACGTTTGTTATCTGTAACTATTCACCGCAAAGTAACAACCTTTTCTTTTTAACAAATCGCTTTTCAGGTTCTTTATAATGGTTTTAATAAAAAGAAAGCGTTTAAGGACTTATCCCTAAACGCTTTTTCTTATTTTTAATTAATAAGTATCAATATGGACGGAAACCGATAATCTGGCGTACCTCATTTAAAGTCTTAGAAGCGCTCTCACGAGCTTTCTCCGCACCCATACGGGCTACCTTATCCAGATATTCCGTATTGGCGGCCATATCCAAGATACGCTCACGGATCGGAGCGCAGAACTTATTGATATCCTCGGCCAACTGCTTTTTCATATCGCCGTAACGGATCTCGCAATTGTTGTATTTCTCATTAAAGAAATCATAGGTCTCTTTCTCGGAGACAATTTCCATCATCGTGAATAAATTGGCGATCGGCTCGGGCTTCACGCTATTCGGCTCGGTTGGTCCCGCATCGGAAACCGCTTTCATAACCTTCTTCTTGATTGTTTTCTCATCATCGATCAAGTAGATCGCGTTACCCTCACTCTTGCCCATCTTACCGGAGCCATCCAAGCCCGGTACTTTCACGGACTTATTGCCCAAATGGAACGACGCAGGTTCCGGGAAGAAATCTACTCCATAGGTAGAATTGAAACGGCGGGCGAAACGACGAGCCATTTCCATATTCTGCTCTTGATCCTTACCTACAGGAACCTTCAACGCCTTATGGATAATAATATCGGCGGCCATCAAGGTCGGGTAAGTCAACAAACCAGCGCTTACGCTATGTTTATTACCTTCATTAAAAATCTCTTTCTCTACATCGCCTTCACATCCTTCCCGGCTGATATGCAACTGCTGACGGGCCTTATCCTTAAAGGAAGCCGTACGCATCAACTCGCCGATACCGGCGTTCATATTCAAATATAGATACAACTCTACCACCTCCGGCACATCGCTCTGAATATAAATGGTAGCTTTTTCCGGATCGATACCACAAGCCAGATATTCCGAGAGGATCGTCTTTACGCTATTTCGTATATTGTCAGGATGCGGGTGAGTAGTCAACGAATGCCAATCAGCGATAAAGAAGAAGCAATTATACTCATCTTGCATCCGCAAGAAACTCTTTACCGCGCCAAAGTAATTGCCTAGATGCAGATTACCTGTTGGTCTGATTCCACTTACTACTGTTTCCATGTCTTGTTATTTTTAGTTTTCAAGTGGCGGCAAAGATAGTAATATTCTCACAATATACATATATTATATGCCGCAGATCCTCCTAACCACCTATTATAACGGTGGGACATCCCAATACGATTTGCCCTCCGTGAGCTGTCGTATCTCCCATTCTGGCGGCAGGTTTACCGCAGATCATCACGGTGGAAGATCCTTTAATGATCGTATCCGGAGGGCCTACACAAACGCAATTATCTCCCATTACCGCCGCCGGTAGCTTGCCGATTAGAACAGTCGCCGCTCCCGGCCCTACAATAGGACCGCCTACATGGGGTATCGGTGATGGCCAAGCCGGGGTTTGCATAGGACATGTATGCATATCTGTCAATCTTGCTGCTGGAGGCATATTTATTACTTTTTAGTTAACGATTTATTGAAATGATAATCTACAAATATATAATATTTATCATGAATATACTACTTTTGCGCGCTAATATTTTTAATCATGAATGCAAAAGCAAAAGGATATGTTCTAGGGGCTATCGCCGCCGCGACTTATGGAATGAACCCCTTGTTCGCCCTACCCTTGTATAAAGCCGGTATGAATCCGGATTCAGTCCTGTTTTTCAGATATTTATTCGCGATCCCGGTATTGGGTATCATGATCAAAGCGAGAGGGCGGAACTTTAAGTTGAAACCCAACGAGATCGTTCCTTTAATCCTCATGGGGCTGTTGGTTTCCTTCTCTTCCCTAGCGTTATTCCAAAGCTATAATTATATGGAAGCAGGCATCGCCTCGACTTTGCTGTTTGTCTATCCGATCTTAGTGGCGCTGATCATGGCGTTTGTCTTCAAGGAGAAATTAACGTTACAAACCATCTTTTGTATCTTGCTGGCATTAGGCGGTATCGGCTTACTTTATAAAAGTGGCGACGGAACGACTCTTAGTTTAACCGGTGTCCTGTTGGTCATGGCTTCCGCTCTTTCCTATGCTATTTATATCGTAGGCGCGAATCGTCCGCTATTAAAGAATATCGCTACGTTGAAACTTACGTTCTATGTCTTGCTTTTCGGAATGACCTTGTTTTTAGTCCGTATAGATTTCGGCAGGAGCCTTCACATTGTCCATGATTGGTATTTATGGGGTAACCTGATCGCTCTAGCCATATTCCCAACCGCTATCTCTTTCCTTTGCACGACACTGGCGGTCCAATATATCGGCTCCACCCCGACGGCGATCCTCGGAGCCTTGGAACCGTTGACCGCCGTATTCTTCGGAGTGACTGTCTTCGGTGAATCATTAACGTTACGATTGTGTTGCGGAATCATCCTGATCATCCTAGCCGTTACCCTCATTATCGCAGGAAGTAACGTAACAAGCCACCTAGTTCGTTTTCGAAAGCTTTTCCCAAGGCTTCCGCTTAAGAAAAAGAACGCTAAATCATAAAATCATATACAGGCATCATTTCTAGATACTATTCTACGGGGCTATCGCAAATCTATGATAAATTCGTAAAATCATTTGTTACAATCAATTATTTTACATATGTTTGCGATAAACAATACGTATCCAATCATGATCACCAAGTTCTCAACATGCTTATTGTTCCTTGCATTGCTCTTAAATAGTTGTCAGCAAAGGAATCAACCCACCTCTCCCCAATATGAAGCGGAGTATAATCGTTCGACGACTCCGGCCCTCATTGATATAGAAAAGGCGCTGGACCATCCGGCGATGTTGAAACTGAGTCAAATAGCCTCTAAGCTGGAATATTATAATGTTGGAGACGCTCGTTACACGGTAACACAAGCGATCGCTATTCCGGATAGCGACGCTTTCATCACATTCAATAACCCACGCATTTATTATCGTAAGCAAGGCATTCCCAGCAAACGATATGGATTTAAGGCCTTGGATTATAAATGGAACCATGGGATGAACGGCCTTAATCTATTTTACGACAAGAAAACAACCCGTATGTACTGCGCCTTGAGCGGCCTCGACCAAGACAATAAAAAAGATTCGACCACATTCAACGATATAAGGCCATGTATCGGGGAATTACCCACATTAGATACGATGCTGACCATTCAGAATTATATATTCCCCGAAAACCTGCCTACCAAATATTCGATAAATGCGGATGCCAGTCAAATAGTAGGCTTCTCCTCCTCGGGATATATGCTTTGTGATTACGCGGAAGGCTCTAAAATCCCGAAAGGAATAACGACATTCAACCTTCGAGGAGATACGCTTTGCAAATTCATCCTTGCGGATGCCAAAGATATTAACGTCTCTCCGGATACGATCACCCGGTTTCAAACCTTTTATTGGAATACGGATCAAGACCGAATAAATTTCTTGATTCCTTATCGAGATACGGTATACCAGCTTTCAAGTTCCCACTCGATCACCCCTTTATATGCGCTTCATAAAGACAATCAAGATAAACCGACCGGTCTTCGTTCTTTCTTGGAGAATCCGAATGGGCTATTTATGGGAGTCTTTCAAAAAGGTTCTCCCGCCATCTATAATTGGCTGGGATGGCTGGACGATTACAAACCGGTTATCACCCATCGAGTAGTCTATCTCAAGAAAGAGAAGAAAACATACGCCTTACCCAAAAGCTCCGGAGGATTTATCAATGATATAGATGATGGACTTCCGTTCTGGCCAGACGGACAAACCGATGACTGTGTTTATATGATTCGTACCGTCACCGAAATGCGTGAGACCGTTAAACGCACAGGCTCCTCCCGCCAAAAAGACCTGATCAAATTCTTAGACGATCCTAAAGTGTTCGAGAGGGATTATGTAATGATCGTGGCAAGACCTTGATAGATATGTGACAGATAATACAATAAACGAATGAAACTACAACCATTTTTCTTATTCCTATCACTCTTGCTCTTTATCCTCTCTTCTTGTGAGCAAGCAGAGAAAAGTAGGTCTTATCAATTAGTAAGATCCGATCAGACCTTGGCTTTCACCTTGGATGATAAGACAAAAAACGTAACCCCTTTCTTATCGTACTATCGTGACAAAAAGGGAAAGGAATATATTGTGTTACAATCTTACTCCATGCAGTCCCGTAGCAATAAATTCTATTTTTATGATAAGGATAGTCAAGAACTAGCGTTCAAGATAGAACCGGAGATCGAGGGTTCTAATGGAGTAGGCCGTGTATTAGGATGCTATATACAGGATTGGGACAGCCTATATCTCACCAGCTTATTTGAACCAGAGATCATACGCATCAATAAGGATTGCCAAATACTAGAAAAAATAAATTATGAGGAAGCAAATGATGGCACAAGACTTTACAACAGTAGTTTCCTAAGTTTCAGAACCGCCACCCTGATGGGGAGGGATCTATATATCTATTCAGATCCCAACCGTTTGATAGAGAAAGATTATGTCTCCGCTACTATCAATCTCGACACGAAGGAGATCAGAGCATTACCTTTTGTTTATCCGGACTATCCCGGCTCTTCGGTCAAATTGAAACGATACGGGCTAGAGGGTAGCTATAGCCGTTCTTTTGATGGACAGCGATTTGTATATTCTTTCATTTACGATGAATCTGTCTATGTGGCGAATATCGCACACGACTCCATCCGCAAGGTATCCGTGAAAAGCGAGTATATCGACCAAGTGCAATTGCCAGACGAGCTAACCGCCCAAGCGATCGATTTCTGTCAAAACGCGATGTATGGAGACTTGATATACGATCCTTACCGAGAGGTTTTTTATCGGATCGCTTATCCATCCACTACGATCGAGAAAGGGGTTAAAGCTATGGAACTTATAGAATATGGACGAAAGACCTTTTCAATCATAATCCTTGACAAAGAGTTAAACAAGCTAGGAGAGACTCTTTTCCCTAATTACACGTACAATTCAAGACAATTATTAGTTTTACCCGATGGCCTTTACATATGTAACAGCCATTTCATGAACCCCGATTTCAACGACGATATATTAAGTTTTATTCGTTTCGATCTAGTTTCTCGATACGACCGGAGATAAACAAATACTGTATATCAGCATATTACAGCAAGCACAGACAAGCCTTATTCCAGTGGATTTCCTAATAGATATTCAATAGATAAAGCCAAACATCCATAAAGGAATCATATTGCGGAAAGCATACTCTATGTCATCTTTCACCACATACCCATCCGCCGCTTGCTTGATCTGTTGCCGCGTCTTATTCTTTCCCCCAATCTCAAAGGTTCGGCCATCTATCTCAAAGTCTGAAATCGCAGAAGAAGTAACGAAGCATACGACTCGCATCCAAGATAGAAAAACCGTCTCACGCACGGAACCGATATCCGGTACCTGCTCCGACAACGCATAAGCCAGATTCGTATTATTCAGATAGATCTTCTCTACTTTCTCCAATAATTTCAAGCCCTGCGCTTTTTCTCGCAGTAAATTAACCAGACCTGCCTTCTCCAAATAACTCATGTAGTCGGGCAACACATTCCGGCTGATATCCAAATCTCTCGCCAACTTCGTATAATTTGGTTTGAAAGGGACACTTTGAGCTAATACATATAATAATTTCTTCAACTTTACGGCAGAAGCCACCGTCATATCCGCAAAAATCGGAATATCAGATTCCACCATTTGGTTAATCACGCTACGCAGACGCAAGAGATATTCCGTATCTTGAAAAAATGGATAATAACCTGTCGATAAATAATCATTAAATAATTTGAGTGGACGAGCTTCCTTATAAGGGAACTCAACCTTCCCAGCAAGAATCTCTTCCAACGAATACGATGGAAGCTGCCACCCCTGCGATATATTCAAATATTCCCGAAAAGAAAGTCCGGGTAATCTATACTCTACCTTCCTGCGACTTAAATCCGCACCACCTTTCTCCAGATCAAGAATAGACGAACCTGTATAGATAACTTGAAGACCAGGAATTTGATCGTATATATTCTTCACCTCCCTAGACCAATCCTTGTATTTATGAATCTCGTCAATATAAAGTTTTTTCCCACCCAGATTATAAAATTGATAAGCCATGTCGAATAACCGATACTTGGTAAAATAGAAATCATCTGCCGTAACATACAAAGACTCATCCTCACGATCATACAATTTGATATGCTGCAACAATAGGGTAGTCTTCCCAACACCACGAGCACCTAAAATCGCAACCAATCGGCTATCCCATGCGATCTGATCGTGAAGAAAACGCACGACTTCTGTCGAAGTATGCTCTAATTGAGTTCTAAAGGAACGAAATAAGGTCTCCATATTGATTCATGTTTAAAGGACAAATATACAAAATTGCACGATGCGATGTGCAATTTTCATACAAAATTGCACGATGCGATGTGCAATTTCCTTTATATAGGTTGACCATGTTCTATCCTATTGATGAACGAGGTTTACCCGGACAAAAATAATTAACATTGTTTGCACAAATTCATTCAACTCACGATATAAATAGGTGACCTTAGATTGGCAATCCTAAGAGCAATACTGACTTGGCTAAGTAATATATACTGACTTGCCCGACACAGTATATATTACTTAGCCAAGTCAGTACTACTGCCGATAGCAAGCTCATCACACAAATAAACCATCAAATGAACGTTGAAATGGAGAATTTACTCTCCCGAAACGATCTTTAGTGAATATCCTTTACCCCGAGCACTCTCTATCACCAAACCCGGAATAGGAGACAAATCCTCTTTAAGCCTTTTAGCCGTAACGGTAAGATGCACGAAAAGTACTATCTAATGATAATATCTGAAGTGCCCCCCCTGTATAAGAAAAACAAAAATCATCCCCAAGTTCTTTGATACGCCGATCTGTATCCTCTTGGACTACCTGTTGAAATGATAGCAATACAAATACATAACTTTATGCCAACAAACCCTCATTTTTTGTCTGTCAGCTAAAAGTCAGCTAAAACAATTGGCCATGAAAAGGAATAAACTTATGTTTGTGAAAAATTAAATACGATATGAAACGAGCAATCTATTAAAACACCGTCCTTCGCAAAAAGAACAAATAAAACGAATGAAACTCTTTTGGATCACGCTACTTATATCTAGTTTAGTCTCTTGTCACAATTTCAAAGAAGACAGACAACTCTCATTCGCTCTTGAAAGAGCAGGCGAAAACCGCCGTGAATTAGAACAGGTATTGGAACATTACAAAAATGATTCCTTGAAATATCGTGCAGCTTGCTTTCTTATTAAGAATATGCCCGGGCATTATTCTTATTGCGGGAAAATCACCAACACATATAATAAACAAATTGACTCTATAATACTTCAAACACAAAAAGAGGGGCGTTATCATGATACACCTTATCTTGCCAATCGCATTGATAGAATCTCTAAAATCCACGAGAACACCTCATTCCCGATACAAGAAGACATTCGTATAATTACAGCTGATTTTCTTATTCAAAATATCGAGCAGGCTTTCCACCTATGGGAAGATGCCCCTTGGAGCCGACATTTAAATTTTGATGACTTCTGTGAATACCTATTGCCCTACTCTATCGGAGCCATGGATGTACTGGAGGATTGGAGGACTGGCATGTACCAACAAATAGATTCTACGACATTAACAGAACTCAACGACTTCAGCTATTCTTCCGATATGCAAAACTCAGCATTTTGGGCTTGTAAGCATATCAATCAGTTTTTAGAGAAGAAATTAGTTCCTGAAAACTCGGTATATTCCATTCCGTTCATAGCAAAAACCTCCACTAGGAGCATGATATCATTCGGCACTTGTAATCAATTCTCGTTAATAGCGTTAGCTATGATGAGAAGCATAGGAATTCCCGTCATGCTAGATTTCACACCACAATGGCCTTTCCGCTCGATGGGGCATTATTGGAATGTACTTTTAGATAATACAGGAAAGAATCTAGCGTTTGGAGGATGCGAGACAAAAACAGATCCGGATATACTGCATAAACCTAGCCAGAAGATGGCTAAAGTGTATAGGCGAACATACGCTATTAATCAAGATCTCGTAAAGCTGAATACAACCGAAGAGGTCGTGCCCGACCTCTTCCGGAATATTTTCATGAAAGATGTTACCTCCGAATACATGAAAACTTGTGATATCATGATTCCAACACAAAAAAAACGAAACCATAAACATGCCTACCTAGCCGTTTTCGACAATCAGAAATGGGTACCTATATGTTACGGTACACAAAAAGGAAAAGTTTGTTACTTCAATGAAATAGGAAAAGATATTGCCTATCTCCCACTTTATTATGACAATCAAGGTATTCATCCTATTACAGATCCATTCATACTTGATTCACGAGGTAGAATAAAATATCTACATGCAGATACCAGTAAACGAAAGAAAGTTATATTATCTAGGAAATACTATCTCGCAAAACATATTTTCGATTATGCAAAAACTCTCACCGGAGGACATTTTGAAGCTTCCAATAATCCGGATTTCTCCGATCCTGATACAATACATACGATTTCTCATTGGTTATTGTCCGCAGATTCTTTCGAGATAAAACCTCAAAAAACATATCGCTATTGGCGCTATGTATCAGCAAAAAACAAGGGTTGTAATCTAGCCGAACTCGCTTTCTACTCAGACAAGGAGGAAAAAGAATTAACCGGCACAATCATTGGAACAAATGCCTCGGTTCGTTACGATACTATGCCAATGGATAAATCCAAAGTATTTGACAAAGATATCCTAACTTACTATGAAGCCCCTTCTACGGTTGATTATCCATGGGTAGGCTTGGACTTCAACAAACCGGTATCTATCAATAAGATCATTTATACGCCAAGAAACGATGATAATAACATCCACGCAGGTGATCTATATGAGCTATTCTATTGGGAATATAACCATTGGATGTCATTAGGCCAACAAAGAGCTATTGAATCAAAGCTAACCTATACAAATGTACCAGACAATACTCTCTTGTTGTTAAAAGACTTAACCAAAGGGGAAGAAGAACGCATATTCACATATGAAAATGACAAACAAGTTTGGTGGTAATCTTTATTATTCCATGAGAACCATATTAAATTAATTACAACAAGTAGGCAATTTTAATTTTATCTATAAATAACTGATAATCAGCGTGTAAAAAACATCATTATATTTTCCGAAAAACTCGTACGTGTTTTTACTAAAAGTCGTACGTGTTTCTAAAAATTCACGTACGTGTTTTTTAGAAGACGAAGTCGAGAAGAATATAAACATTCAAAAAAATACACTAACCCACCTTGTAAAACCTACCCACCACACTTCAGCACATAGCCATGCCCCCGAGCACTCTCAATCACCAAACCCGGAATAGGAGACAAATCCTCTTTAAGCCTTTTAGCCGTAGCGGTAAGAGCGTCTTTGGACACACTTCCATCCGGCCAGATTTCTTCTTTCAGCCGATCGGACTCAATGAAATATCCTTTATGTTCTAATAAAATACAAAACAGTTTCAGCCGTTGATTTGCCAATTCGATACGATGCCTATGATAATGCAATACGCCATGTGTTTCATCGAACAAGATATCTTCTGTTATTTGTATCATCTCTTTAGGTGCTTCTTGTAGCGGTAAGATATTTATCCTTGGTCTTTTCCATGTCAAGACAATAGCGATAACCCAGAGAATAACCATTGCCAGAATCCAAAATATATTTCGCAAAAACACTTCACCTACTATATAAAGGAAAGGAAATTGAACAAACGCTCGCAAAACGATCGCCCGATTCGCTCCAAAAACAATTTCTTTTAATGGTATGAAAGATTGATAAAAAGAAGTATCTGAAGAGCTACATTCCGTCTTGTCTATAAAGGTATAACAAGTTACGGTCTGAGCCGAAATCGCATGTTCATACAAAGATGCACGAAAAGCACTATCCAGTAAGGTTACTTGAATCGGATTCTCCATGGACAAACAATGTTGGAGACAAAAATCAGACTTCTCCTGTGAAGACATCCTCCGTGCCACCTCCTTATTATTCCTCATATGTATAATCGCATCGGCAGTCTTGATTGTAATGCTATCTCGTTCCAATCGATTAGCGCCTGAATAGGAAAAACAAAAAGCATCCCCTAAATCTTTTATCCGCCTATTTGTATCATCTTGAACTGCCTGCTGAAATAACGTTTGAGACTCTTCTTGTAATTCATACTTTACATTTTGGTATGATTTATAAAAAGACAACAAGCAAATCATCGTCATCAGAACAAATACACTCCACTTCCAATAAAATTTCCAATTTTGCTTCTCCATAATTATTCCTCGTTGAAACTGCAAAGATACGTTTTCCATCCCTTTCTACGAATAAATTCATTCAACTCGCAAGATGAAAGATGACTATAGGTAGACAAAAGGCTTATTTTTCAACTGTCAGCTAAAAGTCACCTAAAAAGATTGGCTATCCAAAGACCAAGCCGTACGTTTGTAACAAAAATTAGAAACGACATGAAACAAATTACTTTCAAGAAAGCTTTCGCTATCATTTTCATTTGCGCCTTGTGTGCTTCGTATTTTCTTTTGAAAGAAGGAAAACAAAATTTCTCAGATCTTACTTTCTCTAATATTGAAGCGCTAGCTTCCGGTGAAAGTGGATCCAAAGATTGTTATATGGCTGGCTCTCTATCATGTAATGGAGGATATTACAAATATATATACAACCGTTAAAACAACACATGAACTACTACGTATACATAGTTCTATTAATAGGTAGTCTGGTATCCTGTTCGGAATCCTCACGGCACTTCCCCCGCTACGAGGATTTTCCCGATGAAAAGGCATTAAATGCGCAGGTTATCCACCTAGATACCGCCTTGTTCCGCTATCCTTTCCGGGTAGCGGTCAAGGATGGTATCGCTATTATCATGGACTTGCACAACGTAGATTATTTCTTCCATGCCTTCTCTTACCCCGAATGGGAATATATGACATCGTTTGGCAAACGAGGCGAGGGACCTGAAGAAATGGCATCGGCAGATTGCTTCCGATTTATCTCCAAGGATTCTATCTGGACGCTCGATGCGAACAAAATGCGAACAACCCGGTGGAAGATTGAACAAAATATGAACAACATCATCCCCGTAGAAACGATCGATATGGACAAGCGGCTGGTTAGGGCATTGGACTTTTACCCGATGGAATCGGGCTTTTTGGTATCTGACTACCTCGGTGAATATAGACAAAAGTGGACAGACCGAGAAGGGAAATGGATTCACTCCGCTAATCAGATCCCAACCGAAAATAATTATGAAGACATCGCTCGCCCCGCATTGGCGCAAGCGTGGCGAAGCTTCTTCGACTATAATCCCCAAAAAGGCATCTTGGTCATGGCAACCCAACTAGGAGAAGCATTAGAAATATACAACTTCACAGATACTACACAAACCGTACGATACGGACCTAATGGAGAACCTCAATTCGCAATCTCACAATCGGAGGGAATTCCAACGGGTATCATGGGATTCAGTGATGTTCATATCACAGACAATTTCATTTATACCGTATTTCATGGCCGTAGTTTCAAAGATATCGGGCAGGCATACCAACGAGGGGAAGATATCGAGGATGGCGGGCGATACATCTATGTATTCGACCTCAAAGGAAACCCCGTCCGGAAATACGTGCTCGACCATGCCATTTATGGTATCGACGTAGATGAGGATACGGGGACGATCCTTGCCACGGATGTAAACAGCAACGATCCGATTCTTTCATTTAAAATATAACGACAAAATATCATGAAATACTTAAATCTAATCATACTATTATTATTCCTTCTAGCTTGCCAAGACAAGAAAAAAGACGAGATCAAGCATTTAGTATCCGAATGGCAAGGAAAAGAGATACGATTTCCGAAAGACATGGTCTTTGCACGGTTTGCAACCGATACGGTAGACTTCACCCTGCCAAAATCCCCCCACAAGGTGCTGGTTTTCGTGGATTCCATAGGATGTACCAGTTGCAAACTCCAACTGCACCGATGGAAAGAACTGATTCAATACACCGACTCCATTACCCAAGGAACGGTTCCCTTCCTCTTTTTCTTCCAGTCCGATGACAAGAAAGAAATACGGTATCTATTGAAAAAAGACAATTTCGACAAACCTATCTGCATGGATCAATCAGACAGACTGAACGAACTGAATCATTTCCCGGCCGACGGGAGATTTCAAACCTTTCTATTGGATAAGGACAATAAGGTCGTAGTGATAGGAAATCCTATCCACAACCCGAATATCCGGGAGCTATACCTAAAAGAGATCACCGGAAAACAACCCGCTTCACAAATACAGACCACCGTGAAAGTGGAAGAGGCATCCATACAGCTAGGAACTATCCAAATGGGAGAAAGCAAAGAAGCTGTTTTCCGATTAACAAACACAGGAAACAACCCGTTAGTCATACTAGACGCGGCTACAACCTGCGGCTGTGCCCGCCCATCTTTCGACAAACATCCCGCCAAGCCGGGAGAGATCCTTCAAGTAAGAGTCATCATGACACCGAAAGACAAAGGAGTCTTTGACGAGACGATTTCCGTGAAATGCAATACGAATCAACTGATAAAATTAAACATTCGGGGGATGGCTCAATAAATAAAAGAGAAGGGAGAGCTTGCCGGATATATTGGAACGATCACAAGCAAGCCTCCCACCCCACTTTTACTCATGAAGCAGAAAGGAGGTGACACAAAAGTAGTAAATTAAATTGAAAGAGGAATTCGAGAATATCCTTATCTTGCAGAAGAATAGTAAGCAAGAGATTAAATTCTCAAAAACATAAACTATAAAAAAGAAATATCATGAGAAAAAAGATTTTAGGAATAGCCGTAATGGCAGTCGTAGCAGTAGCTGCGGCATGGAACATCAACCAGAGTGAAAACGAGATTAAACTCTCTGATTTAGCGCTTGACAATGTGGAGGCATTGGCTAGTGGGGAAGGTGGAAGCGGATATTGCAGTTACTCTGGGGGAGGATGTATTATCAAATATTCCGATGGGACATCCACTTACATACCGGGACGTTGGAACTAAAATTTAATCAAAGGAGGGTGTGCCAAAACGAAAAAAATCACAATGGAATACAGTCGGTAAATCAATGGAATGCAGATGTTTTCTCATTGATTTTTAATTTGTATTTCATAGACTCTAGGTATCTTGAGCAAGAAGAAAATGTGTTCAATCCCTTAATTTGGCATGCCCTCCTTAAAAAATCAGTATCATGAAGAAATACATTATCTTACATCTTTCACTCATCCTATTAGTATTCATCGCTTGTACCGATGATCAAAAACAAGATGACAAAAACATAACCTTCCAGAGAAGTGATTTCAAAGTCCGAAAATCACTATCCGGAAAAACTATTGAATTTGACAGTCTTATTTTACGACCTTCACAAATCCAATTATTCGACTCCTTCCTAGTTACTTGCAATCAAGGGGCGGAAAAACAATTCCACATCTTCAACCTCAATACGGCACATAAGGAAGGAGAATGTATTCCTGTAGGACAAGGGCCTAAAGAGATGATGACACCATGTTTCGTCAATCGGAACGATTCCGTAGTCATTTTTGATATGATGACCTCTACGATTTTCACTTACTCTATCCCGGAATTTACCAGTGGAAAAGAACCGGAATACGCCAGCCGTATCTCCCTAGATACAAAACCGCTATGGAGCAATATTCGAAGCTTGGGCAACGGGTTCTTAGGCGTATCCTATCAAGAGACGAGTCCTGGATTCCTTTTTGATCAAACAGGTAAGAAAACGATGGATTTCGGTACTTATCCTAAAACTGAGCAGGAGTATACTCCTGCCGAATTAATCAATGCGTTTCGGGCAGACCTAACCACCAACCGAAAAGAGAAGGTTGCAATCACTCACTACTTCACTGATTTAATTTGCATCTATAACGTGAACGGGACCTTGGAAAAACAATTACGGGGACCGGATCATTTCGCATCTGTTTTCAAAGAATTTAGGGATGGAGACATTATCGGAAGTAAAGCGAGCCCGCAAACTTATAGAGACGCTTTTTATAGTCCTGTAAACGTGGGGAATAGTTTATTTGTTCTTTATAATGGAAAAATGGTGACAGAGCCTAATTACAATATATTATGCAAAGAATTATTTGTAATCGGATGGGACGGTAGCCTTGAATGCCATTACACATTAGACCAAGGAGTCTCCTCCATCGCTGTAGACAATCAAAAACGGAAGATCTATGGTATCAGTGATGATCCGGAATATCATATCGTAGTGTTCGACTATTGATGACTGATATCCAAAGAATTTGGATTTAGGAAATGAGGCATAAACATAAAAGAATGGGAATAGAAAAACGTATATACAAAACAAATATAAATCAGATGTTACGATATCTGACACTTATATTTTATGGGGTATTTGGTATTGGTTGCATATACGCATTCCTCCTCATCTTCTGTTTCAGCACGTTCAAAATCCCTTCCGATTCCATGGAGCCTCAACTCCAAACCGGAGATCAAGTATTAGTAAACAAATGGATAGCCGGACCTAGGTTATTCAATATTTTCGCATCTATGAAAGGGAAGCGGGTAGATATATACAGAGTACCCGGAGTCGGGCAAATCAAACGGAATGATATTCTCGTATTCAACTACCCGCATCCCTATTCATGGGAGCGGATCGAAATGCACATCATGCAATATTATATCAAACGCTGCCTCGGGTTACCGGGAGACTCCATCCGGATCGAACAGGGATTCTACCGAAACAACCATACAAAAGAGCCTTTGGGGAATGTGGAAAGTCAAGCGAACCTATCCAGACAAAAAGCGGATCGGATGCCGGACGGTGTCTACCGTTGTTTCCCTTTTGATTCTACATTCAATTGGAATGTTCATGATTTCGGTCCTTTGTATATCCCCCGAAAAGGGGATAGAATTACCGTGAATCAAACAAATTATAAGCTATACAAACAAATGATCGAGTGGGAATCAAAAGATTCCCTATCGTGGAAAGATAGTAAAGTTTATATAGGAGACAAACAGGTAAGACAATACCGGTTCCAAAGCAACTATTACTTCGTGGCCGGAGATAAGACAGAAAACTCTAGAGATTCCCGTTATCTCGGACTTATACCGGAGGAATTTATCGTAGGGGTAGCTTGGAAAGTGTGGAAATCCGTTGACCCTTACACGGGGGAATACAGAAAGGGACGTTTTTGGAAAAATATTCGAAACAATTGAAGAATTATGAATAAGCTTATTTTATATGTATGCGCTTGGATCTGTCTGCACTCTTGCGGTTTCTCAAAAAGCCAAGAAGAAAGTATGTTGGAATATGCGTTGTCGCAAGCCGGCGATAACAGGAAAGAGTTGGAATATGTCATCAAATACTATGAAGGGGATTCATTAAAAAGAGAGGCCGCCCGCTTTTTGATACGCAATATGGTCTATCATTTCGGATATGAGAAGCGAGAGAGGGTATCAGACATCACCACCCTATCCTCGGACTATCTAATCCGTAATATCGAGCTGGCGTTTCAGGCGTGGCCCAAGCCCTGGAATAAATCGGTAAGTTTCGAGAATTTTTGCAGGTATATACTTCCCTACCGGGGGTTATACGAACAGCCCTCCGGTTTACGTGAGGAGCTGATGCGGACGTACCTCCCTTTGCTGGATAGTTTGCATATTGATAACACGTACGATGCGGCCGTGAGGTTACAAAAGATACTACGAACCCGAGTCACCTATCAAACGGAGATACCCATCCACTATCCAACCGCAGAGGAGATCCACCGGACAGGGGTTGGACGTTGTGATGGGGTAGTCTTGTATGGTATCCAGCTGATGCGTGCGGCCGGTATTCCCACTGTAGCAGAACATACGATCTGGACTCGTAGGAACGGGGAACATTATTGGTGCGCATTCTTAAACGAGGATGGGCGATTCCTACCTTTCGCTCCGGAGTACGAAGGCCCGGATTCCTTGATCTACAACCTAACCAAGCCGTTCTTGACCCCGGCCAAGGTTTACAGATACGGATTCGCCCCCTTACATCCGGTAACGACCGAGTCGACCGATGAATACCGTACGTTCTTAAAAAATCCGTTATTGACCGCTGTCACGGAGCAATACCTACCACCTGTCGCAGATATCCATACGACTTGCGACCTCCCGGTGAGATCAAAAAGAGCACCTATTTACCTCTGTACCTATAATCATGGTAACTGGAGGCCTTTCGCCATGAGCGAACGGATCGGCAACCGCTGTACCTTCCCGAAGATCGTAGGCGATGATGTGTTTATCATCGCCGAATATGACAAAGAGGCTTATGGCTCACTACGCTTCATCACATCCCCTTTCCATGTGAGCAATACGGGGATCATCACGAAAATTAAGCCCGATCCGGCCCGAACCGATTCCATCTTTATCGCCTCGGACAACCCGTATCAACAGCAAGTGCCGTATACACTCGCTTATTGGGAACAGGAACAGCAGTGTTTTAAAAACGGATATTTCCCGACAGACACGATACCCGGTGGCATCCTCATTCGCAAGATACCTAAAGGGAGCCTGTTGAAAGCGATGATCTCGCGACCGGAAAAGGCTGCGGAAGATCGTATCTTTTTGGTGGAAAACGATACGGTAAAAAGATATTAACCATGAAAGAGCTGTTGAAACTCGGCGTATATACCCTACTCGGGACACTTTTGCTAAGCGCCCCTTTCGCAGGATTGGGAATGCTATCCACACACTTGGTGACAGAGAAAACCTTTTGGATTCAACTAATCGCCCTGTTCTTATCCGCCGTGTCCCTACAAGGTTTGTGGTTGAATCCAAGCAAGGGGCTGTGCCCATGGACTTACGTGGATATCCTCCCCCTTTCCCTCTTGGGGCTTATCCTCCTCTCTTATCCCTACTCCATACACCCGGAGCCGGAAAAGCTCCTGTTTATCGGACAAATGGTTGTCTTGTGGTATCTGCTTCGGCAGGTGTTCCATGAATATCCGGTGCTCATAGGATATTTTTCAATGTTCTTTATCGCGACAGGCCTTATAGAAGCCATCTGGGGCTTCCGTCAATTACAGGGATGGGCCTATTCGAACCATTCCCTGTTTCGGCTGACCGGCTCTTTTTTCAATCCGGGGCCTTATTCCGGATATTTGGCGATCACATTACCGGTGGCTCTTGGCATCTTGCTGGAACAGTCCAAACGAAATATGCCCTATTACCTGTCCATGGGATGTATAGGCACAGCGATCGTTGTACTTCCTGCGGGAATGAGCCGATCGGCATGGATAGCGGTGGTCGTTTCTTGCGCCTGGGTATATGCCCTGTACCGCCTTGACAGGAAACAGGCAGCGACCAGACTGAGACAACACAAAAGGTGGTATATCATAGGCGGTATCCTAGGCGGCATATTGCTTCTTGGCGGGAGCGCATCACTCTATACATTAAAGAAAGATTCGGCAGACGGAAGGTTTCTGATGTGGAAGATCACGACGAAAGCGATACAAAAACAACCGATTACAGGTACCAGCCTAGGTGGGTTCCCTGCCGCTTACGCTGAAACACAAGCGGAATACATGGCTTCGGGAAAAGCGACTGAACAGGAAAAGTTGGTTGCCGGATGCCCGGAGTACGCATTTAATGAATACTTGCAGATTGGATTAGAACAGGGGTTAGTAGGATTAGCCCTATTTATAGGCTGGCTGGGGCTTCTATTTTATAAAGGAATAAAGAACAAAAGGTATGCTTGTTGCGGGGGATTGATGTCTATGGCTATATTCGCCTTCTCTTCTTATCCATTGCAATTGCCGGAGTTTTGGGTAGTATTGATATTCCTAGGGGTGATGAGCGTAACACCGGACAAGGATGAGATCCGTGAGAACCAAGCCGAATCAAATGGCCATAGATGGGGCAAACAGATATTTTTTATGGGAATCGCTATTCTTGGAATTGGTTTGTTCTGGATGCAAAAAGATCATTATAAGGCTTATCAACAATGGAATAAGGCGCAAATGTTTTACAATAATAAAGCTTACGAAGCGGCCTTGGAGGTATATGAACCTTTGTATCCATTATTGAAGCATAAACCGGAATTCCTTTTCGAGGTCGCTCAATGCCTAAGCAAGACCGGACGATACGAGAAAGCGAATGGATATCTGGAAAGAGCTGTCTTATTAAGCTCCGATCCCATGCTTTATTACGTAATGGCTAAAAATGAGCAGTGTTTAGGTGAATACCGACAAGCGGAAAAGCACCTGTTACATGCCATTGATATTTTACCGGAACGTATCTATCCGTATTATCTGTTAATGAATCTTTATACGGAACCATCTTATTTTCAACCTGCAAAATTGAAAAAGGCGATTGATTCCGTATTAACTAAGAAACCCAAAGTGGAAAGTTCCGCTATTAAAGAAATGAAAGAGAAAGCACGAAGTATGTTAAACAACACATCAATATGAATACAATATCCTTATTTTTATAGCAATTATGACTACATCGTAACAATAAATACTTATATTTGCGAATGACAAATTGTACAAACCGATCAATCATACGAGTATGAAATACTATAAATTGTTGACCTTTACGCTTTTATTCTGTTTAAGCGCATGCGGCGGAGAAAAGAAAGATACAGATGCCACACAGGATTCCGTAGAGACCGTATTGCCGGATGAGGCGAACGAAGTCACGATCATGACATTGAAGCAAACGGAATTTAATCATGAGTTGATAAGCAATGGTAAACTGTCCGCTCGCAAGTTGGTGGACTTACGGTTTGAGTCGGCGGAACCCATCGCCCGTATCTACGTGAAGAACGGAGACCGGGTAAACAAAGGACAGAAAATAGCGGAACTCGCTACTTTCCGGCTCACGAACAAAACAGCGCAAGCCAAAGACGCCCTCGAGAAAGCGAGGCTTGAATTAAAGGATGTATTGATCGGTCAAGGATATATGCTGGAAGACTCAGCGAAAGTCCCGCCCGCAACGCTCAACCTAGCACGGGTAAAAAGTGGATATGATCTGGCGCTCGCCCAATATCAACTTGCCCAATATGAGGAACAGAATGCGACGCTAATCGCGCCTTTCGACGGTATTATCGCAAACCTTTTCGCTAAACAAGAGAACGTGGTGTCTACGACGGACGCATTCTGTACCGTTATCGATCCTCATAGTCTGGAAGCCTCTTTCACCGTATTGGAAAGTGAGTTGCCGCTTATCCAAAACGGAGATAAAGTGGAAGTTACCCCTTTCGCCACCACCAGCTTAAAGACTGAAGGACGTATATCCGAGATCAACCCGCTAGTGGATGAGAACGGGATGGTACAAGTGAAAGCGGCGGTAAACGACAAAGGTAAATTATTCGAAGGCATGAATGTACGGGTTAGCGTACAACGCTCGCTTGGGAAGCAATTGGTCGTACCTAAAACGGCTGTGGTATTACGTTCCGGAAAACAAGTCGTATTTACTTTAGTTGATGGGCACGCTTATTGGAACTACGTGCGCACCGGACTGGAAAACGCGGATAGTTATACCCTTTTGGAAGGATTGAAAGAAGGGGATGTCGTGATTACAAGCGGCAATATTAATCTGGCGCATGAGTCACCGGTCAAGGTAATTGAAAATTGAGAATTGAGAATTGAAAATTAGTTGCGTATGATTCGCTTCCTGCTACAACGTCCGATAGCGGTATTGATGGCTTTTACGGCTTGCTTTATCGTGGGGTTGGTGACTTATTTCACCATACCGGTCTCCTTATTGCCTGATATCGCCATACCTGAGATTACCGTTCAGATATCCGGACAAAATACATCCGCACGGGAATTGGAAAACACCGTCGTGAAGCCGGTCCGTTTGCAATTGATGCAAGTGGCAGGATTACGGGATATCCATAGCGAGACTCGTGATGGAGCGGGTATTATCCGCCTTAGCTTCGACTTTGGCACGAACACGGATCTTGCCTTTATAGAGGTCAATGAGAAAATAGACGCCGCCATGAATTACCTGCCCCGTGAGGTAGAACGTCCACGGGTAGTCAAGGCGAGCGCTACGGACATTCCGGTGTTTTGCCTCAACCTCACACTCAAGACAATTGAAAACGACGAGGCTTTCCTCGATCTTTGCCAATTCGCGGAAACAGTAATCAAACGAAGGATCGAACAGTTGCCGGAAGTCGCAATGGTGGATATCACGGGCATATTAGGACGGCAATTACAGATCGTACCGGATATGAAGCTCTTGGATATGGCTGATATTACGTTAAATGATTTGGAATCAGCCTTGTCTGCCAATAATATAGAGCCGGGAAGCATGACCGTACGGGATGGTTATTATGAGTACAATATCAAATTTTCTACCTTATTACGTACACCGGAAGACGTACAAAATATCTATATCCGTAAGAATGACCGGATCTTCCAGATAAAAGATCTGGCAAAAGTAGCTGTCGTACCGGAAAAAGAAACCGGCTTATCGCTAGCCAACGGGGAAAGGGCCGTCACGTTAGCCGTTATCAAGCAAGCGGATGAGAATATGGACAATATGAAAGAGGCGCTTGCCGAGGTTACCGATTATTTCAAGTCTATTTACCCGGATATTGAATTTACGATCACAAGAAACCAGACCGAGTTATTGGATTATACGATCTCCAACCTCAAACAGAATCTATCGTTAGGTTTCTTATTTATCTGCATCGTGGCGATCCTTTTCCTCGGGGACGTAAAAAGCCCGGCGGTAATCGGACTAAGTATGGTAGTCAGTATCATCATTAGTTTCTTGTTCTTCTACCTTTTCAATATGTCCTTAAATATCATCTCCCTATCCGGATTGATTTTGGCATTGGGTATGATGATAGACAGTTCCATCATCGTGACGGAGAATATAGCGCAATACCGGGCAAAAGGAGATAATCTGGAAGAAGCGTGTATAAAAGGGACCACAGAAGTAATCACCCCCATGCTTAGTTCCACATTTACCACGATCGCCGTATTCGTCCCGCTGGTATTTATGAGTGGTATAGCGGGAGCGATTTTCTTCGATCAGGCGTTTGCTGTTACGGTTGGTTTAATGGTCTCTTATTTCACCGGAATCATGTTACTGCCTGTACTTTACAAATTAGTTTACAGCATACCGGAGATCAAGCATTCCTTTTTCAATCTGAAAATAAACAATTTGATCAAGGAGCATACGCTAGACCGATTCTATGACGGAGGGGTTGATTTCATATTCAGGCATAAAACCACTAGCCTACTATTTGTAGCTGTCACTATCCCCCTTTGCGCGATCCTATTCTATATGATCCCCAAAAGCCGGATGCCGGAAATCGATCAGAATGAGTTAATCGCACATGTTGAATGGAATGAGAACATCCATATTGATGAGAATAGAAAGAGAGTCACCGAATTATTTGGTGAGGCCGATCGGTTAGGTGCGCAACACACGGCCTATATCGGACAGCAACAATTCCTGCTAAACCGAGACAGGGAATTATCCATCTCGGAAGTAGAGCTTTATTTCAAGACAGAAGAGACCGATGCTATCGCTCCTTTACAACAAGAAATCTCCGCTTGGGTAAAGCGAAATTACCCGACAGCCGTATTATCGTTCTCTCCGCCGGAGACCGTGTTTGAGAAACTGTTCGTAACCGGTGAGGCCGATATCGTAGCCGAGTTCTATGCCCGTAACAAAGAACAAGCTCCGGATGCCCCTACTTTGCAAAAACTAGAGAAAACACTAGAGAGTAAGACCGGTCTCGCTCCCGTTGGCGTAGCTTTCGAGAATCAATTAAACATATCCATAGACCATCAGAAACTATTACTTTATAATATCTCCTATGAAGAGGTCTACCGGGTACTTAAGACGGCCTTCAAGGAAAATGAAGTCGCTACTTTACGCTCTTATCAACAGTATTTACCGATCACGCTAGCCGGAAACGAGCAAACGGTCGATCATATCCTACATAATACGTTAATCCGTACGCAACCGGACGAAAACCAAAAGACGAATCATGTCCCTCTTAGCGCAGTAACAAAAATTACTCCCGGAGAGGATTTGAAGATACTCACCGCTGGAAAGAACGGGGAATATATTCCTTTTAGCTTCTATCAAGTAGAGAATGCGGAACAGTTAATGGAAAATATTCGGGAGCTCGTCCGCAGCGAATCCAAAGATAAGACGAATTGGGACATCGATTTCTCGGGAAGCTTCTTCTCGAACCAACAAATGCTGAATGAACTGGTCGTCATCTTGTTCATATCCATTCTCTTGATGTACTTTATCTTAGCGGCGCAATTCGAGAGCTTCTTGCAGCCCTTGATCGTCCTGCTGGAAATACCTATAGACGTAGCCGCCTCCTTACTGGTATTATGGATATGCGGGCATACCTTAAACCTGATGAGTGCTATCGGTATCGTGGTAACTTGCGGTATCATCATAAACGACTCTATCTTGAAACTGGACGCGATCAATGAGCTTCGGAAAGAAGGTGTACCCTTGATGGAAGCGATCCATGAGGCGGGTCGTCGCCGTCTGCGCCCGATTATCATGACCTCATTGACAACTATATTCGGTATGGTACCGCTACTATTCACGTTCGATATGGGTAGTGAGTTGCAAAAGCCACTCTCCATTGCCATGATCTCGGCGATGCTGATCGGTACGGTAGTCAGTTTATTTATTATCCCTTTGGTTTATTGGTTTATCTATAGGAGACATGCATTATGAAAAAAAGATACAAGAGGACATTCCTAGTTTTATACGCGTTCTGTTCGCTATTAGCCGAAGGAGTATCGGCCCAATCGCTCGTCCTTTCCCTTGAGAAGACGATCTCATTGGCCGCCGATAGCTCGCTGGAGGCTTTTCGTACGAAAAACCTATTCTTGTCCGGCTACTGGGAGTTTCGTAATTACAAAGCGGAGCGACTGCCTAGTCTTACATTGAATATCACACCCGCCGAATATTACCGGGATATCACGAAACGATACGATTCAGAAAAAGACATTGACGAATACCGTAAGCAACAGTCCTTTTATGCGGGAGGAAACTTAAAGATCAAGCAGAACTTCGATATGCTGGGTGGTAGTTTCTTCGTGGATACGGATCTGGGGTATATGCGCTATTTCGGCTCGAATACTTATAATCAGTTCACCTCCGTTCCAATCCGTATCGGATACAGCCAAGATTTATTGGGATACAATCCTTTCCGGTGGGAGAAGAAGATAGAGCCTCTAAAATATGAGAAAGTAAAGAAAGAGTTGCTTTATAATATCGAGACCGTCAGCGAGCAAGCCACCACTTATTTTTTCTCTTTAGCCATGGCTCAAGTAGAATATGATATGGCCAAAGAAAATGTAGCGACAACCGATACGTTATACCGTACCGGCCAAGAGCGGCATAAGATCGCGGCTATTAGTCAAGCGGATTTACTGACACTCAAGCTGGATGCGATCAATGCCCGCAATACGTTACAAAACGCCGATATAGCCTTGAAGCGAGCCATGTTCAGCTTGGCCTCGTATTTGAATTTCGATAAGAATACGGAGATACGGCTTCGTCTGCCGTCACGCCCCCATGATATGGATATTCCGGTGGATCAAGCATTGACGTTAGCCCGGGAGAATAACCCCAAGTTTCTGGAAGTGCGACAAGAGGTGTTAGAGGCCGAGCAACAAGTGGATAAGACCAAAAAGGAAACCTTATTCAACGCTTCCTTGAATGCCAGTATCGGTTTCAATCAAGTAGCGACCCAGTTTAAGGAAGTTTACAAGAATCCGCTGCAGCAGGACTTGGTATCGATATCTATCTCTATTCCCCTTATAGACTGGGGAGTACGGAAGGGTAAATACAATATAGCCAAAAGCAATCTAAATGTTACGCAAATATCCGCACGGCAGACAGAAGTCACTCTGGAGGAAGACGTAATCATGACTGTCGGCGATTTCAATGTACAGCAAAACCTGATCGCCAGCGCCGAAGAGGCTTTGGACATCGCGATCATGGCCTATAACGAGACCAAGCAACGTTTCATGATCGGCAAAGCGGATATCAATAGCCTTACGCTCTCCTTGAACCGACAGCAGGAAGCGCAACGTAATTATATCACGGCCTTGCAAAATTATTGGTTGAGCTATTACAAAATACGTAAGCTCACCTTACATGATTTCGAGACAGGCATCTCATTAGCCAATGAATTTGATTACGAGCATGGGTTCTAAGCCGAACATATCATCCTTTACGATCATCGTCACCTTCCTTTGTATCGCATTGGCGGGGATCGCTTTCGTGCCTTTATTGCCGATCAAGCTATCTCCCTCCCGTACGCTGCCGAAATTAAGTATCAGCTATAATATGCCCTCCAACTCAGCGAGGGTTATCGAGATGGAGGTAACCTCCCGGTTGGAGGCGATGCTTGCCCGTATCAAAGGAATTAAAGAGATCTCCTCGACCTCGGGAAACGGATGGGGAAGGATTACCTTAGAACTAGATAAACATACGAATATAGACGCCGCACGTTTCGAGGCATCAACCATTGTAAGGCAGACGTGGCCGGACCTTCCGGAGGAATTAAGTTATCCGATTTTAGAGATGAGCCGTCCGGACGACAAGGAATCACGCCCGTTCATGAGTTATACCTTGAACGCTTCCGCTACCCCGATATTCATTCAGCGATTCGCCGAGGATCAGATAAAGCCCCGGCTTAGCAGCGTGCAAGGTATTTATCGTATCGATGTTAGCGGGGCAACCCCTATGGAATGGCGCTTGGAATACGATAGCCGCCAGCTACGGGATCTGGGGATCACGATAGAGGATATCCAATCGGCGATCAGCCAATATTACAAAAAAGAGTTCCTTGGAACCGCTAATATGGGACAAGGAGATATCGGCAAGGAATGGATTCGTCTGGCGTTAATGCCGGAAAAGATCACGAATGGGTTCGAACCATCGCATATCACCGTCGCAAACAAAGATGGTAGCTTAATCCGGCTGGATCAATTGATAAAGGTAACCCGGCAAGAAGAGGCCCCGCAAAGTTACTACCGGATCAATGGTTTAAACTCTATTTACCTGTCTATCCGTGCGGAAGAGACTGCCAACCAGTTGCAATTAGCCAAGAAAGTGAAGGAAGAAATGGAACATATCCGCACCTTGCTTCCTCCCGGTTACGAGATCCATACCAGTTACGACGCTACCGAATTTATCCAAGAAGAATTGGATAAAATCTACGTCCGTACAGGCTTGACCATCTTGATCCTCTTGCTCTTCGTTCTGCTGATTACCCGGAATGTACATTATCTATTCTTGATCATCATCAGTTTAAGTATCAACCTGTGTATAGCCGTTATCCTTTATTATTTATTAGGGTTGGAGATGCAATTGTACTCGCTGGCGGGTATCACGATCTCTCTCAGCTTGGTGATCGATAATACGATCGTGATGACTGATCACATCCGGCACCATCATGACCGGAAAGCTTTCTTGTCTATTCTGGCGGCAACTTTGACGACTATGGGTGCCCTCGTGATTATCTTCTTCTTGGATGAGAAGATACGGTTGAATTTACAAGATTTCGCCGCTGTCGTGATCATTAATCTGGCCGTATCTTTGTTCATCGCGTTATTCTTGGTTCCGGCATTGATCGATAAGATGAATTTGCACCCGAAGAAAGCCGCTTCTTCTTCCCCAAAAGCTCGGAGTCATTGGAAACAACATCCGGTGGTCCGTCCGATACGGTCGTTCATACACCGTTTCCCAGTCTATTTCTCTCATTATTACCGGACGCAGATCCGTTTCCTTTGCAATTGGAAAAAGCTGGCTTGCCTTATTCTAGTACTGGCTTTCGGACTACCGATATTTTTATTGCCGGAGAAGATCGAGCCGGAAGAGAAGGATCTATCCGCAAGGGACTCTTTGTGGATCGCCCGCTACAATGAATTCGCAGCGAAAGATATTTGGAAGGAAACGATAAAACCTATCGTCGATAAGAGTTTGGGAGGAACCTTGCGCCTATTTGTCCAAAAGGTATACGAGGGAAGTTATTTTACCCGGAATGAAGAAACGGTATTAAGTATCAGCGCTTCCATGCCAAACGGTACGACCCTTGATCAAATGAACCACTTGATCAACCGAATGGAGGCTTACTTGAGTACCTATAAGGAAATACGGCAGTTCCAGACCAGTATCTATAACGCACGTCAAGCCAGTATCAACGTCTATTTCACCCGTGAGAACGAGCGAAGTGGTTTCCCCTACACCTTGAAAAGCAGGGTGATTAGCAAAGCGTTGGAATTAGGTGGTGGAAGTTGGGGCGTATGGGGACTTATGGACCAAGGTTTCAGCAATGATGTCCGTGAGAACGCAGGTTCTTTCCGGATCGAGATGTACGGATATAATTATGACGAGCTATACGAATGGGCGGAGAAACTGCGGGAGAAATTGCTTACGTATCGCCGTATCAAGGAAGTATTGATCAATTCCGAGTTTTCTTGGTGGAAGGATGATTATCAGGAATTCTACTTCAACTTGAATAAATCCCGTATGGCGCAAGCGGATATATTGCCTATCGATTTATTCGCGTCTATCCGGCCCGTTTTCGGTAAAGATATCTACGCAGGTACCATCGTCGTTGATAACGAGACGGAAAAGCTAAAACTTTCTTCCCGCCAATCAAAGGAGTTCGATATATGGAGTATGCAATATGTACCTCAAACCATCCGTGATAAATCCTATAAGTTGTCCGAACTCGCTATCGTCGAGAAAAGCCAGACCCCTCAACAGATAGCGAAAGTAAACCAGCAATACAGGCTCTGCCTGCAATATGAATATATCGGAGCTTCCTCACAAGGCGAGAAGATACAGAAAAGGGAACTTAGAGAGTTTAACAAGATCCTGCCTATGGGATATACGGCTAAAGCGGAAAAGAACTATTGGTCATGGGATCAGAAAGATAATAAACAATATGCGTTATTATTCTTGATCATCGTTATTATTTTCTTTACGACCAGTATCTTGTTTAATTCCTTGAAACAACCGCTGGCGGTCATTTTTGTCATACCGATCTCTTATATCGGGGTATTCCTGACCTTCTATTGGTTCAAACTGAACTTCGACCAAGGTGGATTCGCCTCCTTCGTTTTATTATGCGGTATCACGGTAAACGCCAGTATCTATATCTTAAACGAATATAACCAAATTCGGGAACGGATACCCGCTATTTCCCCAATCCGTGCTTATCTAAAGGCATGGAACGCCAAGATCACGCCGATTTTCCTAACCGTTATATCGACCATACTCGGATTTATCCCGTTCATGCTAGGCACCGATAAAGAAGCCTTTTGGTTCCCGCTCGCCGCCGGAACGATAGGCGGCCTTATCATGTCTATCCTAGGCATCTTCTTTTATTTACCGATATTTACGCTGAAAAAAGAACGGCATTAAACAGGAATACGTATCTTTAACGGATAAATCGTTAATCAAATTCATTAAACTTATGAGACACATAAATTATTTAGTATTGCTTCTGGTAGCTTGCTGCGTAGGTGCTTGCAGTTCCCCGAAAAATGATACGAAAGATGCTTATCCGATGTTCTGGACTTGGTTGGATTACCAGCCCGGAATGAATTTCGACTCCATCTGCACGATCATGAATGAGGCGGGGATAGACGGTGTCATGCTAAACGCCCCTACTCCGGATGATTATCGGGCCGCTATTCCCATCGCCCAAAAACATGGGATAGAGGTCTACGCTTGGTTATGGACGATGAATCTGGAACATGACCGAGACGCTATCTTAAAAGAACATCCCGAATGGTTCAGCGTAAACCGTAACGGACAAAGCTTGGCCGATACGACCGCTTACGTGGATTACTACAAATTTATGTGCCCTGCCTTACCCGAGGTACGGGAGTTTATCAAGAAGAAAATAGAGGCTTACTGCGAGGTAGAGGGTTTGAACGGTATCGCTATCGATTACAACCGTTTCGTGGACGTTATCCTGCCGACTACCCTTTGGCCGAAATACGGTATCGTGCAAGATCAAGAATATCCGCAATGGGATTTTGGCTATCACCCGGCTATGATCGAGAAGTTCAAGGCCGCTTACGGATATGATCCAAGGGAACAAGAAGATCCCTCGCAAGACGAGAAATGGCTTCAATTCCGTTGTGACCAGATTACCGAGGTTGCCAATATGATCGCCGACGTGGTTCACTCCTATGGAAAGAAAATGGCGGCCTCTCCTTTCCCAACCCCCAAGATGGCGTCCAAAATGGTTCGTCAAGACTGGGGTAAATGGAATCTGGACATTGTCTTCCCCATGGTATACCATAACTTCTACACGGAAGATATTAGTTTTATCTCAGACTGTATGATAGAGGATGTTCGGGATAAGAACCCGAAAACAACGCTTTACTGCGGCTTAATGGTTTCAGACGATATGCAAGCCAGCATGGACGCCGCGCTAAATCATGGGGCGGAAGGAATCTCTATCTTTACCGTATCCGCTTTACGCACTCCGGAAAGCCGTGCGATGTTCAAGGCTTATGCGGATAGTGTTCGTGCGGTTCGTGCCGAGAACAATGGGGTGAATCCGGCTTTATCCAAGAGTACCAAAGTAACGAATCCTTTCGAGAACATGGATATCTTGAACATGATAAACGCAAAGATCAAGGAGCTCGCCAACGTGCCTATTCCGAATATCGCCGATTATAAATTGGTGAACGAAAAAGGTGCCACGAAATACTACGAGGTCAAAGAGCTAAACACAGGAAAAACATTCTGCGTAGACTTTTACTTCTACGGAGGTATTCTTTCCGGATGGAATGTTACGGTTAAATAAGTACTTGATAATAGCTATTTTTATGCGGCCTACCTCGTAAATTCATGAGGTAGGCCGCACGCGTAAACACCCCTATTCCAGAACGCCGAAACAAACAATCACCTTTAACAAGAATACTTAATAAAGCCCGACGAGACGGCCTATTGGCAGATCATCAGCCCGAGACACCTCGCCTCATTGAAGGGAACTTGCCCTTATTACCGTCCGAACAAGAAAGTACGCTATGCCGCGGGATTCGTAAGCCTATTGGAGAGCTTGCCGCACAAACAGATGCTCTCCGTTATCCCGGGACTCATGAGGCACTTCAGCCGGCGTACTTACTACCGTGTCCGCAAGGGAGAAAGGCCGCTTTCACCCTCCGAACAACAGGTCGTATTGAATGCGCTTAAACGCTGTGGGGTGAAGGAACCAAAAGACTTCGACGCTTATTTCGAAGAGTACGACTGGTAAACCAAGGAAGAGAGGCTTGTGCCACTACCCATGTTACGAACGTGCCATCACCGTGGCATGCGTGTGCCATCGCAGTGGCACGCCTTTGCCATCGAGGTGGTACGGGCGTGCCAGCATGGTGGCACAACTGTGCCAATAGCATGGCACATCATTGGCACCACAAAGTACTATTAATAAAGCAATTGGATTGATATCACGGAGTCACCTCCCAGCATTTCCATCCTTTGTTGGCACAGATATATACAATGTAGGAACGGACATGGTAGTACGGGAACTTCTCCTTGGTATCCTTGGCGTAGGCGAGTACTTGCGCCACGTCCTCGGGACGGGGATCGCTGAGCGCCAGCATGCGCTCCGCCTCCTTCGCCTTGAAATACTTGAATTCCACCAACCGGTCATCCTTGTAATAGTCCGTACCGGGGATACCGGTCATCTCGAAATCCGAACGGCCCGCCGAATTGTTCTGCTCGATGGCGAACGTATAGTAGCTGCTCAGGTAACGGGAACAAAGCTCGAAGAAGGAGCAACGGATGAAATTCTCGTTGATCCTGTCGAACACCTGCGCCGGGAACTGCCCGAGGTATTGCTCGAAGTAGTTTTGTACCAGCGGCTCGAAACGACGCTCTTCCGTGAAACGCTCGTAAGTAGGCACATAGCGTTGGGCGTTTCCCTCTATATGATTCATCTCGTTATAATAGTCCATGTAGATGCTGCGCATCGTAAGGTTGGGTAGCACCATGCGGTAATTATTCCGCAGCGTGGTCATACCCAGATAAAAGAGGCTGACCGGATAGAAGTTCTTGTCGAAGAATTTCCTCTTGTTGAACTTGCTCGACAGGTCGGAAACGTTATAGGATAACTCGTCGTCAATCACCAACGCATCCAGCATCTCCTTGGAGTTCTCTTGCGAGAGGGTCAAGCGACGGATCCAACCGATATCCGTACGCAGGTTCTCATCCACCAGCTCACTCGGGATCATACCATCCATCGTGGCGAAGTTCTTAAAGAAATAGGTCAAGATCGTGGAATTGAACAAAGGCTCCGCGCCGGGACGGAAACGATAGCCGTCGTAGTTGTTCACGATCAGTTGCCAAAGTTCCTCAAAAGAGTCCTGCCCCGTGCCGTATTTGTCAAGGACATAACGAAGATAAGCGCTCGCTTCCTCATACGTAAAACCAAGCATATCCAGAAACCTCGGATGCAAGGTCAGGATCTCCGCTATATTATATCCGCTTGTCAAATCGTCCATCGTGACGGGAAGAACCCCCGTGCAGAAACATGTACGGATACTACCTTCGCCGATACCCGCTTTGATCACCTTGAAGAAAGTGCGCAGGAAACTATCCTTCGTGGTTACCTGCTCATAGAGCGGATCCTTGTAGGCCGTCAACAACTGATTGGTGAAATTATCGTACTCATCGATCAACACATACACTTTAGGCAGTCCATGCTCACGGGCGTACCCCAAAGCTTCCTCAAGCATCTTGGAGGCCTCTTTCTTGCTGGAGAACTGAAAATCCTTAAACAAGTCCCGGTTATGCGTTACCATGATCTCCACGGGAGAACGATTCAGATCGTTGAAATTCCGCTCCAACCCTTCCATGTCATCGGCCATCACCATCTTGGAAAAATCATAGCGCACGATCATATAACGATTATGCTCCTCCGTCGGGTGCTCCCCGATCCAAGTCCCGCCGAACAGTTCCTCGAACCGGTCGGCCTTGGTACGGTCGTAGTAACAGGTCAAGGTAGAGATAAACAGGCTTTTCCCGAAACGACGGGGACGCAAGAAGACTGGAGCCTTATAGTCTTCCAAGCCCGGAATGAAATCGGTCTTGTCCACATAGTAGAAATTGCGTTCCCGCATCTCTACAAAATCCGCTACCGCATAAGGAATCGTTATTCGTGCCATAAGCTTTCTTTTTTCTGATACAATACTACAAATTTAAGAAAATAACTTGTTCTTTCAAACAAAAGCCCTATCTTTGCCGAAATTTTGAAGAGAGAGCAGATGACAAACAAGACACATAAGGATAATCCGAAGTTCTATTCCGGTTATATGTCGGAGGTTGAGGCTCTTTTCTCTATTTTACGGGATTATAATTTGGTTATATAAGATGCGTTGGTTACTTTTACTAACGCATTTTTTTTGTGTCCATCGGTCCGGTGATATAATATAAATATAATATTCTAAAATCATTATAATAAACAAAACAACCCAAATTACTATGTCGAAAAGTGATATCAAAAAGGTGATTGTTCTGGGCTCGGGTGCCCTGAAGATCGGACAGGCCGGGGAGTTTGACTACTCTGGTTCGCAAGCGTTAAAGGCTCTGAAAGAAGAAGGGATCAGTACCGTATTGCTAAATCCGAATATCGCGACTATCCAAACATCCGAGGGAGTAGCCGATAAGGTATATTTCTTGCCTATCACTCCTTACTTCGTGGAGGAAGTTATCAAAAAAGAACAACCGGACGGAATCCTATTGGCGTTTGGCGGGCAGACCGCTTTGAACTGCGGTACTCAACTTTACACCAGCGGCACGTTGGCTAAATATGGCGTGAAAGTATTGGGTACATCCGTTGAGGCTATCATGTACACCGAGGACCGTGACCTATTTGTTAAGAAACTGAACGAGATAGAAGTGAAGACCCCGATCAGCCAAGCCGTAGAAAGCATGGACGACGCCGTGGCTGCCGCTTATAAGATCGGTTTCCCCGTAATGATCCGTTCCGCTTACGCATTAGGTGGTATGGGCAGTGGTATCTGTAAGGACGAGGCCGAGCTTCGCACCTTGGCGGAAAGCGCTTTCGCTTACTCATCCCAGATCTTGGTCGAGGAATCTTTGAAGGGTTGGAAAGAGATCGAGTTCGAGGTGATCCGCGACAAGAACGACCATTGCTTCACGGTAGTGAGCATGGAGAACGTAGACCCGCTAGGCGTACACACCGGCGAGAGTATCGTAGTAGCTCCGACTTGCTCCTTGACCGAGAAAGAATTAGATTTATTGAAAGAACTTTCTACCAAGACGATCCGCCACTTAGGTATCGTGGGTGAATGTAATATCCAATACGCTTTCAACTCCGAGACTTGCGATTACCGTGTGATCGAGGTGAACGCTCGCTTGAGCCGTTCTTCCGCCTTGGCATCCAAGGCCAGCGGTTATCCATTGGCTTTCGTCGCCGCTAAGTTGGCGTTGGGCTACGGATTGGACGAGATCGGCGAGATGGGTACTCCGAACTCCGCGTACAAAGCGCCGGAGGTAGATTATATGATCGTGAAGATCCCGCGTTGGGACTTGACGAAGTTCGTGGGTGTCAGCCGCCAGATCGGTTCCAGCATGAAATCCGTCGGCGAGATCATGTCGATCGGTAAGAGCTTCGAGGAAATCATGCAGAAGGGTCTTCGTATGATCGGACAAGGAATGCATGGTTTCGTAGGTAACAACGATATCCATTTCGATAACTTGGACGAGGAGTTGGCGAACCCTACCGACTTGCGTATCTTCGCCGTGGCGCAAGCCTTGGAACAGGGATATAGCGTAGACAAGATACATGAGTTGTCAAAGATCACACGCTGGTTCTTGGAGGGCTTGAAGAATATCGTGGATTACGCCAACGTATTGAAAGGTTACAACAAGATCGAGGATCTTCCGGAAGATGTATTGAAAGAGGCGAAACGCCTTGGTTTCTCAGACTTCCAGATCGCTCGTTACGTAGAGAACCCGGAAGGAAATATGGAGAAAGAGAATATCCGCGTACGTAACTTGCGTAAAAAAATGGGCATTCTCCCTACCGTGAAACGTATCAACACGATCGCTTCCGAACATCCGGAATTGACCAACTATCTATATATGACTTACGACGGCACGCCGCACGATATCACCTACTACCCGAATGAGAAGAGCGTGATTATCTTGGGGTCCGGAGCTTACCGTATCGGCTCGTCCGTTGAGTTCGACTGGTGTTCGGTGAATGCCGCCCAGACCGCTCGTAAGCTAGGTTATAAATCGATCATGATCAACTATAACCCGGAGACCGTATCTACCGACTACGATATGTGCGACCGTCTGTACTTCGACGAGCTTTCATTCGAGCGCGTGCTAGACGTGATCGATCTGGAATTGCCGAAGGGCGTGATCGTCTCCGTAGGTGGACAGATCCCGAACAACTTGGCGATGAAACTGTACCGCCAGAATGTTCCGGTATTAGGTACTTCCCCGCTATCGATCGACCGTGCCGAGAACCGTCATAAATTCTCCGCGATGTTGGATTCGCTAGGTATCGACCAACCTCGTTGGGCAGAGCTTACCAGCATGGAAGAGATCGACGCGTTTATCGAGAAAGTAGGTTTCCCGATCTTGATCCGTCCGTCTTACGTATTGTCCGGAGCGGCGATGAACGTTTGCCATACGAAAGAGCAGATGATCGAGTTCTTGGATTTGGCCGCTAAGGTTTCCAAGGAATATCCGGTGGTCGTATCCGAGTTCATGCAAGGAACGAAAGAGATCGAGTTCGACGCTGTCGCTATGAATGGCGAGGTGGTTGAGTACGCGATCTCCGAGCATATAGAGTTCGCCGGTGTTCACTCCGGTGACGCTACCTTGGTGTTCCCGGCTCAGAAGATTTACTTCGAGACAGCCCGCCGTATCAAGAAAGTAAGCAAGATGATCGCAAAGGAGTTAAATATCAGCGGTCCGTTCAATATCCAGTTCTTGGCGAAGAATAACTTCGTGAAAGTAATCGAATGTAACTTACGTGCCTCACGTAGTTTCCCGTTTGTATCTAAAGTATTGAAACGCAACTTTATCGAGACGGCTACCCGTATCATGCTGGATGCTCCGTATACGAAACCGGATAAGAGCGCATTCGATATCGACTGGATCGGAATCAAGGCTTCCCTGTTCTCATTCGCCCGTTTGCACAAGGCAGACCCTGTATTAGGTGTGGACATGAGCTCCACCGGCGAGGTAGGTTGTATCGGCGACGATTTCAACGAGGCTTTGCTTTCCGCCATGATCGCCGTAGGCAACAGTATTCCTAAGAAGAACATTTTAGTATCTTCCGGCGCAGCTAAGAGTAAGGTCGATCTATTGGAGCCTTGCCGCATGCTAGATGCCAAGGGTTACACGATCTATGGTACGCACGGAACCGCCAAGTTCCTGAACGATAACGGAATCAAGGCAACCGCCGTTTGCTGGCCGGATGAGGAAGGTAATTTGAATATCATGGATATGTTCAGCAATCACGCTTTCGAATTGGTAGTAAATATCCCGAAAGATCATAGCAAACGTGAGTTGACCAATGGCTATAAGATCCGCCGTGCGGCGATCGATCATAACATTCCATTGATCACGAACGCCCGTCTGGCTAGCGCCTTTATCGACGCTTTCTGCAATATGAACGTAGAAGATATACAGATTAAGAGCTGGCAGGAGTACAAGTAATCAAAATTTGATTATATTTGCATGTGTGTAATATAAAGAGACAAGGCTTTATGCCTTGTCTCTATAGTTTAAAGACCATGTACAGACGGCTACCTTTTATCATATTATTATCTATACTGGCGGTTTTCGCCTTGCGTGCGTCTGTGGTCGCTCCCTCTATCCTCGTACAAAATTATTCCGTAGACGATTATAAGGCTAGTTGCCAGAATTGGGATTTAGCGGTTTCCTATCATGGCATCTTATATGTAGCTAATAATTCCGGTCTGGTTACTTTTGACGGGAATACATGGAACACATATCCATTACCGGATAAAACCCCTATTTATAAAGTATCTTTCCAGAACGATTCTATCTATACCCAAGGCAAATCATCGTTAGGCTATTGGCTATACGACGAACTCGGGAATCTGGAATACCATCCGATCGATACGCTCCCATCGCACGTCGGTTTCGATAACCCCGAGACGAACTACACGATCCCGAAAGAAATCGAGGAAAAGCACCCTACTTCTTTCGCTAGCGCCGGAGGTCTCAATTTCACGGGAACATCTACGTCCGGCATTTATATCACCAACGACGAAGGGGAGATCTTTCAACATCTCAACATCAATAATCAGTTACAAGATAATATCGTACGTTCCATCTGCGTACAGGATAATAACTTAATCTGGGTCGCCTTGGATAATGGTATCTCCCAAATAGATATCAATCCTCCCATCGCCATGTTAGGTAAAAGAAGCCAGATCGGAAAGTTGGAAGACGCTGTAAAAGAGGATAACCGCCTCTATATCCGGACAAATCTCGGCTACTTCAGCCGGAGCTTGATGTTTGGTGATAAGTTTACCCCGATATCCGGTGAGATCGGACGTTCATATATCCATCCGGATACGGCCGACAATCATTTATCGGTAAGCACTTTATTTAAGAATAAAGATGTATTGGGCGTATTCGCCAACGCAGAAAGTATTTACCCGGTTCCAGACAATTTGTATTGGCTCACGATCCAGAATGAGGCCGGACTCTTCCATCGGGAAAACGGTACAGGAACTTTAAAATGCCGGATCCTATTCGATAATTACGATCTGAATCTGGTGACCAACGGCAAACGGATCATCCCCTTGAATGATTCTCTTGATTTGGTATCCGCCATGCAAGGAACCCTATTAATCAACACCCGCCAATTAATAGAGGGAAGCCTAGGAGGATTGACGATGCCACGGTTTATGCGCATCGAGTATCAAGATCAAGAAGGTACACATTATTTATATCCAGATACTCAAAGAATCAACATGCCCCATAACTTCCAAGAACTCTCGCTATACATCGGGACAACGGTATTCACCCCTAATCACCAAATCAGTTATAAGCTGGAAGGTGTATCCGCCGATTGGTCTTCTTGGCAGAAAGACGGCAAAATTACCTTCTTACAACTTCCGGAAGGAACTTATGAGCTAAGGGTACGTAAATATGTAACCCGGGGTCCGTTTCCCGAGATCACGATGCAAATCACGGTGCGCCCTCCTTGGTATAATACCGTATGGGCCTATTTGATCTACGTCGCTTTGATATGGTTCGCCATTCAAGAAGGGCTTCGGTATCATTTAAGGAACTTGCGAAAAAAAGAACAAGAAATGTTGGAGGCTGAACGACAAGCCGAACAGCAAAGGCTTCAACAAATGAAAAGCGAGATGCTGGAAACGGAGTTGCAAAACAAAAACAATGAGCTTACTCTCCAGACAACAGCTTTGGTAAAAAGAAACGAGGCAATCCAAGCTTTGTTGGAAGAACTGGATAAACAGAAAGAGACATTGGGTGACCGATATCCCAATAAGTTATATACCCGTTTACGTTCCTTGATCGAATCTACCTTGAACGATCAAGCGGATTGGGTGCAGTTCGAGACCTATTTTAATAGCGCCCACCAGAATTTCATGGATCGTTTACGCCAGCAATACGCAGATATAACGGCAGGCGATTTGCGCATTTGTTGTTTACTCCGCATGAACCTTTCCACGAAGGAAATCGCGTCGTTAATGAATGTATCCGTACGAGCTATCGAGCTAAGAAGATACCGCTTAAGAAAGCGATTAGCCCTTGATGGGGATACGAATCTTGTCGATTTCTTAATGAACTACTAAAAATATTTTCTAGAATATGCTTAATATATAATATTCTACATAACAGCATATTAAACGCACATAGAAAGAGATTGAGAAAGTCTTGTAGTAGTCTTATCCAATAAAAAAATCATTTGCGCAAGTCGTGTAGTAGTCATTTTCATGGCTACCGTAATTTATTATGTTTCCTTTGCCGGCGAATAAAATCTTAAATTCTTTCGACATGATGAAACACGAACTGGAGAAACAATTAGATGCGCTAGAAAAGAAAGGTGTCGACAGACGACATTTCTTTAAGTTATTAGCGGCGACAGGACTGATCGCGGGAGTTAATACCGGAAAAGCAAACGCTTTTTCAAGCAGCGCAAAAGGTAAAATCGTTATTATCGGTGGAGGAGCCGCTGGTATCAGTATGGCTGCCCGATTAAAACATTGGCTTGATGAACCGGATATCACCCTGATTGACCCCAGCGATCGTCAGTTTTATCAACCGGGATTCACTCTGATCGCCTCAGGTGTGTACCAACCGGAAGATGTTTGGAAGAAGCAAGAGGATTGTATGCCTAGCGGTATAAAATGGATAAAGGACTCGGTCGCCGCGGTTGATCCCGTATGGAATCAAGTAACGACCAAAAGTAACGGAAAGATTCCATACGACTTTTTAGTACTGACCCCGGGATTACAATGTAACTGGGAAAAAGTAGAGGGTATTACCCACGATACCTTGGGACAAGGAAACGCAAACTCTATTTACGATTTCGAAGGAGCCCAAAAGACATGGAAAGCTCTTCAAGAATTCGCGAAAAAAGGAGGCAAAGGTATTTATACCGATACCTATACAAAACATAAATGTGGCGGCGCCCCCAAAAAGATCTGTTTATTATCCGAGCATTACGCAAGGAAACAAGGGACACGCGACAAACTGCAATTGAATTATTTTACCGCATCGAAGGAACTATACGATATCCCGTATTTCACACCTCGCTTGCTAGAAATATATAATGAACGTAACATACCTATTAACTTGAATGTACGTGTAAAAGGTGTAGACACATCCGCGAAGCAAGTACATTTTGAGAAGATAGAGACAAAAGGCGAAGAAAAGATCGTAACGCCGTTCGTAGAGGATTACGATTTCTTACACTTCACCCCGCCTATGTCCGCTCCTGATTTCGTTCGTGATGCCGGATTAGGTTGGACAGAAGGTAAATTGGCCGCGGACGCATGGGTAATGGTCGATAAAGAGACCTTGGTACATAAGAAATACCAGAACATCGTTTCTCTGGGTGATGTAGCCGGTATCCCGACCAGTAAAACATCTGCCGCTATCCGTAAGCAAGTACCTATCGCCGCCAAGAACCTGATCGCGCTCATGGAAGGCAAAGAGCCGACCGAGAAATACAACGGTTATGCCGCTTGCCCGATCGTCACGGATTACGGTCATGTGTTGCTTTGTGAGTTTGACTACGAAAAGAAACCAGACATTTCATTCCCATTCTCGATGATCGATACATCAAAAGAGCAATGGCTTGCTTGGATCTTAAAGGTATATATTTTAAAACCGATGTATTTCAACGGAATGCTTAACGGTTACGCATAATATGAATAAAAAAAATCTATGAAATAAAACTCCCTATAATTTCGAATGCCAAACTACAAAGCCCCGGGTTTCAGTTGTACGAAACCGGGGTTTTTGATTTTTAACGAGTAGCCTTTTCCACTAAATAGACGATCGATTTATAGGATATCCCACTATTCATCGTCAAACCGATCTCGCACGTACGGCTATTGCTATATCCTTCCGTCGCCCCATGCAAATTCGGTTTCAAGTAATGAAGACCGGAAGCGTTTAGTTCCGGATAGAAGAAACCACGATCGCCCGCCCAACCGCAACAAGTAACTTGAGCGGGAGAGACCACCCGGTTCGCGCATAAGCCCGCCAGTTCCACCAGCTTGTCTTGTACTCCCATCTTCGTTGTACTACAAGTAGAGTGTACCGCTACCGTAACCGGCAACTTAGTAAAGTTCAGACGATCACGCATAAAGTCATAGATAAACTCCACAGGTTCATATAATCGTAAACGTTTATCCAAGGTTTCCCTCATATGCAGCAAGCAAGGGCTCATGTCACACAAAATAGGCAAGCGACCGTTATCGCTCGCCCGCAAAAGAGCCTCATTCAATTCCTCCGCCTTCTGCGCCGCTTGCTTCCGGAACCCTTTACTGCTAAAAGCCATGCCGCAACAAAGCTTACTTAGATTCTCAGGATAACGAATCGTAAAGTCCGCTCTTGTCAATAAAGCGATTATTTGTTCCGTTACACTTACAAAATCCACATCTTCATAATCAGCTGAAGCTCCCATCGTACGGGTAATACAAGACGGGAAATAAACCATTTCCATCCCATTCTCTACACCCGTCAGTTCCTTGAACTTTGACGCGCCAGAAGGTGTATGCCGAGTCCAAAGCGGGAATTTATGAGCGGAAGCCCTAAACAAGAAAGAGGCAAATCTCTCGAATGCGTTATACCCCACCAGCTTTGAAAGCACATGGGGCAGCTTAAGCAAAGGACGAAGCATACCCGTTACGGTTCCCATATTCCCGGCGATGCCCGAAGCGATAGCATTCGCCAAGACACCATTCTCTTTCCACCGTAACTCTTTGATCAATAAACCGGTATTAATGCCAACCGGACATGCCGTAGCACATAGGCCATCGGTAGCGCAGGTAGCGTTACCTTTATAGTTAAAGGCTTTCTTGAGTTCTTTATATCGCTTAGAGTTTGTTTCCCCCTGTTCCGCCAAAGCCGATAATTCCCTATAGATCACGATACGTTGCCGGGGTGTCAATGTCACATGCCTTGACGGACATTGTATCTCACAAAAACCACACTCGATGCATTTATCGATCAGCTCATTCGCCAACGGTATTTGCTTTAAGTTCTTTATAAACACATCCGGGTCCCGATTTAAAAGGACACCCGGATTTAATATATTTTCCGGGTCAAAGAGCCTTTTGATCTTCCACATCAACTCATAAATCTCCTCACCCCATTCATCTTTAACAAATGGAGCCATATTTCGTCCCGTGCCATGCTCCGCTTTCAAGCTACCGTCGTAGTAAAGTACCACATCTACAAGGCTACGCATAAAAGAAGCGTAATGATCGATACCTTCCTGTGCGTTTATATCCGGAAAAATCGTGAAATGAACGTTTCCATCCAATAAATGTCCCCACATCACCGCATTTCCGTATCCATAATCCGACAAGACCCCACGCACTTGTTCCAAAGCCTCTCCTAAAACCTCTTCCCGGAAAGCGATATCTTCAATAATAGATACCGTACCCCGTGGCCGTCTTCCCGCAGCGGAAGTAAATAAACCGTTTCGTACCCGCCAATAAGTAGCGTAAAGCTTCGGATCGGTCGTAAATGATACCGGATATAAGGTCTGTATATCTGCTAGCCGCTCCTCTATATCCCGGAATTGGATTTGAAGTTCTTCTTCCGAATTAGAAGACGTGTCGATCAGCAACGCTACCGCATCCTCGGGTAAAGAATGTAATATCTCCGGCATCCCCGGTTCATCCTCTACCGCATGTAAGGCGTTTCTATCCATCAACTCGGCGGCGGACACTTTGCATTGGCGTAACGGGGCTATGGCTCTGCACGCCTCCATCAAAGAGGGGAAATAAATCAAGGCGGAAGCTTTTAAAGCCTCATCGGGGACTGTCTCGAAAGTAACCGAAGAAATAAACCCTAAGGTTCCTTCCGAGCCAACCATTAAATGCATGAGTATATCGTATGGATCGGTATAATCCAAGAAAGAGTTCATTCCATAACCGCATGTATTCTTCAACTCATATTTAGATAGAATCCGGTCTTCCATGTCCGGATTCAACAAGATCTCCAAACGGAAATTCATCAACTTCTCCAATAAGCCTATATGCGTTTGCATGAAATCCCTGCGACTCGCTAACGAAGAAGTATCCAAAAAGGCTCCATCCGCAAAGATAATCTCCATATCCCGGACCGTATTATAGGAGTTATGGATAATACCATAGCTAGAACCACTCGAGTTATTCGCTACGATCCCGCCGATACGTGCGGATTTGATGGAGGCAGGGCTAGGCCCTAGCTTACGGCCATAAGGTTTCAACCAGCGGTTCGCCTCTTCTCCAGTTATACCACAAGGGAATTTAGCCAAACTCCCATCTCCTGAAATCTTAACCTTTCCATAGTCAGGACTGATTTCCATCAATACAGAATCTGTAATAGTCTGGCCGGATAAAGAGGTCCCCCCAGCTTTAAAGGTTACAGATTTACCAGTCTTCTCACATTCAGCAAGAACACGTTTTACATCTTGCTCACGACTCACGATTTCAACTCGTTTGGGATTCAACCTGTAAATCCCGGCATCTGTTCCCTTCGCTAATGTAGTTAAAGCATCAGCATATACCTTTTTTATCTTCATAGTCTAATACCTTTATTTGTCTAGAAACGACATTTCAACAAAGATATGAAACCTTTAAGACAATCAGGGCATTTCTCTAAAATAACGGGGAGAATACCCGAATACTAGCTCCGGATGGAAAATCCAGATTAAATCTTTCAATAAATATTCCGGATGTATAGGGAATTCCTCGTAATAAGGAACTGCACCTGTATTACAGGTATAAATCCGTTTTTTTTTAAAAGCGTCGAAATTCTCGTAAGGAGTATATTCGGAGCGTAAATCGTTATAGGTCATCTCAGAAGACTGATTATATTTAACAAGCCAAATATCCGCATGGATCGCTTTATCAAACACGGTCTCAAACGCTAAGGGGGTACTTCCGGCACCCGGTAAATCCTTAAACATATAATCAGCTCCGGCGTCCTCGATAAGATGAGCCATATAACTATCTCCGGATGGTACATACCACGAAGAGCCGAACTTTTTCTCCGACAAAACAGTAGGACGATTATCTATATTTGCGGTTAAGTCCTTTAGAGACAAATAGGCTTGCTCTGTTTCTTTAAATATAGAATCGGCCATCTCTTCCTTTCCGAATAGCAAACCATAAAAGCGAATCCACTCCGTACGCCCCAAAGGAAATGCCTCCATATAGTCGGCTCCTTCGATAATGGGTATCCCTATCTTCTCGACAGGCCCATAACTACTGTTCTGGAATGGGGAAGCTATCACGAGTTCCGCGCCGATCTCTATCATTTTCTCTATATTCGGAGAGGTAGCCTCACCTAAATCAGCGATTCTTCCGGCCTGTATACCCTCTTGTATGGCAGGAGTATCCATATAACGAGGCTCACAAACGCCTATAACCTTATCGGTTTCGTGCAGTTGATCAATAATAGCCGCATGGACAGAAGTATAAATCACAATATCTTTTACCGGGACCTTCACGATCGTCCCTTTGGGTAATCCGCCGGGAACCGACTTTGTCCGGTCTACCAATAAATAGCGTTGAAGCAGACGGGTGCTATCCCACGGATCACGAACTTCCACCATTATATAGGTATCAAAGCGCTGAACCGTGAAACCTTGGGCATATTGAATACTATCAGAGGAAAGAGCTTCCTTGGAAGAAGTTTGCTTTCCGGATGGCGTACATGCCACCATCCAGAAAGCGAACCCTAAGAGAATCAGTAATCGCATTAGATATTATCTTTTTGAGCGAGGACTACTTTCATGGGATTTAAACCGGCCTCAAACTTCTTGAACAATTTACCGTCACCTCCGAAACAATAGATATCGCCATTATTCTTATAATCAGACTCTGCGACATAGACATTTCCACCCACGGCACTGATTGAATAAGGGGATTGTATTGAGGTTCCATCTGTAATAAAGCTCGTTCCCGCAGATTGGCTCTTTGTATCAAATGTTAAAAATGCAGGGCTAGACATTCCCCATTGCGCATAGAACAGAAATAGCTTGCCATCCTCATAGGCCATCTCCGTTGCGTTTGGACAATTCGTAAGGGAAGTAACCTCATAAGTCTCCGTATTTATCTTTTGTACCGTATTGGGTATATCCGCATAGTTACCCATAGAAACCACATATACATTTCCTTGCTCATCCGCCTGTATCCGTGTGGGATTCAATACTACATCCAACTTCTTTATCTCTGTAAAAGTAGACAGATCAACCACTGATACCGTTTTATCATACCCAACCTCGGTACTGTAATCCATACCTCCGGAGTTTGAGACAAACAATTTATTAGAAGATACCGCCAATTGTTCCGGATTCCGTCCGACCTTTACTTTCGCCTCAACCTCCAAGGATGCGGTATCCAAACGAGCGACATATCCATTATAATAGCTAATATAGACTTTTCCACCCTCTGATACCATATAACGGGGCTGCCCCTCTGTCTTGACTTGCTTAATGGATTTTGCCTTCAGATCTGTCACTTCTATCGTAGACTCTCCATATACCGCGATATACATCTTATCGCCATACACGATCATATCCTGTGCCGTATCTCCCAGCCCCCTGCCATTTTGAGCCAAGAAATAATCGGGGACAACCTCATCCTTTTCTATGTCGTACATATATAAAGAAGAGTTGTTATTTCCCATATTGCCCGAATTCAAGAAATATAAAGCCATGAAAGAACTATCCTTCACAAAATCAATAACTCTTACGGAAGCATAAACAGAAGACTCACCTTCCGCATTTGCGGCTATAACTAATAAATAGCCTATATTTACGACATCCGTAATAGCATATGAATGTGTTCCAACTTCTACCTCCGCAATTTTCATATCTTTAGCGGTTCCATCAGAGGAACCATAAATCACGTACTTTGTTACATTGTCAACAGAAGACGGAGCTGTCCAATTTAAGGTTCCGCTAACTTTTAAAGCTTCCGGATTCTCATCCGTAAAACTGACATTAGTTACAGATACATTTGGTATGTTCAGTGAAGGCTCATTGTCATCATCACAGCTGACAAACGAGAAAGACATCAATGCACACAAGGCAGAGACACAAACTAAATTCTTCTTTTTCATTACTTTACTTTTATAGTTTACTAATAGGATAAACAAATACTTAAACGCCAAGAACGGCCCGGCATGGGATAATACTGAATAACATCATAATTCACGTTCGCAAGATTTAACAATTCACCTTGCAAACGCAAACCGAAATATCGAAAACGAAAATCTCGATTTATAGAAATACTCTGTTCTATATAAGAATCAATCCTGTTCCGATCTATATTTTGCGGCAATGCATAACGATCACCAACCGCAGTCAGTATATAAGAGACATTTACCCATGGATTTTCCAAGGTTACGGAAACCGTGCCAGAATGACGAGGTGTATAAGGAATCTGATCCTTATAATTCTTAGCTTCCGGATCTGTCACATCAACCGCGTATTGAAAAGAATAAGTGGAAGCCAAAAGCAAGCTCATTCGTAAGGGCAATCGGAATTGTGTAGATAAATTTACATCTACCCCTTTAATATCCACTTCGCCCATATTCATCATCTTCCAAACATACATGGTAGGTAAAGCCACGATCTTATCTTTCACCGTATTATAATATCCATCCGCCGAAATACTGAAATGCCGCAGCCAATCCCCACAGGAAGAACTCCATGTTACCCCTACATTATATTGGGAAGTTTCTTCCGGTTTCAAATTTGTATTTCCCATACGGAGGTAATACAAGTCCGTAAATGTAGGAACCCGGAATATATCTTTGTAAGAGGCACGTATCCGCAAAGTACTTTCCGAGAATGGCCGCCAAGACAAACTTACAGCCGGGGATAAACGCCTCTTATCATCCGGTTTTTCCCCTTGCTCCACTTTATCAGTGATATATGTTCCCAATAAACTAGCGGTAGCCGTGAATCGACTGTTCTTATATTGCACCGCTAGTACTGATTGAGAGGCCATTCGCTTTGGATTAGGGCCGTTCACAAAATTATTGTCCAGCATAGAGCGAGTTAAATCCGTAGTCAACGTCGCCGATACATACTTTATAGGAGTATACAGCAAACCTACAGAGCCATAATACTCATTCTGTGTATTCAAATCGACTTGTTCGCCCGCAGCATATTTATCATTTATATCTAAATAACGAGTAAAAGCATAATTATACTTAGCCATGGCCCGTAGCGTAAATTTCTCATTAAGAACATTCTTATACCCCGATTGCACGAAAAAGTTATTATCCCATAATCGTTCAGAAGTGTTCTTGTTATATAAATTAACAGAACCGGGAAGCCCCCGCTCCGAATCAAAATAGTACGCCTTAAAGGAAAGTTCGCCTCCCCTTCCAAAATCGCCGAATAGATTACCTTCCAAATGGAAAGAATGGATATCGCTATTTCTTCGCTTCTCTCTCGTTTCCAATTCCCCATTAATTAATGTATAGGGATATTGTCCATCCGCACGCACGAAATCACCATGTAAGGATGCGCTCCAACGCTTTCCTAATTTTTGATCATAATGCAGCACAGGATTAAAAAGCCCGAAGGAACCTCCCTTAACCTTAAGATAAGTATGAAACGATTTGTCTTTAAACGTGGGCTTTCCGGTTTGTATATTCAAGGCGCCTGCCGAAGCATACACCCTTGCCGTTTGGAAAATGTCATCCGACTGCCCGATTGACAAGGAAACCATCTCCACATTATCCAACGAGAAACGGCTGATATCGACTTGCCCGCTTTGCGCGTCCGTAATCGTCACCCCATCGTAACTGACGGCGGTATGCTTCGCCCCCAAGCTACGTACCGAGACCGTTTTCAATCCTCCGATCCCCCCATAATCCTGTACCGTAACTCCCGAGAAGCGTTTCACGGCCTCGGATAGGTCTTGTACTCCCAAGCGATCGATTCCCGCCCGGTCCATAATTTGCAAAGGCGTACCTTCACGGGTGACCGACGGACGTACCTTCTCCACCACTTCCACCCCGGAAAGCTCGTGATAGGCCGTCGTATCGATCTGTTGACCGTAAGCGACACCCAAAGAGAATAACCATGCGCTAAAAACGCATAGGCATCTTATAAGATATAAATCTCGCATAGCAACATTTAGATTTACCAACGTCTTCACCCGAAACGTCGCATAACAAAATCATGGCAGGTTTTCTGGCTCGTCCACCCTCTGTCGGCTACCTTCCCGCCTATCCGATAGGCAGTGGCAACAAGATTTGCCGGGGCTCCAAGGACTTACAGCTACGGGTACAGCTCCGGACTCGCACCGGATTCCCTTTTACTGATTATTATCGGAATCGATAACATCTACACCTTGATTGGCCGCAAAGATACATGTTTACTTTTTGATTAGCAACAAAAAAGCCCCCCGGCGAATCACTTCGGCGGAAGGCTAGGGAGTTTACACTTTTCTAAACATTACTAACAACAAAATATTTATTCTATGTATAAAAGAATAATATCATTAACTGTGCGGTCAACACACGCAAAAACATGGTCAATGGATAAACCGTCGCATATCCAACCGCCGGCGCATCATTTCCTGCCGCCATATTGGAATAGGCTAACGCAGGAGGATCGGTCGTACTTCCCGCAATCAATCCCATCAACGTAAAATAATTCAGTTTATAAAAATACCTTCCCACACAACCGATAATCAGTAGAGGCAATAACGTTATTATAAAACCATAACCGATCCAAGCTACACCACCCTTATTGACTATCGTATCGACAAAACCTTCACCCGCACTCAATCCCACGCAGGCGAGAAACAACGTGATTCCTAATTCCCTCAATAGTAAATTAGAACTTTGCGTGGTATAAGTAACCAATTTATAACGATAACCGAACCGGCTTATCAATATCGCAACGATCAACGGACCTCCCGCTAATCCTAATTTCACCGGTTGAGGAATACCCGGAAAACTAATAGGAAGACTTCCCACGATAATACCCAAAACTATACCAACAAAAATAGTCACCAAATTAGGTTCATTCAAGCGTTTCATTGAATTACCCAGCGTCTCGGCAACTTTCTCCACCGCCAATTCACTACCGACCACTGTCACCCGGTCGCCTATTTGCAAGACCAGATTAGGAGTAGCTACCAACTCCAGCCCCGCACGATTGATCCGAGTCACGTTAATTCCATGTAAACGGCGTAACTGCAAAGCCCCTAATTGCTTACCGTTGATTTCAGACCGGGTAACCAAAATACGCCGGCTGATAAACTGGCTTTCCGCCGGAATCCATTGCTTACGATCCATCTGTATTTCTTGACCGATAAAAGTCTTTATCGCCTCCACGTCATGCTCTGCGGTAATAACAAAAATCTTATCATCCCCATTCAATACCGTGTTCCCCGCCACGATCTCTATCCGATTCGTATCGTTACGTAAAATACGGGAAATAACAAATTCACGGTGTTCCAACAATTTAGATAGCTCACTTACGCTACGACCAAAAATCGCCGGATTCTTCACCACCAAAGAGATAGGTACAGCCTCTCCTCCCGATTCCGTATCCGTCTCTTCTTCCAATTGTTCCGTCTCCTTCGCAAAAGAGATACGGAAAACATAACGGATAAAAATCATCGACAAGATAATGCCGATCACACCTAACGGATAGGCAACCGCATATCCTAAAGCGATCGTTTCATCCGAGATCCCCGTCATATCTGAATAAGCCTGTTGAGCAGCGCCCAATCCCGGTGTATTCGTCACTGCTCCGGATAAGATACCTACCATTGTCGGTATAGGAATGCCTGTAATATAATGTATAATCAAGGCAGTAATCACCCCTAGAAAAACAATACCGCAAGCAAGCATATTCAACGTGATCCCTCCCTTTCGAAACGAAGAGAAAAATCCGGGGCCTACTTGCATACCTACCGAGTAAACAAATAAGATCAAACCAAACTCTCTAAAAAAATGAACGACCGACGGATTCGCCGTAAAACCGAAATGCCCGAGAAAGATCCCGACAAACAGTACCATGGTAATCCCTAAAGAGATACCGAATAGCTTCAGTTTACCAAGCTGGATCCCCAGAGCGATCACAACGGATAACAAAAGGATAGAATGCCCTACCCCTTCTCCCCATAACAATTCATTAATCCATTCCATATCTATTCATGTATATATTAATTTAAGATAAAAAAGTACCTCTGGCGAATCACTTCGGCAGAGATACACATATTGAACATTTAGTATCCCAGTTTAATCTGGCATCCATTCTAACAACATTTACTAATATATTTTCTATTTCTTATGCTGATAATTTAGACAAACTTTCCTCTTCCGGCAAAAGGGTTACCGGCCATTCAAATGTCGCACGACAGTGCGAACAGATCCTTTTCATACGTCTTTGTTCCTTTTAAGATATTGCTTATCTTTTCGTACTGCTTTCCTAATCCCTCGAGCAAAAACAGCCTTTAATGAATG
>NZ_QTLP01000024.1:4470-8709 GCF_003635405.1 Parabacteroides sp. AF39-10AC | reverse complement strand
TCGTACTGCTTTCCTAATCCCTCGAGCAAAAACAGCCTTTAATGAATGGCAGGTCTTCTGACTGACTCCCATCTTGAAGCCTTCCCGGTCGCTAGAACCAGTGGCGATAGTGTTGTTTCAAGATGTTCTTCGGAGCTTCACAGCAGCGGGACTGTCCGGGATTTACACCCGATTCCCTTTTAATCCACATACCCGAATGGTATATGCGGAACCGATTCGGGAACAAAGATAGCATGTTTTCCGTATATATCATATCTTTTCGCTTTTTTGTTTACTTTTATTATCCAAATAAAAAAATCCCGGGACAAAACAATTGAACCGGGATCTTTTAACCTCTAAGCTATCCTCCCGACAGGAAGAGGCTTTGATTTTCCTTAAATAATAATTACTACAAGGGAATATTTCCATGTTTTTTAGGAGGATTACTCTGGCTCTTATTTTTCGCCATTTCCAACGCCTGAATCAATTTAAAACGTGTGTCTCTAGGTTGTATGACTTCATCTATAAATCCTTGCTCGGCTGCCCGGTAAGGATTTGAGAATTTCTCGGTGTATTCACGAATTGCTTGTTTCTTCTCCTCATCGTTGGCTTTCCGGTATAATATATTCACGGCACCTTCAGCCCCCATCACCGCAATCTCAGCCATCGGATATGCCAAGTTTATATCGGCACCGGTAGGCTTACTTGCCATTACGATATAGGCTCCCCCGTAAGCCTTCCGGGTAATCAACGTGATTTTGGGAACCGTGGCCTCCGCATAAGCGTAGACAATTTTTGCCCCGTGGCGTATAATTCCCGCATGTTCTTGCGTACAGCCCGGCAAGAAGCCCGGCACATCCTCGAACGTGATCAATGGAATATTGAAGCAATCGCAGAAGCGAATGAAACGTGCGGCCTTATCAGAAGCATCGATATCCAAGACTCCCGCTAAAAAGGCAGGTTGGTTCCCTACGATACCTATGGTACGGCCTCCCAAACGAGCGAATCCCACTACAATATTGCGAGCGAAATGAGGCATAACCTCGAAAAAGTAATGATTATCCACTATCGGCTCTATAATATCCTTGATGTCATAAGGGACATTAGGATCTTCCGGAATCACATGCTGCAACGACTCTTCTACCCGACGCACATCGTCAGCACAAGCTATAACTGGAGCGTCTTCCATATTATTAGAAGGCAGGAAACTCAGAAGTTCCCGGATACTCATCAAAGTCTCCTCTTCCGTATCACACACAAAATGTGCGACCCCGCTTTTTCCGCTATGTACCTGCGCCCCGCCCAGCTCTTCCTTATCGATCACCTCGTGAGTCACCGCCTTTACGACATCCGGCCCCGTGATAAACATATGACTTTGCTCTTTGACCATAAAAATAAAATCGGTCAAAGCCGGGGAATAACAAGCGCCCCCCGCACAAGGCCCCAAAATAGCCGATAATTGGGGAACGACTCCCGAGGCCATCGTATTTTGGTAAAAGATAGAAGCATAACCAGCCAAGCTATTCACCCCTTCTTGAATCCGGGCACCCCCCGAGTCATTCAAGGCGATGATCGGCGCTCCGTTCTTTAAGGCTAATTGTTGCACTTTCACGATCTTAGCGGCATTCGTGGCACTCAAGGTCCCACCGTATGCGGTAAAATCATAAGCGTAAACAAATACCAAACGACCATCGATCTTTCCATAACCACTTACCATTCCATCACCGGGAATCTTATTCTTATCCATCCCGAAGTTTGTACACCGATGCACCACGAATTTATCCAGCTCATTGAAAGTCCCTTTATCCAACAGCATCTCGATTCGTTCACGGGCGGTCATACGCCCGCAAGCATGTTGTTTCTCAATGCGATTCAATCCTCCTCCCAACGAGGCCTCTTTATTCAAAGCCTCAAAATCTTTATATAATTGCTCGTTATTCATATGAATCATCTTTTAATAGGTCTAAAGTCATAAGCACTTGATTGTTATCAACGGAATCTCCCTCGGATACCAATATATCTTTTACCACGCATGCTGAGCTTACCTTATAGTTACTCTGCATCTTCATCGCCTCAAGTACGACCACGGTATCCCCCGTTTCCAAGCGATCTCCTTTCCGCACAGGTATTTTCACGACTTTACCCGGCATCGGGGCGACAATCTTGTCATCTTGCTTCTCTTCCGCACTTTTACGCATACGCAAATATTTCTTTTGGGTATCTACGATATCCACATGATAGGAACGGTAGAACATATTCACGTCATAACTCCGATGATCTTCTCCGGAGATGATCTCCGCGTTAAATGAGTTCCCATCGTGCAAGACAGAACAACTGCCGTTCTCCGTCATCACGATATCCACATCATACGGCTTCCCGTCGATAGAAAGCCGGACTTTATTCCCTTCTTTACTGACCAATGTCACATCGGCCACACGATTTCCGATATGTATTTCCATAACCAATACCCGTTAAATCCGTAAGACACCTTTTTGTAAACCAAACTCCCGCCAACGGCTGATAGGACGTGTATCCACCAATTGGGTAGAAGTATTTTCCTCTAAATTCATCAAATAATCCATATAAGCGGCGATCATGGCGATATTCTCGATTTCCTCGTTATTACCGTTAGACCGTTGTAGCATCCGGGCATTCTTAGCGATAAATAATGTATTATATTCCCCTTTCACGAAATCAGGATTATGCATGATACGTTTCAAATAACTGAGGTTCGTCTTTAAGCCCGTGATTTTATATTCATATAGAACCCGGCGCATACGCTCGATCGCATACGCACGTGTCGTTGCCCATACGATTAATTTACCGATCATAGGGTCATAATAGACCGGAATCTCATACCCTTCATATACATAGCTATCGATACGTACCCCGATACCATTCGGTTCCGTTAATTGCCGGATAATACCCGGGGAAGGCATGAAATTATTTTCCGTATCCTCCGCACAGATCCGGCACTCGATGGCATGTCCTCGTTGGAAAAGATCTTCTTGACGAAGATGCAAAACCTCATTATTGGCGATACGGATTTGTTCCTTTACCAAATCCACCCCTACCACTTCTTCCGTGATAGGATGCTCTACTTGTAGCCGGGTATTCATTTCCAAAAAATAAAAATGGCGGTCCTTATCTACAAGGAACTCTATCGTTCCCGCTCCGGAATAATGAACCGCTTTAGCCGCAGCCACAGCCTTTTCCCCCATTTCTTTACGTAAGTCCGCTGTTAGGAATGGAGACGGGCTTTCCTCTACTATTTTCTGGTTACGACGTTGAACCGAACATTCCCGGTCAAATAGATGAATGACATTACCATGGTTATCTCCCAATATCTGGAATTCTATATGATGCGGCTCCTCTACGAATTTCTCTATATATACCGTATCATCACCAAATGAGGACAACGATTCTGAACGAGCCGTATGATAAGCCTCGACAACCTCGCCCTTCTCATGTATCAGGCGCATCCCTTTTCCTCCACCTCCCATAGAAGCTTTCAGCATAACAGGGAAACCAATTTCTTCGCAAACCCGAAGCGCTTCTTCCGCACTTTGCAACGGTTGCTCCGTACCGGGAACCACAGGAACCTCTGCGGCGATCATGCGTTTGCGTGCGGCGATCTTATCTCCCATCGCTTCCATCGTCTCCGCTGACGGACCGATAAATATCAATCCTTCTTGCTTACAACGGCGTGCGAAGTCCGCGTTCTCCGACAAGAAACCATAACCGGGATGTATCGCATCGGCATGGTGCCGTTTCGCCGCAGCGATCAGATTGTCTATATTCAAATAACTTTCCTTGGAAGCCGCCGGGCCTATCAAGGCTGCCTCATCCGCATACATTACATGCCGAGCGGTACGATCGGTCTCCGAATATACGGCAACAGTGCGAATCCCCATCTCCTTACATGAGCGCATCACACGGATAGCGATCTCACCTCGATTCGCAACAAGCACTTTACGGATCATGTCGCCACGAGGACATAAATTCTCCATAAATCATTAACTATTGATTCTTATTCTTTTCGTACTGCTTTCCTAATCCCTCGAGCAAAAACAGCCTTTAATGAATGGCAGGTCTTCTGACTGACTCCCATCTTGAGGCCTTCCCGGTCGCTAGAACCAGTGGCGATAGTGTTGTTTCAAGATGTTCTTCGGAGCTTCACAGCAGCGGGACTGTCCGGGATTCACACCCGATTCCCTTTTAATCCACATACCCGAATGGTATATGCGGAACCGATTCGGG
>NZ_QTLP01000024.1:0-4460 GCF_003635405.1 Parabacteroides sp. AF39-10AC | reverse complement strand
ACCCGATTCCCTTTTAATCCACATACCCGAATGGTATATGCGGAACCGATTCGGGGGCAAAGATAGTATTTTTTATTTAACTATCCACTTCAGCCAGGCCGGAATATACGGAATACACGGATCCCAAGTAAAATTCCGTACAATAAGCTCACAAGAGAAGCTTATGCATAAAGCATTAAAAATCAACATTAAAAAAACAGGATAATCTTTCTGCGAAAACACATACATGTTTTTGAAAAAAGTCGTACGTGTTTTCTGGAAAGGTCGTACGTGTTTTCCTGAATCCTTCCACCGAAAACAATAGCGCATGCTAAAATTTACAAGAAGCTCCACTTAAATGAGATGTTAAATGAAAAAGCCTTACTTTTTGTAGAGTCAACAGGCAAGTACAGTTTTTATACATTTCGTTTGTTCGTGTTCTCAGCTATTTTGTGTAACTTTGCGTATGCTTGAAGGCATATCAATTTGAAGCTGCCTATTCTTGCTTGCGTTACCTTGTCGTAATAATTGGCTCAAACAAAGAGTAAGGCTCAACAATGACAAGAACTGTACGTTCCTCGATAATAACAATATCATTATCGGTAACAACGTGATGATAGCCCCCGATGTGAAAATATATACCGCAACTCATTCCGTTCAACTTGCGGAAAGGATGCCGGAAAGGACACATCCCGGAGCGTCCATCTGCGACACAATTGCCCGACCCGTCCTTATAGAAGATGGTGTATAGATAGGAGGCGGCTCTATAATCCTTCCGGGTGTGTCCCTTACTTGAACGGCATTTTCTTATTATCGATTAAATATTTCATTCTTCCAAGAAATATTCCGACCTTTGGCATTGTATTGAGAAAATAACGTAGAAGCGTTTCGATATTATCCCGTATTTGGAATCTGGACAATTCTAATGAGTTGGGATAATAGACCAAATGGCTCCTGCGCTTGTGTTTGTTATATACCTCCCTTATGGGAAGACATATATCGACATAGGGCGCGGGATCATTGTGCCATTATCAACTCGTAGGCAGTCCAGAGCCCCAAATACGGTAATAGCCGATGGTCCCCGCTTTTTTATTAATATCGTTCAGCCGAAGGGACAGGTTGACAACTTAAATCAAATGCAATCATGAACAAATGGTTACTTGGGGTAGCAATGTTATTAAGCAGCCTGTTTTCTTACGCCCAATCACCACAGGCAATGAACTTCCAAGCGGTAGCACGAAATGCCGGAGGCAATCCTATATCAGACAAGGAAGTCGGAATTAAAATAGAAATCGTACAAGGGAGCGCATCCGGTACAACCGTTTATGGAGAAACGCACCATACAACGACAGCCAAGAATGGGGTAGTCAATCTACAAATCGGAAACGGAACAGCGATAAACGGTATCTTCACCGAGATTGATTGGAGCCAATCCCCCTATTACCTTCGGATCAGCATGGACACAGATGGAGGGGGCAATTATAAGGAGATGTCAACGTCACAAATGCTCTCCGTTCCGTATGCGCTGTATGCGGAGAGAGCGGGAACGGTAGGAAGCGAAACCGAGAAGAAGCATGATTTTTGGGTATTACCAAATGATAACAACAGCGCTATGATTTTAACAGGGAAAGCATCCCTTTCCTCAACGCTTTACAATCCCACAAGCAGTAATTTTTTCGTGAAATATCTAGATGATACAGACCAAGAGGTAACTATGGAAATCCTTGGATTACCATCCGACATTTCATTTAATAACGATTGCGGCTTAAAATCCGGACCATTCGGTAGACTTTTAACACTAAGTATTCTTCCCCCGAAGCAATATACTCCAGAAGCTCACTATTCATGTACTATAGTCTTCAAAAACAAATATAATGAAACCAAAAGCTATCCATTCATATATGAAGTAAGAGAAACCGGGGTTTATCCTGAAAGTCATTGGAAAACAGACGATGATATTTTAGCATCTATTGCTACCATAATCGATCCTAATTCTGACAGTCCCTGGGATGATTATAACCTTCTAAATACAGAAATCGATATTGATTTCATGAACAAGAGATCTCCGGATATCACAACTCCTTTTAATGAATTTGAGAATAAGACATATACACCTAATTCTGGAGGTATGCTAACAAGTCTATGGCAGATACCTTATGAAACAATCAATCGATGTAACAATCTATTGGAAGGCCTTGCCCAAAACACAAGTTCAGATATCACCGAAAACGTAAAGACCAATGCCATCAAGCAAGCCAAAGCCATCCGAGCTTATGCTCATTTGATGTTGACCTCTTGGTTCGGGCGTGTCCCCTTAGTACTGAAAACCTTGTCCTTTTCAGAATCTGCTAACGTTACCCAATCAGATCGTTCAGACGTTCTTGATGCCATAATCACAGACTTCACAGAAGCACAAGGAGTCTCTTCATTATCGAAAGAAGGAGAGCTAACCGCCAAAGATATCCAAATCCTGCTCTATGAGGCCCAGTTATTAAAAGGGAATTGGCAAGCAGCTTCTGCCATTCAAGCGAAAAGCGGCATCTTGGCTTTCATCAAGAAGATCGCAGACTGGAAGTTGAATCCAACGGCACAAATCACCGAGGCTTCCTTGATGGAAGAATATATGAACAACTATCATTCGACTTACAAACGAGGCAATCTCTATCTGAATATATTAAACTATAGCGCAAAATATTTCAATATGGATGCTTACAAAGCCCTATTGCCCATACCACAAGAAGAAATGGATAGAAATCCCAACCTGACACAAAACGGAGGTTATTAATCATGAAGAAACTCATATTCGTATTCATAGCCATCTGCGGCTTGAACCATGCGTATGCGCAAAGCCTCACCGGAGGCAGTCTCTCTTCTTGTCTCATCGAAGCAGAAGAGATGACAGCCGTCCTTGGGGAAACGATCGTGCCTACCCCGGAGAAAGGGGGCTATCTGGATGCTGGCTTCATCGAAATCCTTTTGGCAGAAGCAGTAGATGCGGGGACCGATCCGGAAACCCCCATAGATCCTACGCCGGGGGAACCTGAGATACCAACCTCCATCGATTCTCACAAAACGGATCCGCAAATCACTTCCCGAGGTGGAGTTCTATTTGTTTACACTCCCAGCCTACAGCCAGTGATGGTGATCGCACTCAATGGAAAGATTGTACGCTACCAAAAGCAAGTAGGCTTACAGGGCTACGAGGGATTGCCCTTCGGTACGTATGTCATCCGGATAAATGAGAAAACATTCAAGATCCAACTCTCCAAATAACCGCAAGGCGGGTATGCTTCACACACCCGCCTTTCACATTTGCATATCTCCCGTTTTTTTACGAATATTGCATATCGGTAATCAACAAATAAGATAAACAGGAATATGGGTATCGGGAAATGGATAGGTGGCGTCTTGGGATTTATGGCGTTCGGACCGCTAGGCGCTCTAGCCGGCATTATATTAGGCTCTTTCTTCGAGGAAGGGGCAAATATGACGGGGCAGTCTTTCGGTGGCGGCACCAATTACGATGATGAATATATACGAAGAGACCCATACGCCGGGGAACGTAACAGTTTCCTTTTCTCCATGTTGGTTATGGCATCCTATATCATCCGTGCCGACGGGAAGATCATGCATAGCGAGATGGAATACGTCCGTCAATTCCTTCGGAGAAACTTCGGCGAGATCGCCGTAAGCCAAGGTGAGGAGATATTGCTAAAGCTTTTCGACCAAGCCAAACGCATGGATCAGGAGAACAACATGGGATTCAAGAATACCATCCGGGAATGCGGAACCCAGATCGCATACAACCTAAGTTATGAGGAGCGGCTGCAATTGCTTGCGTTCCTCGCCGAGATCGCTAAGAGTGACGGGAATGTGTGCGCAGCCGAGATCAATGCCTTGAAAGAGGTAGCGATGGCGATGGGAATGTCTGATAGAGAAGTCGAATCCATGTTGAACCTAAAAGGAAGTTCCTTGGACGATGCCTACAAGGTGTTAGAGATAGAACCGACCGCCACAGACGAGGAAGTCCGTGCCGCCTATCGCCGGATGGCCGTCAAGCATCATCCGGACAAAGTAGCCAGTTTGGGAGAAGACATCCGCAAGGCCGCCAACGAGAAGTTTCAGAAAATAAATGAGGCCAAAGAAAGGATCTATCAATCGAGAGGCTTGAAGTAAGATTCGACAAACAGTATTACTTACGAATTGTCAGCCAATTACATTTACCGATATCTTCTTTATGATGTAAATATTCTTTCTCCTTAATAGAAGTGGACAGACATATCATACCTTACAAAAAAACTTTTTCATATATATTTTCTAAATATTAGAAAACATTCATATCTTTGCCTCCGATTTTAGTAATCAAGCTATCACATAGTTTGGTGAGAGGGAATCCGGTGTGAATCCGGAGCTGTTCCTGCAGCTGTAATGGCTCACCCGATAAACCTGGGGGATTAAGCATACAGCTTTGTAAGTCTGAA
>NZ_QTLP01000023.1:42363-89736 GCF_003635405.1 Parabacteroides sp. AF39-10AC | reverse complement strand
CCTTCCCGTGTGATGAAGGCTTTCTCCCGTAAGTTCTGGATCGAGTACACACGGCCATAGAACTTGGCGATCATACGGAGGCAGCTAGGACCACAGTCCATAGAATCCAATTGCTGATAATGTGGAAACGATCTTAGCATAAATTAAAACATTAGGATATAGACATGATTTAGTTCTTATACTTGATCAGCATTATGACGGGATTAGAATCCTCATTCAATTTCGCCGCGATTTCGTTTAGCCTGCCTTTGAGCTTCCCTTCTTTATAAGCCTCAATCAATTCAGGCGCATCAAAGGGATACCAGTTCGCAATATCTTGATTAATAGATGAAATCCAATAGATCGGTCTTTGATATAAAAAATCAGTATTATATATTTGATATTTGAATATAGAATCTTCCTGTTTGTCGTATACCAACCTACTCACCGGTATTTTTCTCGTTTTAATATCGAGTTTTTTTTCTACGGTTCTCATAAAATAATAACGGCTTGTCACCCCCTCTACAAAAAGAAATATTTCTGTATCCATGGAATATATAGAGGGTGTCCTCACGATAAAAGGCTTAATATGACCGTTTGGCGAATAGGAATATAGGGTATCGGATGAGAGATTCATAAGTATCCAATTATCGGAAGTGGCGGTTGTAGCAAAAAAAGTAGGAATTACTTTTTGATCATTATCTCCGAATATAACCAGTGTTTTCTGTTCTTTAGAAGGAATTGTAATTTTCTGGATAATACTTCCGTCATACTTTGAGATAATCAAATGATAAGGCTGTTGGTCTGCCACCATTCCATAGCCTTTGTTATCATAAGTGATCAGATTATCCTTGTCATAATTAAAAACCTTAAGGTAGTCACTCTCGGGGTCTAGGAAATTAAAGCTTCTTTTAAAGTCCCCGTTTAAATCATATACTGATATTTTCCCTGTATGTGTAACAAATAGCTCATTGTTTTCCTCATCTAGTGTAATTCCTGCAATCCCCGGATATTCCTCGACACCTTGTCCTAAACGATTTATTTTCCGTATAGCTTTTCCCGTTTTCCGGTCAAAAATGAATATGTTCCCGTCGTTTGTGTTGTTTTTTACTATTATAAATTTTTTGCCGATATCCATGACATTACCATGTGTGATAAATTCGTCAGTCGTTTCCAGCGCAATATATTCCACATCCATAATATCCTGAAGGATTAGCTCCTTTTCTGGGTAATCTTTGTTAACATTGATCGTGACAAGCTCGTCTGTCGATTGCTTATCTTTTCCACATCCCGCTAAGGCAAAGAGGAGGACTGCTGAAATTAAATTTACTTTCATGCTAGTATTTATTTTTCTTATGTTTTATCAGCATAATCACCGGATTGGACTCTTCATCCAATGTAGTTGCGATCTCTTTCAGTTTGCCTTTCAATCGTCCTTTCCCGTAAGCCTCGACAAGTTCGTGGGCTTGCAATGACTGTCCGATTACGAACTCCTCATCTAAAGGTCTCAACGTCATATCCACTTCTCTTTTGCTGGTATAATCACCATTGTATATTTTAGGTATGAATAAAGAATTTTCCAGTCTATCGTACATCAATCCGGAAATTGGAAACCCTCTCCCTGTTTCAAAATTAAATTCCGCTTTCAACAGGCTCATGAAATAATAACGGTCGGTAAAAACGGTTGGTATAAGAAATACTTCAGGAGGATCCATGGAGTGTATGGAGGGGGTTCTTACGATAAGGGGGATTGTCGTATTAGCATCCGGCAAATAGTGGTATATGGTATCGGATGATGTCTCCATAAGTACCCAATTGGTATGATCTGGAACTATTTGATACATGGCGGTTGGTACTGGAGCGGCCCAGTTCTCCCAGTTTTCCCCATCTCTTGCGACCGGGCTTTTAATTTCCTTAAAAGGAATTGATATTTTCCGGGTGATACTTCCATCCTGTTTGGAAAAGATTAAATAATATGGAGGTATGGCGTTTGACGGGTTTTCCAGACTATTATCCGGTACATAAGAGATCAAATTTTCCCGGTCATAATTAAATGTATTTACATGAGATTCCGTACCTGCGGCTTTGAAACTCCTTTTAAAATTTCCGTCTAGATCATATACTGAGATTTTACTTCCGGTATAGGCTATGACAAATATTTCCTTGTTTGCTTCATCCAGAACAATCTCCGTAATACCTACATATTCCTCGCCACCTTGCCCTTTCCTGTTAATCTTCTTCAAGGCTTTGCCGGTTTTTTCATTAAAGTGATACTCTCTATCCATGCGGATTGTTTTTCTTTTACATATGACAGATATTTCAATGCTCCCGCATGAGTTTGTAAAGAAGGGCTGCTTAATGCCTTTTGCAGATAATATTCCGAGGAATCGATTTGCGCTGTCTCTAAATAGTATTTGCCTAGCACCAAATGGGTCGGAAAACGTGACTCCTCTGTTCGAAAAAGCCGTAAGGCCTGATCTATATATTTTGCGGCTACCTCATACTCTCCCTTTTCTAAATAAATATTGGCTAATTCATTGGGAATAGTTCCGTTACCCATAGCAGGGGCATAAGGTAATGCCTCACGGTAAACCTCTATTGCATCGATGAGTTGTTGAGTTACGGTATATGCTCTTCCTAGGTCTCTTAACACGTAGGCCTGTCCTATCGTATCACGAATCATTTCGAAACAATTATTGGCTTGTTTCAAATAAGGAATTGCTCTTTCATATACATGTTGATAAGTGTAGAGCATCCCTATCTGATTATTGATTCGTCCTAGCAATGCATAGTCTTTCACTTGCTTTTCATCTCGCAAAGCCTTTAAAAAACATTCTTGTGCTTTCATTGGTTGATCGAGGTCATTATTTATCAGTCCTTTGTAATACCAAGCTTTCGCTTTTCGTTCCAGATCGTCTGTTTCCTCATAATAATCCGTTGCGATCGTGATCAGCGAGTCGGTTTCATGCTTAACAAAAGTTTTGTCTTGCGCTTCCGTCAGCAATAAATAATAATGTGCCTTATCTTTTCGGGATAGGTTTTCTTTGTTCTCTATTTGCTCAAGGAGCATTAAGGCGCTATCCGGATGTTGGGGCATAAGGTTCTCTATTTTTCGGAAGTCTATGGTTTGATGGCCCATTCCGTCGCAAGAGATCCATATAATAGGTATTAGAATTAACAGGAAAACAATGTTTTTCTTCATCTGCGTATTATTTGTTGGCGATAAAGATAATACAAAAAGGCGAGGATATTCCGGCTGGAAAGTCCGACTTTTTTGAACGGTTTTTATTTCTGTTGTAAATGCATTGAATAACAGATTGTTACGCTAGATGTAAACTGTTTGTTTATGGCTTGTCAAATGAATAACTTACGAGTAGGGGTAGCCGTAAGCTTACGAGTTGGGAAGTGATTAGTTATTCACTTGAGGAGCCTTTTGGGGGAGAAGATATACTTCGATGCCACTTGAAGTATATCTTCTCCGGGCATAGGATATATACTTCATCGGCAAAGTAAGTATATATGGATAAAAGCAGGCTTTTTACCTTACCAGCCACTTCTCAATATTGCGGGTTTCAGAGGAGAAGTTCACGCCGATCTTGAAGACCTCCCGATTGTCTCCGGCGAAGGGTAGGGCGTAGCCTTTCTCCCCGATTTGCCGCAGGGCCTCCTCGGCGGTTCCGTTGAGCTTGAACTCCATGATATATACATAGCGATCGGTTTGCAATACGAGGTCGATACGCCCGTTCGAGGTACGGTACTCCACTTGCGTGTATAGGCCGACCAGCTTGAAGACGATGAAGAGGACGTTCCGGTAATGCAGCTCCGTGTCTCGTTCCGGCTTTTGCCCGGCGATCACCTCGTAGGGTGTGTCGGCGAAGAAGCTTTGGAGGCGGTGGAAGAAGGCGTCGTAATTGCCAGACCGTATCTCCCGAACGAACTGTCCGATCTCGAAGGGGGTCTTAGAGGCTTGTATGCTCGTATAGAAAGGAAGTAGGTATTTGACGAAACCTTCTTCCACCTCCTTGTTCGGGAACCCCAGTCGATAAATGCCAAACTCAGGATCATAGCCCTTGATGGTCAGGTATCCGCTTTGGTAGATGACGGGTATGGGATTGTTCGAGGCGGAGTCGATGCTGTTGAGCACGTCGGCGTCAGTCTCCGTGTTGGCCATCTCGTAGAGGTCGTAATGGGTGTGCTTGAGCAGCTCCACGAGGTAGGAGGGTGTTCCGGTCTCGAACCAGTAGTCTCCGAATTCCATCTTAGCGAAGGTATTCAATAGGCTGAATGGATTGTATATACCCTCGGACTTGGCAGTGAAATGGTATCCGTCATAGCGTTGCTTGAGTTTTAGGCAGGTTTCCTCGTAGGTCGTCATTTGGGTATCAGCCAGTTCCTTCACTTCGTCATCCAGATAGGCATGTATCTCTTTCTCTGTGATGCCGCATATCTCGACGTACCGATTATCCATCGACAGGTCCATGAGGTTGTTGAGGTCGCTGAACACGCTTACCTTGCCGAACTTGGTCACACCTGTGAGCAGGGCGAAACGGATGGCCCTATCCATGGTCTTCAATACGCCGTAGAAGGGTTTGAGCATGTTCCGGAGCCGGTTTTGCATCTCCTTGTCGTGCAAGTTCTGTAGCAAGGGCTTGTCGTACTCGTCTATCAGGATCACGGCCCTTTGTCCGGTTTTGCGGTAGGCCCGGTCGATGATTCCGGCGAAACGGAGGGGCAGGGTCACTTCCGAGGGACGTGTCCCATATTCGTCTTCGTACCGGGACAGGATGTCGTTTAATATCTTGTATAAGCTATCCGGAGAGTCGTATTGGGAGATATTTAGGTCAAAATGGAGGATCGGGTATTCTTTCCAGTCCTTTTCCAGTTTCTCCATGGCCAGTCCCTCGAACAACTCCTTTTTCCCTTGGAAGTAGGCCTCCAGCGTGGACAGCAACAGGCTTTTCCCGAAGCGTCGGGGGCGGCTGAGGAAGTAATACTGTCCGGTAGTAACCAATTGATAGACCAAGGCTGTCTTGTCAATATAGAGATAGCCGTCCTTGCGAATTTTCTCGAAGTTCTGTATGCCGATGGGATAAATTGTCTGGTTCATATCGTCCTATATTTTATGCGACTTATAAGCAAAGTTACATAAAATATAGGAGAGGAACCGTATCTTTAGAAGTAAATTTTCAACAATAATATCTTACTATGAAGTCGATTCATAACTAGCTGATAATAAGATAGATAAATATGCTTGTCGGATTTCCGTAAAAACACGTACATGTTTTCACGGATTCACGTACGTGTTTTTGGAAATTCACGTACGTGTTTTCCGAAAAACATGTACGAATAAAAAACAAGTCTGGAAAAATAGACAATAAGTAAGAAGTTTTTTACTCCTTATACTTAGCCACCATAATCACGGGGTTGGATTCCTCATTCAATCCCGCTGCGATCTCATTCAAGCGGCCTTTCAGCTTACCTTTCCTGTAGGCTTCCACCAACTCATTGGCTTCTAGTTTCTTTATGAAAGCGATCCCATCGTTATTGATGATCTTTAGTATTCCGTGTTCGTACCACATATCAACGGGTGTCTGATCTACGAAATCGTTATTATATACGACACACTCAAAGATAGCGTCCTCTTGTTTATCATATACCAAGTCGGTTCTGGGGAATCCGGTTTCTTTCTCAAAATCCCATTGTTTCTTTGTTGTTTGCATGAAATAATACCGGTCGGTAAGAATACTTGGATAAAGAAATACTTCCGGGGCCATAGAGCGGATAGGTGGAGTCCTTACGATAAAGGGTTTGATAGAGTGATCTTGGGAATAACTATAAATCGTATCTGTAGATGGCTCTATTAAGACCCAACTTCCATTTTGGGAAATTAATTCGGTATTACGAGGTCCTGCGGACCAAATTCCTTTTGATAAAAACGGTGATATCTTATGCTCATAAGGGAGTTCGATTTCCTTGACAATGCTCCCGTCTTGTTTGGACAGGAGCCAAAATGCGCTTTTTCTCAGATTTTTATAATTGCCAATCTCATCGTAGCAGATTAAGTTGTCTTGATCGAAATTGTATATCTTCCCGCTATTGAAATTAAAATCTTTATCGTACTTTAAAGTTCGCTTAAAGTTTCCGGACAGGTCGTATACGATAAACTGGCTCGAATAGTAGTTGTTGATAAACAGCTCACCTTTCTCCTCATCGAGGGCAATAGACCCGATATTCGTGTATTCTTGGCTACCTTGGCCGCTGCGGTTGATTTTTCTCTGGCCTTTTCCGGTCCGGTCGAAGATAAATATATCTCCGTCTTGTCCGTTCTTGTTTCTAAGGATTATGAGATTTTTGCCGATGGCTTGCATGCTGGCTGAGGTTATGAATTCCTCATTCGTTTCTAATGGGATGTATTCCACATCCAAAAAGTCTTGAAGAATCAGTTCCTTCTTCGGATAATTTGCCGTGATATCCACGGTTAAAAAGTCGTTAGCCGGTTGCTTGCCACTTTCGCATCCCGTTATCAGGAACAGGATCATCGCAGAGATTGTGAGTATAAGTTTCATGGTAGTATGTTTTTAAAGGTGTCCCTTTAGCAAACATATGCTTTTCTCACTGTCAGAAAAATATTTTATACATCTATTTTCGTGAATGTGTTGTTTAACATTATCTTTGCAAGTCAATGAACGTGAATATGGAAGATGATTTTGATATAAGGGATGCCCGGATGCCGGAAAACGAGCGAGAGTACGAGAACGTGCTTCGGCCGCTTTCGCTCCGTGACTTCAGCGGACAGGCGAAGGTGGTGGAGAACCTGAAGGTGTTCGTCATGGCTGCCCGCATGCGTAAGGAGGCGCTGGATCATGTGCTTTTGCATGGACCTCCCGGGTTGGGAAAGACGACGTTGTCGAATATTATAGCGAACGAGTTGGGGGTTGGTTTCAAGGTCACGTCGGGGCCTGTGCTGGATAAGCCGGGAGATCTGGCCGGGGTATTGACCTCGCTGGAGAAGAACGACGTGCTTTTTATCGATGAGATTCACCGGTTGAGCCCGATCGTGGAGGAATACCTATATTCCGCTATGGAGGATTACCGGATCGATATCGTGATCGATAAAGGACCAAGCGCTCGCTCGATACAGATCGATTTGGCTCCGTTTACATTGATTGGCGCTACGACCCGTAGCGGCTTGCTAACTAGTCCGCTGCGTGCCCGTTTCGGTATCAATATGCACTTGGAGTATTATGATATGGAGACGCTGACGAAGATCGTGCTCCGTAGTGCTAATATCTTGAATGTAAAATGTGAGTTGAACGCCGCTAGGGAGATCGCTTCCCGTAGCCGGGGTACGCCTCGTATCGCCAACGCTTTATTGCGCCGTGTGCGTGATTTCGCTCAAGTGAAGGGGAACGGAGATATCGATAAGGCGATCGCTTGCTTCTCTCTGGAGGCGTTGAATATAGACCGGTATGGCTTGGATCAGATCGATAATAAGTTGCTGACGACGATCATTGATAAATTCCAGGGAGGCCCGGTCGGATTAACGACGATCGCCACGGCTTTGGGCGAGGACCCCGGAACGCTAGAAGAAGTGTACGAGCCTTTCTTGATCAAAGAGGGCTTTATCAAACGCACGCCCCGTGGCCGTGAGGTCACCGATTTAGCTTATACCCATCTGGGACGTAGCCGGGTGGGGGAACAAGGTTCTTTATTTGATTAGACAGATACGATATGGCAGGAGGAATGAAGCGGCTCGCTAAAGAGACAGCCGTTTATGGATTGAGTAGTATAGTGGGGCGTTTCCTGAATTGGATGTTGGTGCCGATGTACACACGTGTGTTGGCCGGAACAGGGGATTATGGGATCGTGACGAATTTATATGGTTGGACAGCCCTGTTGCTGGTCTTGCTTACTTATGGCATGGAGACGGGGTTCTTCCGTTTCATCAATAAGAAAGAGGAGCAAGAGCCGATGCGGGTGTACGCTTCCGTGCTGTATTGCCTGCTGGGAAGTTCGGCGCTGTTTAGCGTAGCGGTTTTCGCCTTGTTACCATCTATTAGTGCCGGCTTGGGATATGGCGACCATCCGGAGTATATCGGGATGATGGCGGGTATCGTGGCGGTAGACGCTTTTTGTTGCATTCCGTTCGCTTATCTTCGGTATAAGGGAAAAGCATGGCGTTTCGCCGGGATTAAGTTGCTGAGTATTTTCTTGAATATTATCTTGAATATATTCTTCTTGATCACTTGTCCGTGGTTGCATACGCACTATCCGGAGGCGATAAGCTGGTTCTATCGTCCGGATTATGGGGTAGGCTATGTATTCGTGGCGAACGTGTTTACGACACTGATAACCTTATTGCTTTTGATCCCGGATATCTTGCCGGGCATACGGGCGAAAGTAGACGGAACGGTATTGAAACAAATCTTGCGTTATTCCTTCCCGATCCTCATTCTAGGTATTGCCGGTATCTTTAACCAGACGGCAGATAAGATCCTGTTTCCATTCTTGTTTGATGATAAGGAGTATGCGAACGAGCAATTGGGTATATACGGCGCATGCTTCAAGATCGCCGTGGTGATGGTGATGTTCACGCAGGCTTTCCGGTATGCCTATGAGCCGTTTATTTTCGCTAAAAACAAGAGCGATGATAATAAGAAAGCCTACTCGGAAGCGATGAAATATTTCATCATATTCGCCTTGTTTATCTTCCTCGGGGTAATGTTCTATATCGATATCTTGAAGTACTTTGTCGGGCCGGCCTATTATCCCGGATTACGGGTAGTGCCGATCGTGATGCTGGGCGAGTTGTTCTTCGGTATTTATTTCAACCTCTCCTTATGGTATAAGCTGATCGACCAGACACGATGGGGCGCCTATTTCTCCACGATCGGATGTGTGGCCACGGTCTCTATCATCTTGCTGTTCGGTCCCTCGTACGGTTATATGGCTTGTGCGTGGGCATCGTTCTTTTGTAATTTATTGATGATGCTTTTATCCTATTTTGTAGGACAAAAGAAATTCCCGATCGAGTACGACTTGAAATCCGCGTTTCTTTATTTCGGAGTGGCGACGGTGTTATACGTGGCAGGCATGGCACTGCCGATACAGTCTGAATGGCTCCGGTTGGGATACCGCACGATCTTATTAGGCGTATTCATCGCATTTATGGTTAAAAGGGATTTACCTTTACGAGAACTCCCGTACGTAGGACGTTTCTTCCGTTAATCGGTAGGTTCGGAGGGCTTGGACGGCGTGGCGATTGGCATCGTGATAACGAAGCGTGAGCCTTTCGTATAAGACGGATCTGTCTTTATCTTACCGTTTAGCCGGTTAACGATCAAGCGACATAGGTAAAGCCCCAGGCCAGAGCCGGGAATGAAATCATTGGTCTTCGTGAAACGCTCGAATATCCATTCCTGCTTGTCTTGAGGGATGCCGCAACCCGTATCTGTTACCGACAAGGTCACTAAATTGGCTCCGCTATCCAGATGGTATGAAAGCGTGATACTTCCTTTCTCCGTGAATTTATTCGCATTTGCCAGCAGATGCGAGATGATCAAACTGAAATAAGCACGATTGGTCAAGATCATATCATTCTCCTTATCGCCTTCCACCACATAGTTGATCTCCGGCTTCTCTTGATATTTCTTTACCTGTTGCATCTCATGTAAACAAAGCTCATGGATACGTGTGGGAACAAGAGGAAGGGAATCATTGCCGCTATCGAGCTGGGCGATCTCAAGGAGATTGTTCAGCATGGAAGTCAAGTGGTAACAGTTTTCATAGATAATACGGCTGAAAGCCTGTTTCTCGTCCATGGAGATATCGCCGTTGGTGATGAGTTCCGAGAAACCGTTGATCGCGTTTAAGGGAGTCCGTATCTCATGCGACATATTCCGGATGAAGGCGGTCTTCATCTCCTCGCTCTCTTGTGCCTTCTGGTTCGCTATCAAGACCTGCTCGTTAGACTTCTGCAATGCCCGATAAAGAGATCTCATCTTGCCTAATCGGAAAAAGATATAGAACACGGCGCATAAAGCTAGAAGCAATAAGGATATATACAGGTAATTCTCTTTCTTGCTTTTCTGTAATTCCAATTCCAATGATCTCTTTTCGATCACCAACTCGTTCGCCCCTTTCTCGATCTCCAGATTTTCCATTTTCTTCCTGAGTTCTTGCATACGTAAGGTGTCTAGCAATACAGCGTATTCCTTGGATGTCTCATAGGCTTCCTTGTACATCCGGAGGCTGTCGTAAGCAGCAGCTTTCGCGGACACATAAGCGATTACATGTTCCTTGTAAAGCGGTATCTGTTTGGAGAAATTGATCAAAGAGTCACTGAACTCAATGAATTTCTTATAGTCCTTAATACCTAGGTAATAATTCGATGAGGTGTAGTAGAGCTCATACTCCGGGGCGGCGCTAGCTGATTCCGGATAAGCCTTCAGCAGATTCATGAACTTACGGTAATAAGAGGTCGCCAAATCCTTTCCAATAGCCTCGGCGCTAATGGCAAGGTTTGAATAAGCGCTTAATAATTGACGTTTGTTGACTGCGTAAGGACGTTTCCTCATCTCCGGGATGTTAGAGTAACCTAAGATCGTATTTAGGTAACGGGTAGCATATTGTCCTCGTTCTTGAGGGTTACTCGCATAAGCGCATAGCATGAAATAGGTGTTAGGCAAGAAATTGTACGCATATCGTAGGGGCAGTTTTTCCGCCTCGGCCAGAACATTGTCGAAATATTCTCTTCCTTGCTTAAAGTCCTCCTTAAGCATATTTTCTTCCATAATGCTGTTGCTGACAGCCATACCAAGTATATAATTGCAGGCTATTTTCTCGTAGGGAGACAATTTATCAGGTTCTTCCAGCTTGAATAGGCAATTCATGAGGACTTTCTTTCTCGGTTCACCGGATGTGTAGAATATGACGCGCGTATCTTGTATCATTTTCATGAACGACACGAGGCTGGCTCTGGCTTCTCCTTTTAGCTCCTGCTCGGCCTTGGCGATGTAGATATTTGCGCTATCGGTTTGGTCCGTGTTGATATAACGTCGGAGAATCTCGGTCAACGCCGCTTCCTTATAGTAATTGTCATTCGCTTTTAAGGCCTCCTGATAGAGTTGTTTAGCGTTTACTAATATGTCATCGTTTCGTGAGATATCCATTAAATTGGTAAGGATTTCCAGTCTAGAGCGTTCGGAGGTTGCTTTTTTCAAGGCGCTTTTAAGCGAGTCTGGCGTTGTCGTTTGAGATGAAACGACAAAGGACATAAACAATAAGCATAAAAGCATTAGATATCGTTTCATACAAATAGGATCTCTTTTTGTTGTGTTACAAGTGCAAATATACGTAATCTCACTATAAAAAAACGATTAGATAGTTAGAAAAACAAACAATTGAAATATCTTTGCATAAATATGGGACAAGATTAATACCGCATGGAAAAAGGATTGCTACATAAACAGATTATGGATTTTTTTGTCCGTAATTTCGACGTCAGGCAGGAAAAGGAAGATGAGCTGGAGACGATAGAATCCATTAAAAAGGGGATAGAGTTTAAGGGGACGAACTTATGGGTACTTATTTTCGCTACGTTTGTCGCTTCTCTCGGGTTAAATACCAACTCTACGGCAGTGATCATTGGCGCGATGTTGATCTCGCCGCTGATGGGACCGATCATGGGATTCGGCTTGGGATTGGGTATCTCTGATTTCGAGTTGATCAAGCGGTCGTTCCGTAATTTTGCCACGGCTACGGTCTTCAGCGTAATAACGTCTACCTTGTATTTTCTCATATCACCGATCAGTGAGGCCCAAAGCGAGTTGCTTGCCCGTACGCAGCCCACGGTATACGACGTGTTGATCGCTTTCTTTGGCGGTCTGGCGGGAATCGTGGCGAGCTCTACGAAAAGCAAGGGAAACGTGATCCCGGGTGTGGCTATCGCTACGGCGTTGATGCCTCCGCTTTGTACGGCGGGATTCGGTTTGGCGAGTGGTAATTTATATTACTTTTTCGGCGCTTTCTATCTGTATTTTATCAATACGGTATTTATTAGCTTGGCTACTTATGTGGTGGTACGTTTATTGAAGTATCCGAAGAAAGTATTCCTGGATAAACAACGGGAAAAGATCGTGACCCGCTATGTCGGTATTATCGTATTCTTTACGATCGTACCCAGTCTTTTCTTGAGTTATAACTTAATCCGTAGCAGTTATTTTAATGAGAGGGTACGAACGTTTGTCACCGAAGAACTGAGTTTCCCGAATACGCAAATATTGAGTAAGGTGATTACGGATACAAGCGAGAAGAAAGAGGTAAAAGTGGTGTTGATCGGACAAACCGTACCAGACGAGATGATCGCGAACGCAAAAGCCAAAATGCCAAAATACGGATTGAAAAATGTCCATTTGATCGTACAGCAGGGCTTTGGCCAGGAAGCGACGGATATCAACGAGCTGAAGAGCCTGTTGATGCAGGATTTGTATAAGAATAGCGAAGAGGTGCTGCGTGTGCAAACCATCCAGATCGATTCTTTAAAACGGCAGGTTGACAAATACCAGAGTTATGGGCGCCTGACATCCGAGTTGATCCCGGAAATGAAAGTGTTGTTCCCCTTTGTGGTAGAGGCTTCTTGCTCGCATACCTATATCGTGAATACGGAGACGGCGAAACCGGATACGGTCATGCTGGTTTATCTGAAGAGTAAGACGAAGGTGAAAGAGGTTGAGCGTAAAAAGATTACAGAATGGTTGTCGGCCCGTGTCGAGGTAAAAAACATTAAGTTACTAATCGAATAATTTAGACTAATAAGAGAAGAATGAAGTTGATGAAAAGAGTGTGGGCGGCTTTGTTGCTTTTAGCCGCTTCCGGCCAGTTATATGCCGATGAGGGCATGTGGGTGCTGAAGGAATTGAATAAGCAGAATTTGGCGAGAATGGCCGAGTTGGGTTTTACCCCATCCTATGATCAGTTGTATAGTGAGACGGATCCTTGCGTGGCGAACGCCGTGGTAATCTTCGGTGGCGGATGCACGGGTATTACGGTTTCGGACGAGGGCTTGATCTTTACGAACCACCATTGTGGTTTCGGTTCTATCCAGCAATTGAGCAGCGTGGAACATGATTATTTGAAGGATGGTTTTGTATCCCAAAGCAAGCAAGAGGAGTTGCCGGTCCCGGGTTTGTCGGTACGTTATTTGAAAGAGACGGTAGACGTGAGCGATCGTATTAACAGCCAGATCGCCGGTATAGAGGACGAGTTCCAGCGTTTATCCGCCGCCGATTCTATCGGTCGTGTGATTTGTGACTCTGTGGGTAATAGTGAGTTCCAGGCAGCCGACGTGGTTCCTTTCTATAACAATAACAAGTATTTCTTGGTCGTATATGACGTATTTCGTGACGTGCGCATGGTGTTCGCTCCGCCTAGCTCTATCGGTAAGTTCGGTGGGGATACGGACAACTGGATGTGGCCCCGCCATACCGGTGATTTTTCCGTGTTCCGTGTGTACGCCAACGCGGATAATAAACCGGCGGAATACAACGCGGATAATAAGCCTTATACCCCGAGATATGTAGCGGAGGTGTCTATGCAAGGTTATCAAGATAAGGATTATGCCATGACAATCGGTTTTCCGGGAAGCACGGATCGTTATTTGTGTTCTTGGGGCGTGCAACAGCGTATCGAGAATAGTAATAAGCCCCGTATCGAGGTGCGTGGCATCAAGCAGGGCATCTGGAAAGAGGCTATGTCGGCTAGCGACGCCGTACGTATCAAATATGCCTCCAAATATGCGGGAAGCTCCAATTATTGGAAGAACTCGATCGGTATGAATAAAGGATTGGCGAATCTAAACGTGATCGAACGTAAACGTGCGGAGGAGACGGCCTTCGCTGATTGGGTAGCGAAAGATCAGGCCCGGGGCGCTAAATATGGCGAGGTCTTGAATTTGCTGGAAAAAGGATATACCTCGACCAATAAGTATAGGGAGGCGTTGACCTATTTGAATGAGGCGTTTTCCAGTGGAGCGGAGATTATTCGTTTGGCTCGTATGGTGCAATCGGTGGATATAAACGGAGCTACTCCGGAAGAGATTACTGTCTTTTTAGAGGATCGTATCCAACCGTTCTTCAAGGATTACGAGCCGTCTTTGGATCAGAAGGTATTGGCCGCGATGATGAAGATCGCGAAAGAACGTGTATCTTCGGAGTTCTTGCCGGATATTTATACGAGCGTTGATAAGAAGTATAAAGGAAATTATGAGAAATATGCGGCGGATGTATTTAAGAAGACTTCCTTATTGTCGTACGACAAGATCGCCGAGATGTTGAGAAATCCGAAGCAATATGAGAAATTGAGAAAAGATCCGGCGGCGGAACTGAGCTTGTCCGTATTGGTGTCTATCTTCCAGTTACAGCAGTTGATGGGTGATGCGGAGTATGATATCGCTAAGGGAGAACGTTTGTATTTCGCGGGCTTGAAGGAGATGTATCCGGAGAAAGCTTTGTCTTCCGACGCTAATTTCACGATGCGTTTAAGCTATGGTTCTATCGGAGGGTATCGTCCTTATGATGCCGCATGGTACAATTATTACTCAACGGATAAAGGTATCCTAGAGAAAGAGGACCCGACGAGCGATGAGTTCTGGGTACAACCGGAGATACTGGATCTGGTTCGTAGCCGTGATTTCGGACCTTACGCAAATGAAAAAGGGGAATTGCAGCTGTGCTTCCTCTCGAACAATGATATCACTGGTGGTAATTCCGGTAGCCCGGTATTCGATAAAAACGCCCGTTTGATCGGACTTGCTTTCGACGGTAACTGGGAGGCGATGAGTGGTGATATCGCTTTTGAACCGGATTTGCAACGTTGCATCGGCGTAGATATCCGCTATGTCCTTTTCATGATCGATAAATGGGGTAAATGCCCAAGGTTGATTGAGGAGTTGAAGCTGGTTCGATGAGAGAAAAAAGAGATGGGCATCCATGATTTCCGCGGATGCCCATTCTAAGGAGCTAATAATGCCCATTGTAAGGTGCTTTGAATGCCTATTCTAACAACCTTACGATGGGCATTGTAATATCCTATACGATAGGAAAGTTCTAAATGCCTAATTTAGACTTGATTGCCTTTGGTATCGCATCCTTATGTACCATGATATAGATCGTCTTGGCACGGACAAAACTATCGGACATGTTCAAGTAACCTCCGAAAGTATTACGCTCGGTTCCCCAAGAGTTCTTCGTGATATAATATTTCGTACCGTTTTGATCCTTGGCGATGCCGGTAAGGTGCATCAAATGATCGTCGGTCGTGACGAATGTCTCGAAGCCTTCTTGACGGACTTCCGGAGTAACGTTTACTTCCGGGAAAGGTTTCTCGAATTTGTAGACTTCTTCCAGACGTTCCTTCTCGTCCATTTTCTCAAAGCGGGCACGGTCGGTAGTAGAGTAATCATCTACTTTCTTCACCTCCGGGTTGATAGCTACACCGTTCTTGAAAGAGAAACCTTTCTCGCTCACGTCGCCATCCCAACATACCGTGTAACCATTATTTAAAGCATAATCCGCGACTTGCATCATCTCATCCAACGGGAGGTTATACATTTGCGCATGTTCCCAGTTATCGGGAACCTCTACCTCGAATTTCTGGTAATACGGATGATGCGTGAAGCTTGTCAGCTCGATATAATCGTCCATATTCAACCCTAGGGAGGCGGCGAATGTCTTCGGGGTATATTCCTTGCCTTGATAAGTGAATTTCTCCGGAAGCTTGCCTAGGTAGGTATCGAATAGGTTATCGATTAGTTTGTAATATTCCGGGCTGCGTTTCTTCATGTCCACAGCTGTCGTTGCGATCGCCTTGATGTATTTTACCATCTCGGCATGATTGTGCCGGTCGGAATCGTAGTTGATACCCGAGTACACCTCTTCCGGAACGATACCTACTTGGTTGAAAGCGTTCATGAAGGTGTGGGAGAGACTTCCTTGACCGATATTACCTCTACCTTGGCGGACATAATTATCCTGCAACTGGTTCATGTATTTCTGGCGGACGATAAACATCTCGGAGAGATCGTACGTCCCTTTTCCCATACGGAGTAATTCCGACTCCATGAAAGAGGTCGTGGCGAAGCACCAACAGGTTCCCGTGGATGCTTGATTCTTGACTGGCGTGGCGGGTACCTTTACTACATCCGTAAATTGGTAGCCTTGAGCGAATGTGCTCAAGGAACCTAACGCTAAGGCGCATGATAGAATGAATGTTCTCATTGTATATGAATTTAAGTTTATATTATTATTGTAGAGACGGGGTGTGCCTCGTCTCTACTATCGGATGTGGTGATTAGAAGCCTCTTTCGAATTGGGTCCAGAATGAGTCTCCCATTTCTCTCCAGCGTAGCATCGTGGCTCCGGCGAAATCGGCGGTATATCCGGTTAGGTATTCTTTTGCGGCCTCCTCACCTTGTTGGGTAAGAATCTCTTTGTAACGGCTCTCTACGAAAGGAAGTTCTGTCTGCCCTTTCTCCGTAAAATGGGCGATAGATGCTTTCATACGATCTTTAGTCGCTCCCCAACGTACGGTAGCGAGTTTATTGGCACGACGGAAAGCCCATACGGCGGCATCTTCCCGGTAACGGTGCTGTCCGCAAACCTTGAAGCAAGCCGGGAGATCTTTCGTCCCACAGAAGATGGGGATGCGGGGGCTTTGTCCGGGATTATCATAGGCCATCCAAACCACGCCGCCTACCGCATTGGGTAACCAGTCACGTAACTGGATCACGGTAGAGTAGGAGCATTGTGGTACGGCAACCAAACGGTAGCTTTTTACGGCGTCCGGTTTTAACCCATTCAACATGTTCACCATATCCCGAGTCATCCAAGGATTGGCTACCGGACTGATAACCGTATCGGTCTCGTTACTATCTTTTTTCTTTACGGCTACTTTCAAGTTCTGGGTCATATCGTATTCCGTACCCTCGTACGTTTCGGAGAGGAGAGCCATCACATCCGTTACGGATACTTGCCGGTCCGGTTTTACGCTGATGGGAAGTTCTTCCGCGTCATACGATAAACGTAAGGAAGGCGCTAATTTATTCAATATAAAGAACTCACGGATACTGAATGATTTCAGTTCACCGGCATAGTTCCCACCGGCATACGCTTCCCAGAAACGGAACGGTTTCTTTCCGTCCCAGAAGCCCATGCGCTTGGCTACCTCGAATACGTTGGCGGAAGCCATGCAATTGTCCGTATCTTTCGGATCGACCTTAGAGATACGCGGGATATTCGCCGATACGCCTACATGATCGTCGGGGATACGGATCGCCGCCCATACGCCACCGATCTTATCCGGACCCTCGCCGAAGACCTCGAAATGCCATACCTCTTTTGGATCCGCTATCGTAAGGCACTCGCCCCAGTCGCCATATCCGTATTTCTCGATCAACTCGCCCATCACACGGATGGCATCACGGGCGGTCGTGCAACGTTGTAAGACGATTCGCTGAAGTTCCTCGATCATGAACATTCCTTTCTTGTTGACAAGGGCTTTCCGGCCGGTGATTGTTGTTTCCCCGATGCCTAGTTGCTTCTCGTTCAGGCAAGGATAGGCCGTGTTGAGGAATTGATACGTAGACCGCGCTTCGGGCAGTGTTCCTTTCGCGATCATCCCCCGGGTTCCCTCGGCATATTCGGTATGCATACGTCCGGTATAGACCGTGGTTGTCGTATCGTGATCGTACGAGGCGGAAGGTACGATATCCATCCAAGTGCGGTAATTGCTATCGCAGGTGTGGCTAGTCATCACGGAGCCATCCGCCGAGGCTTTTTTGCCGACCATGATACTCGTACAACTCTCCGGGTTCAAGATCGGCTCCGGATACTGGATTTGTTGCGCCACCGAAACAGATAGGCTGGCGCAAAGCATAAGAACATAGGTAAAAAGTTTCTTCATATTTCTTGTGTTATTTAGATGTTTGTATCAATTAAATTTGTAGGCAGCTTTTCGTACGTCTTTTACGGATTTGAATGGCTTATTGGGTTTTAGATGCTTGGCGAGGAACTGGTAGATGCCGAGTCGTATCTCGGAAGCTTGTTTCGTGTCGGTCCGGTCGAAGCTATGGGCACCGGGAGCACGGTCGAATATTTTGTAGTCGAACTTCTTTCCTTCGGCCTTGAGAGCACGTATCATATGCTCTACTTCCACTACGTTCACGTCATCATCGCTAGTATTGGTATGGATGAGCAGGGGATCTTGTAGTTTTTCCGCGTGCCAGACCGGTGAGCGGCGTTTGTATTCCGCCATATCCTCCCGGGGAGTCTTCCCGATATGGCCCTCGTCGGAGAAGATTTTCCGATAATCATCGGTGGAATATCCCATGCGCATGATCACGTCGCTTACCGGTACTCCGGCGAAACCGCATTTATATTTACCGGGGTAGGTGAAGAGGTTCATCAGTGTGATCATTCCCCCGTGGCTCCATCCCATGATACCGATACGATTGGCATCTACGATATCGAAATTCTCTACCATATAATTACGACTAACGTAGACATCCTCGTTTTCCAATCCTCCGTAATCGATATTATCGTAAGTAGCCTTGCCATACCCCGTGCTACCCCGGTATTCAGCGGAGACCACGATGTATTCCTGGGCGATCAGTTCCCGGACGATATGGGCGTAATACGTGTTGAAATCCGCGTGTACGCCACTGTGCGGGAGAACGATCAAAGGATATTTCTTGTCGGGATCCACACTTTTAGGGATGAAGATATAAGTCCAGAACTTCAGTTCGTTTCCGGCACTCATCCCGGTAGGATTCGTTTCTTTCCAGTGGGCGGGGCCGCAGAGGTAGACTTTGTCGATATGGGCGATGTCGCCCACTTTCTCGTACCACAGGAGGTCGTCCACCTTCTTTACGACTTGGTCGAAATCATGTTGGTAGTTTTGCGCTATGGCATAGTTTGTTCCGAATATAAAGAAGAGGCAAAAGCAGGAAAGATGTTTAAGCAGTGTCTTCATGTGACTTATCTTTGAATTTGTGATTGACTGTGATTTTCCGGCTGTAAATATACAATAAAAGAAGCGTGATCCGTAATAAACGAACCACGCTTCTTTGATAAATTATGTATAAGTTGTATGTTACTTGCGTTTCTTCCTGCTACGAGGAGTGTCCTCATAGAATTTGCGCTTCGGTTTGTCGTCACTACGGCTGGAACGTCTGCCGCCACGGTCTCCACGGTCACTTTCCCGGCGGCTGTCTCTGCCTCCTCTACCGCTATCCCGTCTGTCTCGGAAGCCATTGCCTCCACGACTGCCTCCACGAGGACTACGTCCACCTTTTCCTCCCTCGCCTTTCGCTTGCGCCGGTTCTACGGAGATACGTCGTCCGTCTACCTCGAAGCCGTTCATCGAGTCCATGACACGGTTGGCTTCTCCCTCTTCTACCTCAAAGAATGAGAAATTATCACGTAAGTCGATACGACCGATACGAACCTTGCCTGGTACGCACTTGTTGACTAACTCGATAAGTTGAGGAGGCGTAAGCTCGTCTGTCTTTCCGAAGTTGATAAAGAAACGGGTGTAACCTTCTTCCGCTTCGCCTCTGCCACCCCGTTTACCTCTCTCTCGGGGAGCGTTCTCGTCTACAACCTCGATATCATCGTTATCTTTATAATAGTCGATCATCCGGTTGAACTCCAAGGATACGACACGTTTGATGATATCTTCCTTATCCAGCCATTCCAATTTACGGTAGATAGAAGGCATCAAACTGGCGATTTCCTCCTCGTTCACTTTCACTTTCTCGATTTGGTCTACCAAGTTGAACAATTGCTTCTCACAGATTTGCTCACCGGTAGGCATCTCGCCCCTGTCGAATTTCTTGTTGATGATCCGTTCGATCTCGCGAATCTTGCCTTTTTCCCTTACGTGGCAGATAGAGATAGCGATACCCGTTTTTCCCGCACGGCCCGTACGTCCGCGGCGGTGGGTATAAGATTCTACCTCATCCGGCAGACCGTAATTGATTACATGGGTTAAGTCATCCACGTCCAAACCACGTGCGGCTACGTCCGTAGCGACCAATAACTGGATATTCTTGATACGGAACTTCTGCATCACGTAGTCACGTTGCGCTTGGCTCAGCTCGCCGTGCAAGGAGTCGGCGTTATAACCGTCTTGAATCAATTTATCGGCGATCTCCTGTGTCTCCTTACGGGTACGGCAGAAGATGATACCGTAGATGTTCGGGTAATAATCGGCTAGACGTTTCAACGCGAGATATTTATCCTGCGCACGAACCATGTAATAGATATCGCGGATATTTTTGTTTCCCTCGTTCTTCCTGCCAATGACGATCTCTTTCGGGTCCTTCATGTATTTCTTGGTGATAGAAGCGATCTCTTTCGGCATGGTAGCGGAGAAGAGCAGCATATTTCGGTTTTCCGGTATAGCCGCCAAGATCTCGTTGATACTGTCGGTGAAACCCATGTTCAACATCTCGTCCGCCTCGTCGAGGATGACGTTCTTTACGTTGCTTAAATCAACCGTCTTGCGGTTCATCAAGTCGATCAAACGTCCCGGGGTAGCCACTACCACGTGTACGCCTCTCTTCAGTGCCTTGATCTGGCTCTCTATACTGGAACCTCCGTATACAGGGAGAACCTTCAGGTTATCGATGTATTTAGAATAATCGTTCAAATCGTCCGCTATCTGTAGGCAAAGCTCGCGTGTCGGACAAAGGATAAGCGCTTGAGGTTGATATTGAGAGACATTGATCTTTTGCAGGATCGGCAGGCCGTAAGCGGCTGTCTTACCGGTTCCTGTTTGTGCCAATGCGATTACGTCGTTATCTTCTCCCAGTAAGAAAGGAATCACTTCTTCCTGTACGGGCATGGGCGATTCATAGCCCATCTCTTGAATTGCCTTTAATATCGGTGCGGCAACTCCTAATTCTTCAAATGTTTTCAAAATGCGATTGTGTATATATGATAATATTCAGTGGCCGCAAAGGTACGTAAATAATTCGGATTCATATCAATAAAGTAATATATCTTTTAGCCTTTCACGTTTCTTATCAGTAAGACGTAATCCTTTGGATAAATATTTTTCGGTAGAGCCATACTCTTTCTTGATTTTGTTAAAAACCAAGTCCATGAGTCCCTCGTTGGCCGTAAGGAAGACCGTAATGCTTTCTTGGGCGTCTGTGGAGAGATGTTTCACGATATCAGCTAAATGACTCGTATCGATATATTGATTGGATGTCAAGTAGTCTTCCATGATGGCGTCCCGGGGAATATCCAAGGCGGCGAGTAACATGGCGGTGAGAAACCCGGTACGATCCTTTCCGTAGGAACAACTGATGAGAATGGGGTAATTATCCTCGTTCTGGAACTGTTCCAGTACCTTGGCGAACTGATCGGTATTATCTGTCACGAATTGCAGGTACTCGTCTTCCATATATACCCCGGCGTCTCCTTTCCGCATTCGTCCCTCGATAACACGTTGGGGGGCATCGGCGATCTTGCCGACCGAGATGGGGATTTGCAGGATATTTGCTTTCGTATATTTGATAGGGGCGGTGAGGGTTTCTTGGTTCGTACGGAGGTCGATGATGGTCTTGATCCCTAGATTATCCAATCGGATGGAGTCCCATTCGCTCAAGCTGCTTAACTCGCCGGAGCGAAATACCTTGCCCCATTTCACCGTCTTCCCGTTTGTAGAGGTATAACCGCCTAGATCCCGGAAATTCTGTACACTATCCATAACCGCCGAGCGTGCCCCGATGATCCGTGCGTATTTATCATTAAAAGAAAGGCGGAAATACTTACGTGATATATTATCGTTCGTGATGTAAGTAGCCACGCCATCCTTGATGTTGGCGTAAATGATCGGGGACTCGTTGGTGAAAAGATCCGGGTTGTCGGACACGGTCATCTTGACAATCCCCTCCATTACCGGATCGGTTTCCCATTTTATCACGTAATTTCCGATGTCATCACGTAGGCAAATCGCTCGTATGTCGGGCGCGTTAGAGGAACAACCCACTAACAGGATCACACTGGCGAATAGAGAGAGAATCTTTCCTAACATTGTCTTCTATTATAATAAGCTTTCCTTACAAAGATAGTAAAACAAGTTTTTCCCGCTTCTTCATTAATGATATTTAAGACTGACTAACATACTTCGCTGCGAACTCCTTGGATATATAATTATCATAGCTTTGGCAAACCTCGGAGGCGAGGTCCATTCCGCAGCGGATGATTTTTCCCCAAGTATCCTGATCCAGAGAGGGAAGGTCGGCATGGCGTACGTCATACTTTAGAAGTCCGTAGATAATACCCGCGTTAAAATTGTCGCCGGCGCCGATGGTACTAAGCGGCTGGATTTGCGGGGAATCGAAATGTCGTGTGAAATTACGGGTGTGGAGATTGACTCCGTTTGCCCCGTGAGTTGTTAAGAAACAATCACAATAAAACTGAATATGCTCTTTGTAAACCTCCTGCGCGTCGCTCTTGCCATAAAGGTTCTGGAAGTCCTCGTCCGAGCCCCGGACGATGTCGGCGAATTCCAGATTTTCCAGTACGGTAGGCATGAGGCGGATCGCCTCATGAGCGTGTGCCTTGCGGAAATTGGGATCGTAATAGATGATCGCTTTCCGTTCTTGGGCGTATTGCAGAAATTCTACCATACGAGTCCGCAAGACCGGGTTCAGGGAATAATAAGAGCCAAACACGAAAATATCGTCTTTCTCGATCTTAGGCAGGGGCACCTCCAGCCGTTGCGCCGGGTAATCCTTGTAGAAGATATAATTAGCGTTCTTATCGTCGTCCAGAAAAGCGAGTGATATAGGACTTTTCCCATCGGGGAAACGGTCTACGAACTCGGTAGTGATGTGGTTATCTTTCATGAAATCCCGAATCATGTCGCCAACCCGGTCGTTGCCCAGCTCGCTGATAAAGGATACGGGGACATTCAATCGACCTAATGATATCAATCCGTTGAAAACGGAACCACCGGGAACGGCCTTCTGTGGCTGGTCGTTCCTAAAAATGATATCGAGGATGGTTTCTCCTATACCAAAGACTTTTCTCATGACTATATACTGGTTTGTTATTCATTCTTGCTTAGCTCACGGCTCTTGGAGCCTAAGTAGCCCCCGTGATGGCGCTTGGCGTAATCCTTGTTGGTGAAATGGATACGCTTCATGGTTCCGACCACGAGGATATCGCCTATTACCGTCATGACGGTCGTGGAGGTAGTCGGCGTAAGGCCTAACGGGCAAACTTCCTTGGGAGCGCCGGTCAACAGGCATACGTTCGCCTCGGCGGCTAGAGGACTATCCGGGTTACTGGTGATAACGATAAATTTCATGTCTGGCACCAAACCCCTCGTGAGATCTACCAATTCCACCAGTTCACGTGTCTTTCCTGAGTTGGAGATCAATAACATGATATCGTTCTTGCATACGATTCCCAGATCTCCGTGTTGTGCCTCGCTGGGATGTAAGAAAAAAGCAGGTGTACCGGTCGAGCTAAAGGTGGTAGCGATATTCAAGGCGATTTGCCCGGCTTTACCCATTCCACTCATGATCAGTTTTCCACCTAGGTCGTGTACATGTTTCACTATAAGCGATACCGCTTCCTCATATCCGGGCGTAACGGGTATGTTGCGAACCGCTTCCGCTTCCTGCTCCAATAAAGAGGTGATATTTTCGTTTACCATATTGTTGATTGATTGTTTTACGGCATTCCTGCCTGAATAACGATCGCGAAAGTATTTATATTTACTGATATTGGCATCATCTATTTCAGACAATTTATCTTTTTAAGACGTTTGCGAATTCGGACTTCGGCTTCCATTTCGGGTATCCGGTATCTTGCGCCAGTTTATAACCGAGGTCGAAGAATAATTGTACTTCTTGTAACAGACCACTGTAATCATCCGTGTCGGGATGGGTCTGGTCGGTCGGTTTGTGGTAAGTTTCCGCCCAATAGCGTGCGATATGCTCTTTGGCCCACTCCTTACCCTGTTTGCGGTTGTCGTTCCAGCCTTTGGCGAACATGGCCGGGATGCCTTTTTGTACGAAAGGGAAATGGTCGGAGCGGTAGAACATCCCGTTATAAGCGTCGGGGTCGGGCATGATGTAACGGTTGTATTTCTTCGCTAGCTCGGCTAGAGTATCATCCAGCTCGGAGTTGCCGTATCCGGTGATCGTGACATCGTTGTTCTCGCCCCATAGCGGGAAGACATCCAGATTGATTACGGCGGCTATCTTATCGATCGGGAACAACGGGTGCTCCACATAGTATTTCGTACCGAGGAATCCGGTCTCTTCGCAAGTAGGGGAGAGGAAGACGATATTCCGGCGGGGTTTCTCTTTCAAGGCATTGAAACAACGTGCCATCTCGAGCATCCATGCGATGGCTACGGCGTTATCGGTAGCGCCGTTGATGATACTGTCGCCGTTGATCGGTGCTCCATAGCCTAGATGGTCCCAATGGCCTAGATAAATAACACTCTCATCCGTGTTCCCGCTACCGGGAATATAACCGATTACGTTGGGGCTTTGCTGGCGGTCGAAGGTGTTCCTCATCGAGACGGTTACCGTAGATTTCAAGGAGATGGGCTTGAAGTCCGGCGATTTAGATTGCTCGATTAGTTGGTCAATGTCGTAGCCATTATCGGCTAGCAATTGCTTGGCGGCATTGAATTGGATCCAGCCGTTTAGCGGGCAATGATAGGCATCGCTATCGCTGTCCACATACATCTTAGATTGGGCGGAAGCTCGTACGACCGACCAAGGGTAGCCTGCTCCCCGGTCTTCATGGATGATCAAGACTCCTTTTAATCCCTGTCGGGCGCCCTCCTCGAATTTATACATCCAACGGCCGTAATAGGTCATGATATCACCGTTAAAATAATCCGTGTTGTCGCTTCCGAGTCCCGGGTCATTTACGATAACGACCGCTACTTTATCCTGCGGGTTCTCGATTCCCTCGAAATCATTTTTCCCATACTCGGGGGCTACGATCCCATAGCCGGCGAATACCAGTTCCGCGTTGTCTATATCGATCTCCGGCTCGATCCGTGCGGAGAAAGCGGTATAGCCCTCTAGCCAATCCAATGAGATCTTTCCTTCCGGGGTACTCAAGACCATCGGCTTCGGGCATTGCGTACGTGAGGATATGATATTAACCTGTTGGAGATAAGAATCTCCGTTGATGGGTTTCAGGCCGACTTCCTTCATTTGGCGGGCGATATAGTTCACCGCACGGTCGGCCCCTTCCGAGAATGGTTTACGGCCTTGGCAGGAGTCATGCGAGATGGCCTCGGTGTATTGCTTTAGATCTTCCGTGGTCGCAAGGCTTTTCGCTTTCTCTATATCGTTGCCTCCTCCTCCACAGGCGGAAAGAACCAAGGAAGTGATAGTTAGTAAACAGGTTGCTATTTTCATGTTTCTCATAGAATTACAATGTTTTTTCAATCAGCCATTCACCTAAGTTGCGAGTGGTTGCGTCGAAAGCGACCCCCACTTTGACTACTTCCCGTTCGTCGGCCGTATAAGGAATCAGATAGCCTCGATCGTCGATTTGCCGGATCGCTTCTTCCGCTGTTCCTTTCAGCTTGAACTCGAATACGTAGATGTAGCGAGGAGTTTTTACGATGGCATCGGCACGTCCTTGGGCCGAACGTACCTCGGCCTCGGTGAATTGCCCTAGTAGCTTGAATACGATGTAGAAGACCACTTGGTAATGACGTTCGGTCCGGTCGTTCAACTCGTAAGGGATATCGGCGAAGAAAGCCTTTAGGCGGGTGAGGAAAGCCTCGGCGTTTCCGTTCTCCAGCTCTTGGATGAACTTCCCGATATAAAAAGGAGTCTCGGTTTCCGGTAAATGCGCATACATGGAGGCGACAAAATTCAAAAATCCATATTTAACTTCCTCATTCGGGTATCCTAACGTATATAACCGGAAACGTTCATCGTAACTTTTAATCGTCAAATATCCACTTTGATAAATCATGGGAACCGGGTTATTGATGTTCGCCCGATCGTCGGAAAGGGATACCTCGGACACCTCGATCCCGTCCAGCTCCCGTATATCGTAATTCGTTTTCCGTAACATCTCCGCCAAGAATGTCGGGGTACCGGAAGCAAACCAATAGTCGTAAAAGACCTGTTTACTCAACACGTTCAATACGCTAAACGGGTTATAAAGGGCGATACCGCTGCGGAAATCAAAATGGTAGCCGTCGTACCGGCGTGTAATTTTCTCGATGATACCTTCGTATGAAAGCTTATTCGCCTCGGCCAAGGCATGAAGCTCCGGCTGGAAAGTCGCCTCGATCTCGGGCAATGTCATGCCACAAAGGGCCGCGTATTGCGGGGCTAGGCTGATGTCGTTCAAATGATTCAGGTTGCTAAAAATACCGACTTGCGCGAACTTGGTGACACCGGTTATGAATACGAAGCGCAGCCAAGGATCGGCATCTTTGAGGACCGTATAGAAGGCGGTCAATAATTCCCGGAACTCGTTCTGTAGCTCTTCGTTGTGCAGGTTCCTAAGTAATGGCTTATCGTACTCGTCGATCAGTACGACCACCTTCCTTCCGGTTATCTCCGCCGCCCTTCGTATGATGGTCATGAACCGTCCGGAATAGGTGATACCCTCTCCTCCGGTATCATATATTTTTTCCCATTCCCTCAACTGGCGTTCCAGCATATTCTCCAATGCCTTGCGGCTATCGTACAACTCGGCGTTGAGGCTGAAATGAAGTACCGGATGCTCTTTCCACTCGGTCTCTAGTTTCTCTATGGCTAATCCCCGGAACAATTCTTTCTTCCCCTCGAAATAAGCCTTGAATGTCGATAGCAGCAAGCTTTTCCCGAATCGCCGGGGGCGGCTTAGGAAATAAGGGACACCTTGGTATGCCATTTGATAAATGAACTCGGTCTTGTCAACATACAAATAGTTCTCTGTACGTAGTTTGTCAAAACTCTGTATGCCTATCGGTAATTTTCGGACGATATTTCCCATAGCCTTATCTGTTTAATTTACACAAATGTAGGTATTTTTTCCAAGGAGGCAAATAGATCGAAAAAAACACGTACGTCTTTTTCCGGAAACACGTACATGTTTTTTGAAAAAGACGTACATGTTTTTCCGGAAAGTCTTTCGTACCTTTGCGGGCTGATACAAACAAGAAGGAAAATGGATTATATCGCTCATACATTGCCGAATGGACTTCGCATGGTACATCTCCCGGTTAATTCCCCGGTCTCTTACTGCGGTTTCGCCGTGAACGCCGGTACACGGGATGAGAACGAGGATGAGTTTGGCTTGGCGCATTTCGTTGAACACATGATCTTCAAAGGTACGGAGAAACGGAAAGCGTGGCATATCCTGAACCGTATGGAGAACGTAGGAGGGGAGTTGAATGCCTATACTACGAAGGAAGAGACCTTTGTTTATTCCATTTTTATGGAGGAGGATTTCGGCCGGGCGTTTGAGCTATTGACCGATCTGGTTTTCCATTCCCAATTCCCCAAACAGGAGATCGAGAAGGAGGTAGATGTCATCTTGGATGAGATCAATTCGTATGAGGATAGTCCTTCGGAACTTATATTCGACGAGTTTGAGAACTTGCTTTATAAGGGTCATGCCCTCGGGCATAATATCTTAGGGGATGAGGAATCTCTTCTTCGCTTTGACTCCGAGTCCGGTCGTTCTTTCATGCGTCGTTTCTACGCCCCGGAGAATATGGTGTTCTTCTCGATGGGACGAAAAGACTTCAAGAAGATCTTGAAATCAGCGGAATCCGCTTTAAGCGATATCTCTTTCCCTATGGCTGAACGGATCCGGAAAGCTCCGGACCCCATCGAGGCTTGCGTACGCCAGATCCATAAAGATACCCATCAAGCCCATGTACTGATCGGTGGCCGGGCTTTCAGTATGCACGATAAAAAGCGCATTCCTTTATTTTTGTTGAATAATATTTTGGGTGGTCCGGGCATGAATAACCGCTTGAATGTCTCCTTGCGGGAAAAGCATGGCTTGGTCTATAACGTAGAATCCAATATAACCTCTTATACCGATACCGGACTAGCCAGTATCTATTTCGGGACAGACCCGAAGAACCGTGAGAAAGCGATGCGTTTGGTGCATAAGGAATTAGCCCGTTTACGTGACGTAAAACTGTCCGCCACTCAATTAGCCGCCGCCAAGAAGCAGGTAATCGGTCAACTGGGTGTGTCGGGCGATAACCGGGAGGGCCTTTTCCTTGGCTTAGGAAAAAGCTACCTCCATTACAACCGTTACGATACTCTCCCCGAGGTTTTTGCCCAGATCGAGAAACTGACCGCCGAGCAAATCCTAGACGTGGCGAATGAGGTGTTCGCTCCGGAACGGTTGTTTTGCTTAATCTATGATTAAAACGTCAGTTGCAGCCATCGGGACAAGAATACGTCATACACTTGATACCAGCTATTTCGCAAATCCTCTTCCTTGAAGATCATCTCTTTGTCCAACAAAGCCTCTAGCGCCCGCTTGGAATTAGCGGGTGTGCCGATCTTGTATTTGGCGAGAAAGGCTTTAGACTGGGGCTGGAACACTCGCTCTTCTTTCGCGATGGCTATCAGCAATTGCCATTGTACCGGGCTTAGCAATCGTCTGTATTGGATATAGGTAGCTTGTTGGGAAGACAAGAGGTCGCTACAAATGTTTCTTACATCTTCTTCTTGGATGCGTTTTAAGGAAGACGCATATAAATGATTACATAATGTTTGGGTATAATAAGTATGAGTGCGTGTCCACGTGAGAAGAAAATGAATGGCTTCGTCACTAATCTCACGATTTGACTCTGTAAATTTATTCTTGATGAAAGTAGCGTAAAAGTTATTGGGAATGGCGGCTAGCGGCATCATTTGCGTACTGGAGAAGAACGGGCGTTTGGCACTGTTGAACAGTTCGTTCATCATATGCTTGTTGCTGCCGCTGAAAATAAACCGTACATTCTTCAGTTGCTGGATATAGGAGCGTAATAATGCTTCCGTATTGGTTTCCGGGTAGTTGGCTATTTGTTGAAACTCGTCGATAGCGATCAATATTCTTCGATCTTGGGTTTCCAGAAACTGGAAAATGGCCGCCAAGGTTTTCTCGGCACCTTTTTGTTCGGTAAACTCAAAACTGATTTCCGGTTGTCCTGTTAGCGCATCGTAAGAAAGGATCGGATGGAAACCTTTCAGTAGATCCAGAAAGCGTTTCCCAATACTTTTCTGCTCCGGGATTTGCTGCAAAATGGCTTGTGACAAACTTTCCGTAAATTCCTTTATGGACTGACTCGCATAGATATCATTCCGTTTTCCACGAATTTCCTCAAGGATGAAAGTTCCTCTTCCCGGTCGCAAAAATATTCTCTCCCCATATAACCTGTTGTAGGAAATGGATTTACTTTAGAAGTTGCCATGTCTTATACGCTTTTGTTTGCTTACAAAGATAACGAAAATATCATACAAAATGTATCATACAAAATGTATGATGCGTTTTCTCCCGATTATCCGATGAGTGGCTAGCGAGGATTATGGAACTTATGCTCAAATCCCGGGCTTATGTTTTGTTGCCAGCCTGTAGCCTACCTTGGGTATAGTGGTTAGTTCCAGGGTATCGTCTTCGGACAGGTACTTGCGGAGTTTCGCCATGAAATTATTCAAGCTTTGTTCGTTCGTATAGCCATCCTCCCAGAGTTCCTGCTCCATTTCTTGTCGGCTGATGGTTTCATCCGGATGATTGGCGAGGAGTGTCAATAATTTACCCTCGGATAGGGTGAGCCTCTTTACGATTTGTTCTCCTTTCATCAGGATATAGTCTTGCGTATAGAGAGTGAGCTGTCCTATCTGTAGGAAGGAAGCATGCGATGAGGTATTTGTATGTCTCTTGATATAAGCCACTAACTCATCAATCTCGAAAGGTTTCTTCAGATATGCGATCCCTCCGGCATCCAATGCCTGCGTCACAAAAGAGCTTTCGGTATGCGACGATACGAAAAGGATGGGTATATCCGGTAAGATAAGCCTCAATTCGGGTGTAGCTTCGATACCATTCTTTTGCCCGATCTCTACATCCAGTATGAGGATATCCGGACATAATTCTTTAATGACAGATCGGATGGCTACAAGGGATGTCTGGTAATAAGTCTCATAGCCAAGACTATCCAATGCTACCGTAACGACATTTCCCAATGCTATATCATCATCGATGAATAAGACTTTTATTTTTCCCATGATCGATTGTTTTTCTTGATTTATTGAAGTGGGACCGTAAAGGTGAATAGGCTACCTTTATTTTCCTCGCTGCTTACCTTTATCTCCCCTTGATGCTCCTCTATAATATATTTGGCTTGCGCCAAGCCGATTCCATATCCTCTTCGGAGTTTATCCTCGTCGCGAGGAACTTGGTAGAATTGGGTGAACAACTTTTTCTGGTGTTGAGGAGCGATTCCCCAGCCATTGTCTTTCACGGAAACGGCGAGTATCTGCTCCTTTGTCTCCATTGTCACCGTCACTTCCACCTCCTCGTCCGAGTATTTCAAGGCGTTCTCCAGCAGGTTCCGTATGACGTTGTCTATGTACATCTTGTCGGCCGGTACGGTGAAGCCCTCCGGCAATTGATTTATGATATGGATATGTTCGTATTTCTCCGGATAGAGAAATGCCAATTCCTGTTTGTTTTTCTCCACTAGCTTCGGGACATCCACCCTCGTTTTATTGAGAACGATCCGGTGCTCGTCTTTCCGGGCGATTACCAGCAGCGATTCGATCGTATATACCAGATGCTTTACGCCGGAAAGCCCGGTCTCTATCATTTTTCTCTTTTGCGGATCATTCTCGGTGGCCTTGAACCAGCTTAACATCGTGACCACGCTATTTAGTGGGGACTTTAAGTCGTGGATGGTACCGTTTATTGTGGCTTTTCGCTTACGTAATAGCTCATTCTGCCGTTTAATCTCTATCAATTGGATGGCCAAACATATGAAAGTAACCAACATGATACATAAAGAGGTGATCAAATCCCATAATTGATGCCAGACAAATTCAAACCAGGGAATGGCCGCTTTAACCTGTAAGAATACATGTCCCTTGGTTCCTATTGGAAATAGCTCTGAGACATAATTCCACGATTTCTTTCCGCTATACCCGACAGAATCGATGGCTAACGTATCCTTATCATATTGTACGATACGATAGGCTAAATTTGGGGGGATAGAATCAGAGAAGATATGGTTAAGGGTATCTAAGTTTAAAGGATTTCCTTCGCTAAAGGCCATATCTTGACGTAGCTGCCCTATCATTTCTCCAACACTTGTGCCTATATTCTGTGTTCTGGCTTGATCTATATTGATCGTATCCCCTGGTTTGGTTATCTTTAATAGGCTATCCCTTTCTTGGGGAGTCATGTCTTCTAATCTTTTATATGTTATAAGACGTTTATCAGTTGATTTAGGAACTAATTTTCGTAGATGAAGCTCCTCGTCAATAGCGATCAGTAAATGATTATTTATCATGATTATTTCTTTTTTCTTATAATTATTATATAGGTTATTCGTGTAACCTATTTGTATACAGGTAATTGCAGTCATGGCTATTAGTGTTATATAATAGAATTTTTTCATCTTATAATTGATTTGATTACGCAAATATAACCAAAGAGTTTGAAAATAATGATATAAATATTATGTTTTCGTTATAAATGATTTGTTTGAAAACCTCTTCCTTTACATTATGAACAAAGAACAGAGAATATGGAAAATTTGAAATTTAAAAAACTTACAGAATTTGAGTTATCTCAGATTCGTGGAGGGGAATGGGTAAATGTGGATGGAGAATGGATATGGATAGAAGATCATGTTATTGATGACATAGGCTATCCGATTAAGAGCCAAAATTATTTAGGTGATTTTTGATTTACCGGTAATTTATAAATAGAAACAGAACCTATCTGTATAACATAGGAGCGAATTCCGAAAAGCTTATGAGTAGGACGAAAATCTAATTTGAAGAGACATGGAAACAAAACACATGACTGTAGGGCTTTTTGAAGCAATCGACAATGAGTCTTTAGAATTGCTTAAAGGCGGGAAGGCCAGAATTCTGAAAACAGAGTTTGAGGTCGCGAAGGATGGTGATGGGTCTGTCATCGGCAACTGTTGTAATGGGAAAAAAGATGACGAAAAGGAGTCGTAATTTGTAATCCATTTTATGGCGTATGTGGAAATAATACATGTAAATATTAATTAAATTCCATGGGTTGAGGAACGTGCTTTGAATCCATGGAATTTTATATAGAATAAATTATGAAAGATGAATTGACTATAAATCAAAATTATGTACTAAGAAAAGGGCTTGATGATCAGTATTCATTATATAATAAGTCTATTCAAAAACGTTATGAACTCTCATACAAGCTATTCTTTATTCTAAATTTATTTAGACATTCGTCCCTTTCTTTGGGATACGTGAAAGAAAAATTCGAGAATATGGGTATCAATATGGATGATTTTTTGGTTTTTCTGAGAAATCCGGAGTTCATAGACTTATTAGTTCCGACAAAGGAATCATTTTGTATACCTGATTTTTATAAAGATAAGAAGAATTTGTCACTATTGACAGAAATAAGTCCAGGACGAATAGATTTTGTTATTACTAAACATTGCAACTTAGCTTGCAAACATTGTTTTGAAGGAGCTTCTCCAAAATTTGGGATACGAGAATATGGTATAGATGTATTTTCCCGCATTTTCAGTGAATTTGATAGGATTAATTTGAAAACTTTGAAAATAACGGGAGGAGAACCTTTCACGGTACCTAATTTTGATCAGATTCTTCTTGAATTATCTAAAAGGCATTTTGAGACAATTGTTTTGACTAATGGTATGCTAATAAAGGATAGAGATATTGAAATCCTCCGGTTGGGTGATATCCATTTAGGGATTTCATTGGATGGATTGGATAGTGAGACTCATGATTTCACTAGGGGAAAGGGAGCTTTTGATGTAATTTCTCGGCAACTATTGAGATTGAGAGATGCAGGTGTTAAATTTGGAATAACTTGCTCTATTAATAAAAGAAACTTTTATCAAATACGGGATATGATTTCTTTTACATTAGATTTCTTGAGAGCAGAGGTCTTGTTCTTGAATTGTTTGCGTCCCGTAGGAAGAGCTGGTGATAATAAAAATTTGTTTTTGAGTGAGGATGAGAGTCAAGAAGTATATAGAGTGTATAATGAAGCCCATAAGAAATATGGTCGTAGACTTGAATTGTCCGACGACCTTTCTTTGGTAGAAAAAGAAAAGAGTGATATTATCGCTTGTTCAGCGGGGAATAGTATTTTGGCTATGGATGAAAATCTTGATATATATCCATGTTTTTATGCTTTTGATCATGAGGAATATGTCATTGGAAATTTGTTACATGAAAGTATAGATGATATTTGGAGATCTTCTAAATTGGATAGATTCAGAGGAATAACTCGACTGAATGATTTGGATGATTGTCCAAAATGTCAGTTTAAAAAACAATGTGCATTGAAAAATTGTAGACTTAAGCCCGTCTTTGAGGGCAAGAAATTTACTTCCTCTGTCTCTTATTGCAAGCGAAACGCTTTAGAGATTTAATAATAATGATTAGATAATACAATATGAAAATGGGTGGGAAAGAAAAAAGATGGTTTTTGCTATTTTTTGCAGGTTGGTGGATGACTGTGTTCACTTTAGGGGCTCAGGCAATCTCAGGTACTTTGAAAGATAACAATAATGCCCCATTAAGTTATGCGAATGTGGTTGTTATGACTACAGATTCTTTTTTTGTGGATGGAGGGGTAAGTGATAAGGATGGAGGTTTTCTTATACCGGTTCCGTCTGATGATAATTATTTACTTAAGATATCATCTGTTGGTTTCCAAACTGTTTTTAGAAATTGTACGATTGGTTCCCTAGGCGTTATCGTGATCCCAGAGCAATCATTGGTGTTGGGAGAAGCGGTGGTTATAGCTCATCGTCCTGTATATGAATTGAAAAATGGGAAGTTAATTACAAATGTACAAAATTCCTTGCTGAGTAAAATAGGAACAGCTAGTGATGTGTTGAATCATATACCCGGTGTACAAGGTAAAGATGGTGCCTATTCCGTGTTTGGAAAAGGTACACCTTCTATTTATTTGAATGGACGCTTGGTTCGTGATTTGTCAGAACTGGAAAGGCTTGGATCGGAGAATATTGCTAGGGTTGAAGTGTTGAATAATCCAGGAGTCCAATATGATGCAAGTGTTAAAGCGGTTATACGAATTCGGACGGCTCGTCCGGTTGGTGAAGGGTTGGGGCTGGATGTACGTTCCCGTGTGGAACAGTCGCATAAGTCCGGACTCATGGAGCAATTTAATCTCAAATATAGCAAAAATGGATTAGACCTATTTGGGGGATTCGCTTATACATTGCGGAATTTTTATCAAGAAAGTACGTTAGAGCAGATTACATGCTTAGATACGTTGTGGCGACAAAATTATACGTTTGATACGGATTATAAGCGGCATATTTATGACGGGAATATTGGGATTAACAATCAGTTTAATGAAAGGCATTCGGCAGGAGTCCGCTATTCAATCAATGCTATGCCTAAAAACTCGAAAGTGTCTTTTGTGAGGAGTCAGGTATATGCGAATGAGAGTCAGTACGACTACTGGGAGAATAACAGTCGGACAAATGAACGTAGAGGTCCTAAACAACAATTAAATGCTTATTATACAGGAATGATCGGGAAATTAAATATTGATTTTAACGCAGATTTATTATGGAATAAAGATTATGCAGAGGATTATGCAGAGGAGAGTAGCTTACATTTTGATGATCGTGCAATTTGTTCTTTTTCAGATAATTCAGTTCATTTATTTGCTGCTAAACTAATCTTATCCCATCCTTTATGGGGGGGGGATTTCTCATTTGGAGGTGAATTTGCAAGCATGAAAAAAAACGAGTATTATAAAAATGAGGAAGCTATATTACCAAGTACGGGTAATGTGGCAAAGGAGAAGACGGAAACGGCTTTCTTGGATTATACTCGTTCTTGGGGAAATCTGGATGTTTCTGCGGGAGTTCGATATGAGCATGTGAATTATTCTTTCCAAGATAAGTTTTCCGGAGATTCAGATCTTAGGCGGACTTATGATAACTTGTTTCCTTTTGTTTCTTTGTCTTATCCTATAGGACGAGTTCAAAGCCAGTTGAGCTATTCAGAGAAAATCCATCGTCCGGACTATGGGGATTTAAGTAATAATATTGTATATATAAATCGTTTTTCCTATAAAGGTGGAAATCCAAAGTTACAGCCGGAGATTATTCATAGTTTGAGATTGGATTTATCTTATCAGTGGGTTCAACTATCTTTGGATTATCAACGATTCAACGATGTAATATTGAATGTGGCAGATCCTTATGATAAGGATCCAAGAATAGTGTTCGTAACCTATCGTAACGAAGGACAGCTGGATTGTTTGAACGCATCCCTCTCTTTATCTCCTAAAATTGGTCTTTGGGAGCCAATGGCATATATAGGGCTTAGGAAACAATGGTTCGATACTCCTTGGATGGACGGTTTCAAAGCTATGAATAAGCCGATGTTGATGTTTAACTTCAATAATGCGTTTAGTTTGCCAAAAGGTTTTGTGGTGCGTGCTGATTTCTCTTATCAGACAAAAGGTGCATCACAAAATTATATATTAAATCAGACAGGGGAAATTGATTTAAGTTTACGGAAATCATTTTTGCAGGATCGTTTGAGCTTTAATCTCCAATGGTTTGATGTAGGGCATTTAAGCCGACAGAATATAGATTTGTATAGTGGTATCAATACTGCCTATCAAAGAGCTAAATTGGATAGTGAGTCTGTCAGGCTAACAGTTCGGTTTAAATTTAATATGGGACGAAATAAATACAAAGGTTCGGGAGCAGGACAAGACGTTATAAACAGATTGTAAATAAATATTCTTATGCGTAGTTTCCCTTTCTATCGACAACACGATGCGATGCAGTGTGGTATCGCATGCTTACGGATGATTTGTGCCTTTTTGGGGAAGAATTATTCGATAGATTCTCTCTCTAAGATATGCTTTGCCAGTAAGGACGGTGTATCCTTACTGGGCATTAGCGAGGCGGCAGGTGAATTAGGCTTGAAAACAACTTGCGGAAAAATGTCTATCGATCAGTTAGCGAAAGTTGAGTTACCTGTGATCTTACATTGGAACCAGAATCATTTTGTAGTTCTTTACAAGATCAAATCCAGAAAAGGGAGGAAAAGTGTTTACTACGTGGCGGACCCGGGAAATGGTCTGATGCAATATCAGGAGAAGGATTTTGTGGATCGTTGGATAACGGTCCGCTCGAAAGGAGAGGATAAGGGAGTTGCCATGATCATACAGCCTACGCCTGCTTTTTATCAACAAGAATCTACTCAGGCTGCGGGAAAACGTACTTTCGCTTTTTTGCTTGGTTATTTCAAGCAATTCAAATATTATTTCGGACAGATTATCTTAGGGTTGATTGTAGGCTGCGTTTTGCAGCTAATCTTTCCCTTCTTGACACAAGCGATTGTTGATGTGGGTATCACACATAAGGATTTGAGCTTTATCTGGCTAATCTTGCTTGGACAACTTACCCTTATTTTCAGCCAAACGATCTTGGATTTTATCCAGCGATGGATCTTGCTCCATATCAGCATGCGCATCAATATATCCCTTATCTCGGATTTCTTTATTAAGTTACTAAAGCTCCCGATGGGTTTTTTCGATACAAAGTTGATGGGAGACTTGATACAACGGATGGGTGATCATAAGCGGGTGGAGCAATTTCTCACAACTCAGTCATTGACGGTTTTGTTCTCGTTTTTGACATTTGTTGTTTTCGGGATCGTACTATTGATATATGATAAGATGATATTTCTGATTTTCGTGATGGGGAGCGTGTTGTACGGCGTATGGATCGCATTTTTCTTGCGTAAGCGTAAGGTGCTGGATTATGAACTATTCGAGAAACAGGCGGAGAATAATAATAAGACTTACCAGTTCATCACCACTATGCAGGAGATCAAGTTGCAGGATTGCGAGCAACGTCGCCGTTGGGAGTGGGAGGATGTACAGGCTGGATTATTTCATTTGCAAATGCGTAGCTTGAAGTTGAAACAGGCACAAGAGGCCGGTGGAGTATGTATTACCCAAGTGAAGAATATCTTGATAACGATTTTGGCAGCTACCTCCGTGTTGGAGGGACAGATGACCTTGGGTATGATGCTGGCGGTACAATATATTATTGGGCAGTTGAACAGGCCGGTTGAACAATTGATGAACTTCATTTATGCGTCTCAAGATGTGAAGATCAGCTTGGATCGTATCAATGAGATCCATGCGCAAATGAATGAGGAGGACCATTCCGACTCTTTGGCTACTTATCCGGATGATAACCGGGATTTGTCTTTTCGGAATGTCGATTTTAAGTATGATCCGCACAGTCTCCGAAAGACGATAGATGATGTGAGTTTTACGATTCCCGGAGGGAAGGTGACCGCTATTGTCGGTACCAGTGGCAGTGGTAAAACTACGTTGATTAAATTGTTATTAGGTTATTATCCGGTATCAGGAGGGAAGATCTGTATCGGGAATACCCCAATTAGTGAGTTGAATCTGAAATGGTGGCGGCGTCAATGCGGTGTCGTTATGCAGGATGGGGTTGTTTTTTCTGAATCGATCGCACGAAATATTGCCGTGGATGATGGAGAGATTGATGCGGGGCGGTTACTCCGGGCCGTAGACATATCGAATATAAAAAGTTTTATTATGAGACTGCCATTGAAATACAATACACAAATCGGTCCGGATGGTGTTGGGCTTAGTCAAGGACAGAAACAACGTATCTTGATAGCTAGGGCTGTTTATAAAAATCCGGAATATATTTTCTTGGATGAAGCCACTAATGCGTTGGATGCCGAGAACGAGCGGGTTATCGTGGGGAACTTGAATGATTTTTATAGAGGTAAGACCGTAGTTGTTGTCGCTCATCGGCTGAGTACCGTGAAAAATGCGGATCAGATCATTGTGATTGATAACGGGAAAATCGTTGAGGTTGGGAATCACAAATCATTGTGTGAAAAACGTGGTGCTTATTATAATTTAGTGGAGAATCAATTGGAATTAGGGTCTTGAGAATGAGAAATGTATATACGTATGGCAGAGTATGATAATATAGAGTTGCGTAGTGAGAAGGTACAGGAGATAATTGGTAAGGCTCCAGGTGGAATCGTGCGTGACGGCATCGGGATGTTGACAACAGTGCTTGTCTGTTTAGCGTTGGTAGCATGCTTTATACCTTATCCGGAGAATGTGACGGTGAGTGTTTTTGTTACACAGGTAGATGAGCGGTATGTGGAAGTGACGGCACTTGTACCTTACCGGTTTATCACGAAAGTTCATAAAGGTATGTCGGCCGATATTGAGTTTGAAGGGTACGCCTCATCAGAGTATGGATTATTGAAAGCGGAAATAGAAGGGTTAGAAGATTCTATTGTTACGGTATCGGGAGACAACTTCTTCTCTACGAAGCTTATTATAGAAAAAAAGGATATAGAGCTATACCACTTACAAGTAAAGATGAAAGGCACAGCTTCAATTTTACTTTCAAAAAGAAGTTTGATCGATATGTTTTCTTAGATTTTATGAACGATTGAACTTTATAATCTTAGCAAGCGGGATATTATCTTTTATTTATTATGGAACCTATACCCAACTCCCAACATCAAGTTATTCGGATTATGGAACTTGTGCAGTTGGTATCCGACATGCAGGAATAAATTTCGTGTAACCGATACCTTGAGGGCTAGGATCTGGTATAATCCTTTCAGGTCGCCTTTGTTGTAAAATAAATTATGTCCGACTCCTATATTGATCGAGAAGAATGGCATCGTGAACTCGCCACGGGCGGAGAGGCCGATACCGATTTGCTCGTGTAGGGGCGGGCGGTAGAATCGGGGTTCTTCGCCGACTTGGATGATCTCGTCGGAATAAATATTCGCGCTTTCGTCATATTGGCCGTCTAGGGAGATACCTGCTTTTAGGAACCGGTTGAATTTGTACATCGGGTTGAGGTTGAATCCGAGGATACCGAAATGACCGGGAAAGATATGAGCCTCGTCGCCAAGCATAACCCCCTTAGCACGGGTCGCGCCGTATAGGATGACATCGTAACTGACACGTTGCCAAAAGCTAGAGAGGTACAACTGATTTTCAGGTAAGGAACGTGCGGTACCTATCTCATGATGGCTTTCCTCGATAGGATTGAGCGTGTAGACGAGTCCGATCCGGCCGCCAATCGTATTCAATCCCGCATTCGGAAGATGAGTATTTCCGTTTGAGTAGTGCGTTAAATCCGCCCCGACGAGCAGGTTGCAATAACGGGATAGTTTCGCGTTGAGGAAAAATCCCAGATTGATATAGGCATTGATCTTAGAACCGATGATCTTATTACGGTAATTATTGTTTTCATCATACGGATGCCACCCGAATGAGGCTCCGAAATTCCATTCATAATCGAAGGATAACCGGGAAGAGATCTTGGCGATGCGGGAGCTTTGGAAAACATATGCCGCCCAAGGATTACCTACTTCCTGCCGATTGCCAAAGGTATTATAAGAGATGCCTATTCCTTGGTAAGTGTGCGGATAGAGCTGGCCCTCCTTAGAGTTAGGATTCTGTTGGAACCCGTATTTCAAATGGAATGAAGCCGCCTTACGTAAAGTAAGCCCGTTTCCATAGCCATCATCTTTCAGGAATTTGCTAGTCGGGGCGACATACGAGGGACGTACGTCGAATCCAATTTTGTGGATTAGGGATTTATTATCATCTTGAGCTTTTACCGTACAGGTCCATATCATCATGACCGCTATGTAAAAGCTTATCATCTTGCTTTTTATCATACTTCAATACGTTTGTCTGATCACCAACACTGCGCTTTGTCTTTCAACTCGGGTATCTTGTTCTTATCGAATACAGGGCTTTTAATACCCGCTTTCTTTTGGGCTACGTAATCCTGTAATAATAGGAACGCTTGACGGCTCAACAATGAGATCGCGATCAAATTGCAGATCGTCATCAGTCCCATGGTCACGTCCGCTAGGCTCCAAGCCAAGTCTAAACTAGCCAACGCACCGAACATGACCATTCCACCGACTAATATACGATAAATAAATAAGACACTTCTCTTGGACGTGATAAAACGAATATTCGCTTCTCCGTAATAGTAATTACCGATAATACTACTGAACGCGAATAAAAGGATCGCTAAAGCGACAAACGTACTACCGATGCTACCCACCTCGTTGCTCAAGGCTTGTTGCGTGAGCTGGACTCCATTGATGGAGCCGTCTAATGGCGCTCCGCTAAACAAGATGATGAACGCCGTGCAGGTACAGATAATCAGCGTGTCGGTAAATACGCCTAATGCTTGGATCAATCCTTGTTTGACTGGATGGGAGACATGCGCCGTAGCCGCTACGTTCGGTGCCGATCCCATACCCGCCTCATTACTGAATAGACCTCGTTTAATCCCTTGCATCAACGCCGCTCCGACACTGCCGCCTATCGCCTGTTCCCAACCAAAAGCGTTTGACAGAATGGTTTCTATAACAGCGGGTAGGCGGGTAATATTAAACAGTACGATTCCCAACGCCAATGCTATATATCCTAATGCCATGACCGGTACGACAATACTGCTTACTCTCGCGATACGCTGAATACCTCCGAATATGACGATTAACGTAAGTACCGTAAGAATCGCCCCGATCCAAGCATGATCGATGCCAAAAGCGCCTTCCCAAGCTGCGCAGATGGTATTGCTTTGTACGGAATTAAAGGCAAAACCGAAGGTTATCGAAATCAATACGGCAAATAATACCCCCATCCATCGTAACCCCAAACCATGTAGCATATAGTAAGCGGGACCGCCAATGAACGAGTCTTTCCCTTTTTCTTTATATAATTGAGCTAACGTAGACTCCACGAATGCGCTGGAAGAACCCAATAAAGCGATCAGCCACATCCAGAATACGGATCCGGGTCCGCCGATCGCTACGGCTGTCGCTACACCGGCTAGGTTTCCGGTCCCTACACGGCTGGCTAAAGATACGGCGAAGGCTTGGAAAGAGGAGATATGCTTTTCCCCTTTTTCTCCTTTCCCGGCAGAATCGCCTAATAATCGGATCATCTCACCAATCATGCGGAATTGCACGAACCTACTTTTTATCGTAAACCATACGGCGCATCCCAATAACATGATAATAAGGATGTATGACCATAATATATCGTTGACTCCGTTGATCCAATTATTCAATAGCTCCATGATTTATAATCTGTTGTTTGGTTACAAAGATACGTATCTACGAAGCAAATTCATCGAAATATTATTTTTTTATCATTTTCTTGTAACGTTTTCCAAACGGCTGTCGTCTTATAATTAGAAACAAATGATAAGCGGGAAAGGCCACCCTGCTATATTCGGAAAAAATACGATAAAAATGAAACGGATGATGATTTGGATCATACTGCTAGGCGGTATGGTACAGGGAGCTTTTGCTCAGAACTTGGAGATAAAGGGAATGGTGCGGGACGCTCGCAACAAAGAAATCTTGGAATTTGCAAATGTGGTATTGCAAACAATGGACTCTTCTTTTGTAGCGGGTACGACTACGGATATGAAGGGGCATTTTTTATTAAATAAGATTAAAAAAGGGAGTTATATTCTATCTGTCTCTAGTCTAGGCTTTAAGACGGAGTATATTTCCTTGGAAAGCTTGTCCAAGAATATTTCTTTGGGAGAAATATCCTTAAATGATGATGCGGTATCCTTAGACGGGGTGACGGTTAGCGCCTCTGCCCAGACGAGCCATGCCGATAAAAAAGTGGTCTTCCCATCGGATCGCCAGATGAAGGCTTCGGGAAACGGTATGGATTTGTTGCAGCAGATGATGCTACCGAGAGTGCAGGTGGATTTGTTGAACAACGAGATCAAGGCCACGGGAAATGGGGTAGTCCAAGTGCGTATCAATGGTGTGAAGGTGGAGCAGGATGAGATCAAGGCCTTGAATCCCTCGGATATCATCCGTATAGAATATCATGATAACCCGGGCTTACGTTATGGCAATGCCGATATCGTGCTGGATTATATTGTTCGCCGGCCGGATATGGGAGGTAGTTTTGGTCTGGACATGGCGCAAGGTATCAATTCCATGTGGGGTGAACATAATGCTTGGGGAAAGATCAATCATAAGAACTCGGAATGGGGCGCTTCTTATCGGATCGGTCCTCGTGATTTCTATGGAATGAAACGGAATAACGAGGAAGAGTTCCATTTAGCGAATGGAACGACCTTGAACCGTGTGGAAATAGGCGAACCTTCGCGCGCTCGTTTGTTCATGCATAACCTGAATGTGAACTATAGCTATCAAAAGCCGGATAAGTATATGTTTAACGCCACGTTCCGCTACCGGAATAATCATCAACCGCATTGGGATTATCAAGGAGTCTTGATGAATAAGGCGAATCCGGAGGATAAAGTGGATATGATCGATCTATCGGGATCAGCCTATCAAGCTCCTGCGCTGGATTTGTATTACCAACGGGATTTGAAGCATAACCAGACCTTGGTGTTTAACGTGGTAGGGACTTATAACCAAACGAAATCGACCCGTATCTATCAAGAGAGTAAACATGAACAATTGTTGACTGATGTAAATAATGTGGTGGATGGTGATAAATACTCGATTATCGGCGAGGCTATCTATGAGAAGAAATTAACGAATGGTAATCGGTTGAGCGGCGGTTTACGCCATAACCAATCTTTCTCGGATAACAGTTATATCAATGGGCATAACTATAAGACGCATATGGAACAGATGGAGAGTTCCGTATATGCGGAATTCAAGGGAAAGGTGAAAAAACTGGATTACTCATTGGGTTTGACCGTGAATCGATCGTCTTATAGCCAACGGGGTGAGGATGCGGATTATGAACGTTATACGGTGAGTCCCCGGTTGACCTTGTTTTATGCTTTGCCCGGGGAATCTTCCATCCGTTTGAAATCAACGATGGGGAATGTGACTCCTTCTTTGGGTGAGCTGAGCGCTATCGACCAAGTGATCGATTCCTTGCAAATACAGCGGGGTAATCCTAACTTGAAGTCTTATATGAGTTATTATACGGAATTGAATTACGAGTTTCGCAAAGGTCTGTTTTACGTGAATGCCTTGGGCGCTTATGAGTATCAGCCGGACGCTATCATGGACGAGAAATATCTGGAAGGGAATAAGATCATCCAGACTTGGGATAATCAGAAAAACTGGCAACGGGTTGTCGCTTCCGTCAATTTGCGGGTCGGTCCGATCAAGGACATCTTGCAATTTTCAGTCAATGGTGGTATGAACCATTATATGAGTAACGGTAATACCTACACGCATCGATATACGAACTGGTGGTGCGACGCGAATGTTTCCGTTACTTGGAAGAATTGGTCACTCATGTATATGTTGATGACGAATTGGAACTGGTTTAAGGGCGAGACGATGAGTGGGGGTGAGAATATCCAAGGAATCCAGCTCGGTTATAGGCATAAAGACTTGATGATTGGCTTGCGTGTCTTTAATCCGTTTACGGATAACTATAAGCAGGAGACCGAGAACTGGAACCAATACGCCTCTTTCCACCGTTCGAATTACATCAAGGAAAGTTCCCGTTTGTTTGTGGCGACGATTTCCTATAACTTCTCTTTCGGTCGTAAATTTAGCGCCGGTCAGAAGAAAGTGAATAATGCCGATAATGACTCGGGGGTAATGAGTACCGGTAAATAAGGGAATATTTTATATCTTTGAGGGAAAATAAAATGAGATATGAAAGCGATTAATCCGAATGAGATCAAAGACAACTTTATCGAGTTGATTGGTAAGGAGTGGATGCTGGTAAGCGCCGGTGATAAGGAGAAGTTTAATATGATGACTGCCAGTTGGGGCGGCGTGGGAGTGTTATGGAACCGTCCGGTGGTGTTTGCTTTTATTCGTCCGGAGCGTTATACCCGTGAGTTTATCGACGCTAAAAATGAGTTCACGATTACTTTCCTAGGACCGGAGCACCGGAAAGCCCATAGCATTTGTGGCTCTAAATCCGGCCGGGAGATTGATAAAGTAGAGGCTACAGGCTTGACCCCATATTTTACGGAGGCTGGTAATCCGGTTTTTGAGGAAGCCCGGCTAACATTGGAGTGCAAGGTGGTCTATAAGTTTGAGATCGAGGAGGCTAAATTCTTGGACCCGACCGTTTTCCCTCGTTGGTACGATGAGAAGAACGGTAACGCGCATCTCGTATATATCGCCGAGATCGTGAACGCTTGGGAGAAATGACATCTCCTAAGCCATTTATCCGATTATAATTTCACGCGGAAAGGACCCATTTACTTTCTTTGTCGTAGTGTCATCTATCATTTAAATTAATAGGTTTCCTCCTTGAATGTGCTCTTGTCTTTCTTTTACATATATATAATATGGCATGACGAAATGAAGTTCATGATTCTCTAACGTGAATGTAAGAATGATTAAGTTTTTTGCCTAGGGCGAGTTCGTTGAAGTTATCTAAGCAATTCCTTCATCATTTGCTCCGTATGCGTAAGGAAATATTTGGTGATCTCTGTAACCGATTCATTCATAGCCTTGTCTTATAGATGTAAGATATTCAATAAAACAGTACGGCTATGAATAAGACACGAATCGCCTTCATACTGCTTTGTTGCTGTATGATAGAAGGGGCATTCGCTCAGGTTATAGAGATAAATGGAGGTGTTAAGGAGGCGAGAACCAACGGCACCTTGGAGTTTGCCAACGTGGTACTGCAAACGATAGATTCTACTTTCGTGATGGGTACTACGACGGACAATAAAGGATATTTCGTTTTAAAGGGAGAGTTGAAGGGAGACTATCTGTTGGTCGTATCCAGCTTGGGATACAAGACAAGATATGTCTCCCTCAATGGTTTAGAAAGGGATGTCGATCTGGGGAATATAGATTTGGACGAGGCAGTCGTACCTTTGGATAATATAACGGTCGATGCGTCCAATGCGCGAAGCTATTCCGATAGGAAGATCGTATATCCTTCGGATCGCCAACTGGAAGCCTCTACAAATGGCATAAATCTATTGCAACAACTGATGCTTCCGGGCTTGCGGGTGAATCCGTTGTTTAATGAGGTACGGATCTCCGGGGATGGGGAGATACAGTATCGTATCAATGGCGTAAAAGCGGAGGTGCAGGAGATCGTAGCCTTGATGCCGACGGAGATTATCCGCATAGAATATCATGATAATCCGGGCTTGCGTTATGGTAATGCCGAGGTCGTGCTGGATTACATCGTTCGCCGTCCGGATACCGGAGGCTCTATTGGACTTGAATTATCGAACAGTCCGCATGTGGCGTGGAGGAACAATCAGTTATCGGGAAAGATTAATCATAAGAAGTCGGAGTTCGGGGTGAATTATTTCGTCAGTCATCAGGATTATTACGGGATGTGGCGGGATAATGAAGAGCGGTTCCTGTTTATGGATGGTTCCGTATCGCGGAGAAAAGAGAAAGGCGAACCCGGGCGAATGGAATTATTCTGGCAGAATCTCCAAACGAACTTTAGTTATCAAGAACCGGAAAAGTACCTTTTCAACGCTACTTTCCGGCTCTATACCAGCAACCAGCCTCATCTGGATTACCAAGGAACGCTATTCAATATGGAGGTCCCGGAAGATAGGGTAACGGTAATCGATAAAACGGCGGAGAAACTATATCGCCCGGCTTTGGATGTATACTACCAACGAAATCTTCCGAATGACCAAACATTGGTTTTCAACTTGGTCGGGACTTATAACAAGACTCACTCGGATCGGATCTATCAAGAGAGAAGGTATGAGTTGTTGCTTACCGACGTGAATAACGGGGTAAAGGGCAATAAGTATTCAATTATAGGCGAGGGAATCTATGAGAGGAAGATAGGGAAGAACCGGATAGGTGGAGGGCTGAGGCATACCCAGTCTTTTTCCGATAATACGTATAGGGGTGGGCGGGAAGAGAAGACCCGTATGGGCCAAGCGGAAACGTATCTTTATGCTGAGTTTAGGGGGCGGTTCAAGAAGCTGGATTATACGTTGGGTCTTGGTGTTACCCGTTCTTTCTTCCGTCAGGAGGTGAATGATGGGGGCTATCGGTATTATGCCTTCAATCCCCGGCTGAATTTACATTATAAGTTGACCGATCGCTCTTTCATTCGCTTAAGGGGAAGCCTTGAGAATACCTCTCCATCTTTATCAAACTTGAATGCGGTCGACTTGGCGGTGGATTCTTTGCAAATCCAACGGGGAAATCCGGATCTGACACCTTACTTGAGGTATAAGGCCGATCTTACCTACGAATACGGCAAAGGCTTATTCTATGGTAATCTGCGTGGAGCCTATGAGTATGCGCCGAATGCTATTATGGACGAGAAGTTCTGGGAAGGTAATCGAATTATCCAGACTTGGAACAATCAGCGGAGTTGGCAACGCCTCTCAAGTTATGCCTCTTTACGGATCGGGCCGGTCAAGGATCTCTTGCAGGTACGTTTGGAAGGCGGTGTAAACCATTTTATCAGCCGTGGGCGATCCTATTCGCATGTATACACGAATTGGTATAGCAATCTTTCCGTCTCCGTCGTATGGAAACGGTGGTTGGCTGGATATGAGATGTATGCCAATTGGGATCGCTTTTTCGGGGAGACCATGACGGGCGGTGAACAGGGGCAAATCCTATATGCGGGATACAGGTATAAGGATTTGATGGTAGGAGCCGGAGTCTTTAATCCGTTTATAAATACGTTTAGGCAAGATTCCGAGAACAGATCGCAATATGCCTCATTCCGAAGGAGCATGTACTTGAAAGAAAGCTCCCGCTTGTTCGTCATTCGTCTAGCATATAATTTCTCCTTCGGCCGTAAGTTCAGCGCCGGCCAGAAGAAGGTGAATAACGCCGATAATGATTCCGGCGTAATGAGTACCGGAAAGTAAATTCGTCCGGCAAAATTGCGGTGAGTCTGATTGGTAAACATTATCTTTGCGTAAAACAAAGATATGAACAGGCCTGCGCTTCGGGAACATATCGACCGGGTAGCAGTTTTATCTTATAAAAAGGAAAATTATGAGAGCAATTAATCCTGATCAGATCAAGGATAACGTTATCGAGCTTATCGGTAAGGAGTGGATGCTGGTAAGCGCCGGTGATAAGGAGAAGTTTAATATGAT
>NZ_QTLP01000023.1:0-42353 GCF_003635405.1 Parabacteroides sp. AF39-10AC | reverse complement strand
GGAGTGGATGCTGGTAAGCGCCGGTGATAAGGAGAAGTTTAATATGATGACTGCCAGTTGGGGCGGCGTGGGAGTGTTATGGAACCGTCCGGTGGTGTTTGCTTTTATTCGTCCGGAGCGTTATACCCGTGAGTTTATCGACGCTAAAAATGAGTTCACGATTACTTTCCTAGGACCGGAGCACCGGAAAGCCCATAGCATTTGTGGCTCTAAATCCGGCCGGGAGATTGATAAAGTGGCCGCTACGGGGTTGACACCGTTCTTTACGGAGGCTGGTAATCCTGTATTCGAGGAAGCTCGCCTTACGTTGGAATGTAAAGTGGTCTATAAGTCCGAGATCGAGGAGGCTAAGTTTTTAGATCCTAGTGTTTTCCCTCGTTGGTATGATGAGAAGAACGGCAATGCGCATATCGTTTACATTGCCGAGATCGTAAATGCTTGGGAGAAGTAATCTCACTCAAGCAGTTCTTTCATCATTTGCTCCGTATGCGTGAGGAAATATTTAGTGAGCTGGTAATGCTCTGTTTCCTCATACGGGGTGATGTGCGCTCCGGTATCATCGATGGCATAAATGTCCGCGTTCGGATAAGCCATCAAGATCGGGGAGTGCGTGGAGATAATCAGTTGGCAACCGTTATTCACCAGTTCATGGATACGCACCAAAAGGGCCAGCTGCCGTTGTGGGGAGAGTGCGGCTTCCGGCTCGTCTAATATAAATAATGTATTGCGGCTGGCATAATTCAGGAAAGCGCTGAGAAAGCTCTCGCCGTGCGATTGCTCCAATAAACTCCTGCCACCGTAAGCTTTATAGGCGTAGATCTTGCTGTACTTACGTAATTCCAGTTGGGCTTGCCTATCCAATTCGGCCGCATGGTTAAAAAAGGATTCTGCCCGGAAGAAGAAATGCTTTTCCGGTTTTCGGGTTTCGATCAGCTTAATATGCTCGGGTAAGACATTGGCGTAAATCTTGTAGGCCTCGGTTCCGTCATAGAGCATACCCGGTTCTTCCTCATCCCTTTCCTCATATTTACTCATCATCGCTTCCAGCAGGGTAGATTTTCCCGCCCCGTTTTCCCCGACAAGGAAAGTAACCGGCTTGCGGAAAATGAATGATTCCGTGAAACGTACCGCCGGAGCCTTATACGGGTATTTTAGTTCTTCGGGATTGCCGGCTACCAAGTCCGGGTCCAGTAATTTGACTTGCTTCAGATAGATCATACAGAATATGTTTTGTTACAAACATAGTGAAAATATCAATGGAATGAAAGATAATATCGTAATCGTTGTTGTTCATGCTCCGGAAACTCTTCCAATAGGGATAAATCCTCCCAACCTTGTAATTTCCCTTTTTTCCGGATCATTTTCTCAATGATCCTAGCTTGTTTATAACTGACATATGGGTGACTGGCCAGTTCTTTAGCTGACAGTTGGTTGACAAATAGATGACTTATAACTGACGGGTCCACGGAAAACCACGATTTCATCGCTTCATAGCGTTCCTCGTCAATACCATATACTTCTCCTAGCTGTTCCACGGAATAAAATCCTCCTAGTAAGTCCCTGTATTTAATGATCCGCTTGGCAAAAACGCTACCAATTCCCGGAACCATTTTAAGGGCGGTGGTATCAGCCGAGTTTAATTCGACAACCGTTCCTTGCGGCCATTTTTCTGCTTGGGGATAAGAGGGGAAATGGGGCTTTGATTCCCTTCGGATGCGTTTGGATTTCCATTCGGAAGGGATTTTAGTTTCGTTCGAATGGGATTCTTTTTCTTTCCGAATGAAATTTGAAGGTGTTTTATTCGAATAGATCCGTGAGGAATCTTGTTTGATTCCGGTGTTTGCCAATGGGACTGTTTGAAATTGGGAACGGTAGAAATCCGTCCCGATAATTGCGATCCATGCCATCGCTATTAAGGAAAGGAGTAGGGTAAGAGCCTGCCTTTCCCCCTTGGAGAAATAAAGTAAATCACGCCATTTCATAGTCTTATGTTTTGATTTGTGGAACTTCCACCGACAAAGGTAGAAGTTCCGTTTCTATTGACAAGGAATTCTCGGTATTATTTACCGGTAATCCATTTCAAGATCCCTAATTCGTTCAAAAATACGATACCGATGGCGATTGGGGCCACGTATTTCATAAAGAATACGTAAGCGCCGAAAAGACGGAACTTAAGAGTCCCCTCATTGGTCAACTCGGCTTTCAATACTTTTTTATCGACACGTGTACCTACGAAAATACAAGTGAGCATACCTCCCAGCGGTAGCATGATCTTGGCGGTCAAGTAATCCAGCGCGTCGAAAAAGGCCAAGCCTCCAATCGTGAATCCTTTCATCACCCCGAATGAGAGTGAACTGAAAATACCTAAGAAAAAGACTCCTAAGGAAACGATCAAAGCCGCTTTCTTGCGTGTCATATGGAACTCCTCAAGAACGTAGGCCGTAGCTACCTCATGTAAAGAGATCGTGGAAGTCAGTGCCGCCATCGCTAGCAAGATATAAAAAATACAGGACCACAAGCCACTCAGCGGTAATTGCCCAAATACGTTCGGTAACGTGATAAACACGAGTTCCGCACCAGCGGAAGGGGTGATGCCGAAACTGAATACCGCCGGGAATATCATGATACCGGCCAATACGGCGACAAGCGTATTAATGATTGTCACCTGCCAAGCGGTGGCCTGCATATTCGTATCTTTCCCGAAGTAAGAGGAGTAAGTGATCAGGCAGCCCATACCCAAACTCAAAGAGAAGAAAGCCTGTCCTAGTGCGCTCAAGACCACTGAGGAAGTCAATTTGCTAAAATCCGGCTTGAAAAGGAAAAGCAATCCGGCCTCAGCGTTCGGTAAGGTCACGGAACGTACGCACATGATCAGCAAGATCAAGAATAAAAGCGGCATCATGATCTTAGAGGCCCGTTCGATGCCTTTCTCTACGCCCGAGACAATCACGAAGTGAGTCAACCCGATAAAAGCGCCCATCCAAAAGATCGGACGGAAGACATTGGAAGCGAAATCCTGAAAATCGGCCGTATAGTCTATATCCGGCTGTCCATACAAACGGCCACTTAGCGTTTGCCAAACATATTCAAGCGTCCAACCGGAGACGACCGAGTAATAACTTAAGATCAAAAACGCGGCCAAGATACCGTTGTACCCAATCCAGCACCATTTTGTACCGGGAGCCATTTTCTTGAAAGAACCCACCGTATTGCTGCGGGAATGCCGGCCGATGAAAAACTCGGTTATCATTACCGGAATGCCCAAGAATATCATGAAAAGTATGTAGACCAGTAGGAAGGCCGCACCTCCGTTTGCTCCCAGCATATACGGGAAGCGCCATACGCTTCCCAATCCGACGGCGCATCCTACGGTAGCTAGTACTACGCCCAATTTACTACCGAATGTGACTCGATTGTTTGCCATATTATTTATTGTTGCTTTTATGCTTTTAATTGTTACCTATTTTCTTATTTTCGGGAACAAAAGTAATAATTTGAATTAATTTGTTCGTGTAAAGTATAAATAATTTAGTGAAAGGAGTATGAAACGAGGACGTAAGAAAAAGTTAGCAATCTCATTGATGGATTATATGGGAAAACGAAGAGACATGAAACGGCAGTTAAAGAAAGAAGGGACAGCTGAGTTGTATGAGGTGGCCGTAAGGCATTTTTTAAGATTCGTGAAGAACCCGGGGTTCTGTTTGGCCGATTTGAATCGTGCGTTGGTGATAGATTTCATCACGTATCTTCAGGGAAAAGGATTAGCTACTAATACGGTAAATACGTATATCAGTAGTTTGCGGGCGCTTTATAATACGGCTTGCCAAGAGTCGTTGATTCCTGCGTCATATTATCCGTTTGAGAATTTGAAACTCCGGCGTGCGATGACGGCGAGGCGTGCGATTCCCGCATCTTTGTTCCAGCAAATCGCTCAGATCAAGGTGGCGGATGACCCGCAAGTGGAATTATCGATAGATCTTTCCCTATTCAGTTTTATGGCTTGCGGGATGCCTTTTGTGGATATAGCGTACTTGACGAGGCAGAATATCCGGGGGAATGAGTTGGTATATCACCGTCATAAGACAGGACGTATGATCCGGTTGGAGATAACCAGTAGTATGTTGCAATTGATCCGGAAATACGCGGATCGGCAGCGAGCGACCGGATCGCCGTATTTGTTCCCGATTCTTCCGCCCAAGAATCCGGACCATTTGAGGTATAAGCGTAGCTTGGCTCGGCATAATGCCCGGCTGAAACGGATTGGGCAAACTTTACGGTTACCGAATCCGTTTACGTCGTATGTTGTTCGCCATAGTTGGGCATCAGAAGCTTTACGCTGCGATATGCCGATGGCCTTGATCAGCCAGGCGTTGGGGCACTCGTCGGAGAAAACGACTCGTTTTTATCTGGAAGAATTGGATATATCACGTTTGGCTCATGCGAACATGAAGGTGATAGGCTCTGTAAATCGGATTCTTGAGAAAAGGATGGATGGTTTGTGAGCTTATTTATGGAATAAGGAGTTTTAGCGTTAAAATAGTAACTTCCTCCCTATTAGTTCACAAAAATACATAATAAATATTTTATTATCACAACTTTTCTGCATTAAAATTGTCAAGTTCTTTTCACCAAATAAGGAATTTAGGGGAAGCTATGTCTTTAAAATGAACCATATTCACCTTTATTGATTCACTCTCTCAACTAAAGAGGAATTTCTATACTCTACAAATTCCTCCTGAATATCAAAAACAAATAATACAATAAGCTCGTTTGGATAGGCCTATATGTAAGCCATTGATTGATAGCTGTATAGAAACACCATAATATTTATTGGATTTCATGTACGTGTTTTCCAAAAAACATGTACGTCTTTTCAGGAAAACATGTACATGTTTTTCTGAAACGTTCCGTGTGGTCTATTGATATACTATATAAACGACAATAAAATGTTGTTTAACGTTTATTCTCCGCTGACGTTTTTGAAACGCTAAACCTTATTCCATAAATAAGTCCACGGGCCATTCTTGCCGTTAGTTGATTTTAGGAAGTTAGGTCTTGAGGGGCAGAAGGGTGAAAAGATATAAGATTAACAACCATAATGAATAAGAAAGAATGAAGAAGACGATTTTCATGCTATTCTTGTTGGCAGTCCCGTTTCTTTCGAGAGCGCAGGGGGTGCCGGTCGAAGGGAAAGGCTCCATGATTGGGATCAAGAGCAATATTCCTTATTGGGCTACTGCCACGTTTAATTTGGGGGCTGAAGTTTATCTCGCCCGTCATTGGACACTTGAGTTGGAGGCAGGCTTGAATCCGTTCAGCGGCAAGAACGATGATGGGAGTTATGGCCGCTCACTGAAGCATTTGCGTCTGCACCCGGAGTTGAGGTATTGGTTTTGCGAGACGTTTAACGGCCATTTCCTCGGCGTGCATACTCCGTACCTATTATATAATGTAGCCGATATCAAATGGCTGGGTACAGAGGGCGAGCGTCACCAGGGATGGGGCGCGGGAGCCGGTATCAGTTATGGATACTCGTGGCTGCTGTCTCGCCATTGGAACTTGGAGGCTACGGTGGGCGTGGGCTATCTGTACTTGAAGTCGGACAAGTATCCCTGCGCGAATTGCGGCCGCAAGCAAGAAGGGATCAAGAAGCATTACTTCGGGCCTACGCAGGCGGCGATCAATCTCATTTACCAATTTTAAATCGATGGAGGACTGAAAAATGAAGAATCTACAAGGATGGATGATACTTGGGATCGCTTGTTTGGCCGGTTGTGTGGGTACTACGATTCCCGTACAGGCGCAGCAGACGGCTACCGCCATCGTCGTGAAGGAGCGGTTGGTGGAGCATGTGGGCGATCGCTTGATAATTGATATGAAACTAGCGTTGGACGAGTTGTCGCTACCGGCCAACCGGAGTTTGGTCTGTACGCCGCTGATCGAGCGGGGCGATAGCGTAAGGGCTTTGCCTCCCGTGATCGTGAACGGGCGTAACCGCCAGATCCAGTACGACCGGTCCGGGCGCGACGCGGCAGCGAACGGGGAGTTTGTCTTACGCCGTTACAATGGGAAGGAGCAGACGTTCGATTACCATGCCTCTATTCCTTTCGCCAAGTGGATGGAGCGTTCGGAGGTGTCGCTGGTAGCCGATTTTTGCGGTTGCGGCTGGGAGGCGTTGAGCAATGACAAGTCGCCGCTTTTCCCGATCCGGATCGCGGAGCCTGTGGTATTGCGGCCGCTTTTGGCCTACGTCACGCCGGAGGCGGAGCGTGTGAAAGAGCGTGTGAAGGAAGGAAGCGCCTTCCTCGACTTCCCGGTAAACCGCACGGAGATATATCCCGAGTATCGCGATAATCCCTCAGAGCTGCGCAAGATCCTTGAGACCGTGTCGTCGGTGAAGGAGGATCCTTACGCTACCATCACGGAGGTATATATCAAGGGTTTCGCGTCGCCGGAAGGTACCTATAAGCATAACACTTATTTGGCCGAGCATCGCGCCAAGGCGTTGATCGAATATGTGAAGGGTCTTTACCACTTCGAGCAGGCCCGTTTCACGGTGGATTTCGAGCCGGAGGACTGGGCCGGATTGGAGAAACGGGTGGAGAACTCCTCGCTTGCGGACAAGGAGGAGCTGCTGGCCATCATCCGTGCGGACGAACCGAAGGATTACGACCGCCGCGAGGCGAAGCTGAAGGCGTTGAACGGGGGGGCCTCGTATCGGGTGCTCTTGCGTGATATTTATCCCGCCTTGCGCCATTCGGATTATGCGGTGCGCTACACGATCCGCTCGTTTACGGTAGAGGAGGCCCGTGAGCTGATCTATTCGGACCCTAGGCAGTTGAGTCTAAACGAGATGTTCCGGGTGGCGCAGACGATGGAACCGGGTAGCGACGCTTACCGCGAGGTGTTCGAGATTGCCGTGCGTATGTATCCGGAGGATCCGGTGTCGAACCTGAACGCCGCCCTTACGGCGATCGACGCGGGTCGCTTGGAATCGGCCCGCCGTTATCTGGCGAAGACTTCCGATTCCGCGGAGCGTACCTTGGCGGAGGCGGCCATCGCCATGCTGGAGAACCGCTTGGACGAGGCGGAGGCCCTGCTGGGTAAGTTGTCCGGCGATCCTTCCGTAGCCTCGCAGGTGGAGGAGAACTTGAGGCAGATCGCCGCGAAGCGGGAGGAACTGGCTGATTGATGGCGAGAGCTGTGATCGCAGGATGATAATAATGAGTATCAAATATAAAAACGAATGAGAAACATGAAAAAGAATTATTTATTAAGCGCGGCCGCCGCTTTCTTGCTGGCGGTTACGGGTTGCTCCGATGATATCGAAAACGGAGGCAATTCCGGTGGTGAGGACGATGGCGGCAAAGTCTATATGACAGTGAACGTCTCCACGGTGTCGAAGGGGGCATTGACGAAGGCGGGAGGAACTCCTTCTAATCCTAATAACGATGGTGCCGGCTGGGGCGAGGACGGCAACGGTTTCTTGGAAGAGTTCGATGGCGCTAATGAGGGTAAGGTGTATGATGTTAATATCTTCTTGGTGAAATATGACGGTAATACATTTGACTCTAACCCCTTGGACTTCTTTAATGATGACGTAAATAAAAGTTTAGAGATTGCCGGACAGGGTTGGTATGAATCTAAGACCGGTGTTGATCCGAGTGGAGGTGGCGAGCCTAATCATGACAGTGCCGGAAAAGTGACGATGAAGGTGACGATGAATGAGGAGCTGACAGTAGATGGATGTGATTATCAAGTATTTACGGTAGTTAATGCCGGATATAGAATAGAGGGTATTACTACTTTGGGTGAGTTACGAGACAGAGAAACTTTAAAGGATTTATGGACTGGCACTAATCAGGTTTCGAAAGCGGATCACTTCATTATGTCTACGCACAAGATGAAAGGCGTAGATGGCATAGGGAAGTCGCTTGTTCACATTTCCGTGGAAAATACAGATGAGACGAAACCGGCGGCAACAACCGTATTCGTGGAGCGTATGGCCGCACGTATCGACTTGGGATATGCTGCTGTATTAGAGACAGATAAAATACTCGAAAGTTCTCCGGTAAAGAATAAAGGCTCATTCAAATTGACGGGTTACAAGGTCGTGAACCAATGGAAGGGTAACAGCTACGTGTTTAAGCAGGTCTCTCCTAAAGCGGATAAGAACTTTGGCGAAGGGTCAAGTTTAGCGGATGCGATGACTGGAAGTTATACTAAAAAAGGTAATGACTTTAAATATTTGGGTGATGAAGTATGGTCTATGACGGCGCTAAATAATCCGGGTGGCTTTTATAATTATGTGCTGGATCCGTCGATCAGCAAAAAAGAGGTACCTACGGGGGAAGGCAATAATCCTTGGGCTCAATTCAAGGACTCTTATATCAACTATTTTAATCCGGAAAACAAAGACTTAAATAGGGTTGAGAATATGGCTAAGATTCCTGATGCTAATACTGAAGCTTTTTATAAAGGATTGAATGATAGAATATATTACCCCGTCGTGTACACCAAGGAGAACACGTTGGATCGTGAGGCGCAAGTAAATGGTTATTCTACCGGCGTTATTTTCGAGTCTGAGTTTATGCCAGATGGTGATAATTTTAAAGTCAGTTTCTATAATCAAGAAACGGGTTCTATTGAGTCTGTTCCTTTAGATGACAATAAAACATTCCTTTTGGCAGTCCATAAGAACGGTGAGGGTGCGACTGTCCGTTCTGTCTATAAAGATCTTCCGTCTGTTGCCGCTTGCGCATTTAATTTGGAAGAGGGTTCGGATCCTAATTTATTGAAAGGCTTAATTAAAGGCTGGAATGAGGTAACATTACCGAAATTTGCTGATGTACAAAAGGCGATTAATTCCATGTCTGATCAGAACGGATTTGAGATCGCGTTTAAGAAATATCTTAGTGACATGATTAAGGGCGAAACAAACTGGACTGATGGGCTAAAAAAGCGCCTATGCTATTTTGAATTTAGAATTGAACAAAATGAGAAAGACGGTGGTCATCTCCCTGATACCTACACTGATCCGAATAATTTCACCCCAGAGCAGATCGGTAATTTGTACCAATTCTACAACGTTTCCTTATACAAAGGCGGAAAGAGCTATTACAAGTTCTGGATCCGTCATAACGATAACGGGAACGATGGTATGATGGGCGTGATGGAGTTCTGTATCGTGCGTAACAACGTGTACCAATTGTACGTGACGGGTGTGCGTGGCTTAGGTGACCCGCTACCTTACACGCCGGGTAAGGATACGCCGGACAAACCGGATGAGACGGATGATGTTACCATCGACGTCACCATCTACGTGAAAGATTGGGTGAAACGCACGAACAAAGACATCATTATTTAACCCTACCCCTCCGGGGGATTCCTACGATGGGCATTGTAAGCTCCTTACGATGCCCATCCAAGCCACCTTACGATGCCCATCATAAGAACCTTATAATGGGCATCATGGTTTACCTCCATCCCCGGTAGTACGGGCGGAGGATTACTGTGTATCTTAATAAAATGATTATGAACCGTTTATTTCATACCTGCAAACAGTTGATTGGCGTAGCTGCCTTGTCCGTGGGGCTATACGCTTGCGATTGGATACACGACGACTCGCTGCCGCTTTGCGAGTTCCGGCTGTATTTCAAGTACGACTATAATATGAAATTCGCCGACGCTTTCCAGCATGAGGTAGACTTCGTTACGCTCTTCTTCTGCGACCAAGAAGGGAACTTCCTCTTCCAGCGGCGGATCGAGAAGAGCGAGCTGGACGAGCGGAACTCCATCGCCCTCGACATGGAGCCGGGTACCTATCAGGTAGTCACTTGGGCCGGGCTGGACAAGGGCAGTTACGCATGGAACGATCCCGCCGAGGCGTCGCGGGCTGTCGAGAGGGCGCAAGACGTCAAGGTACGTACCTTGCGTGAGGACGATACGACACAACCCAACGAGCTGCACCCGCTTTGGCATAGCCTCGATACCTTCACCGTGACGCGCGACATGCCCGAGGAGAAGGTGATCAGCCTCGCCAAGAATACCAACAAGCTACGTGTCGTGCTGCAAAACGTGATGGGGGAGGACATGGACGTGAATAACTTCTCCTTCCGGATCGTGGCCGACAACGGGTATATGGATTACGACAATTCCCTGCTGCAAGATCCCACCATCCACTACCTGCCTTATTATACGGAGAACGTGGAGTTGGGAGCCGACCCGACTCCCGGCGCTACCGTGGGCGGGCAATACGTGGCCGTGGCCGAGATGAACACCATGCGCCTGATGGCGGGTCGCAACTACCGCCTCATCATCCGTCACCACGGATGGGAGAAGGATGTGCTGAACGTGAACCTCAACGATTACCTCCTTCTCACCAAGATGGAGGGGCACCGTATCTCCCCGCAGGAGTATCTGGACCGGCAGGATGAGTACTCGATCATCTTCTTCCTTACGCCGAAGGTATGCCCCGATTGCCCGGATAAGCCTACGCCTCCGGATCCGCCGGGACCGGACAATCCTGACAACCCGGATAATCCTGACAACCCTGACAACCCGGATAATCCCGATGGGCCTGATCCGGAAGACCCTACGATCGTGGGGTACGCCTGCTTCAAGATACAGGTGAAAGACTGGGTGATCCGTATCAACGATGGTATATTGTAAACTGAGATTTATTAAATAGCGCGAATGATGAGACGTTATACCCTATATAACCAATTGATGGCGGTCGCCGCCGGTCTTTGCCTCTGCTGGCTCTGCGTAGCCTGCGGCGAAGACCGGGGGGGCGATCTCCCCGACGACGACCCGAACAGTTGTGTCGTGACCATCACCCTGCGGACTTCCCGCTCGGCACGACCGCCGCAAACGAAAGCCGGCGAGACAATTACTTGGGAAGATGATGATGAATACGAGCGAGACATCACGGACTGGCTGGTGGTGGCGTATGATGATGAGAACGCTGAATTGGCCGGATATACATCTAGAGAGGGTACGTGGACGCCGGATGTCAATGATCCTGATGATTCTCATACGGAGGTAGAGATGAGGTTACCCCTCGGCAAATACTCTTTTTATGCGTTCGCCAATTTGCAGTCGCTGGAAGATGGTACATCGTTGTATCAAAAAATTACCGGGGCACATTCCTTGGCGGAACTGTCGGAGGTGAAGATATTGGACTCGGGAACGAGTATCGATACAAGGAATGAGGAGAAAAAGGGTAAATTCGGAGGCGAGGAAGCGTCTCGAAAGCGCATCCCCATGAGCAGCTACGCCCAGGAGTATACGCTGAAACCCGCTCCGGCAGAGAACAAATTCGAGATTCCCTTGATCCGCATGATCGGCAAGGTACAAGTGAAGATAACTAACAACTTAGACAAACCTATAACCGTAAAACAATTGGACATCATGAACCTCCGCAAGGGAAGCCTGCCGATCTGGCTCTTGCCTTGGGGAAATAACAAGTATTTGGAGACTGCCGGAGAAGGTGGTGCGGAGCGACTGGCCCCGAATCTTCCGACTGGAGAGACGGTAGAGGAAACGGATTTATTTAAAGAGGAGATCATCCCTTCCGAAGCGAATCAAGAGGTACCTGCGAAGATCAAGGACGGTGCGGAAGGCCACAACATAAAGACTTATACCCGCTACATCCCCGAAGGCAATGCGGGGGCGAGAGAGATCCTGCTGGGTGTCGATATCGAAGGCCGTCCTCGCACGGAGCATACCACGAGCTTCGGTTTCGTGCGCCGCAACGACCTGCTGATTATCCCGGTCTTGATAACCAACATCACGACAAAATTGGAAGTAGCCGAGCAACGCCTCCCCATCGGAGTCTACCCGACCGCCTTGGTCTATGGTGAGAAGACGGGCGTGCAGATCCTGACACCTGTAGAACACACCCTGCAAGCCGCCGGCGACTTGTCGATCCGTTTCGAGATATCCGGCATAGATGGCGTGACAGGAGATTTCTCCATCAAGGGCTATGAGGAAAAGGAGGGGGGAAATGTCGCGACAGAGAAGTACAGTTCCGTCAGCTGGAAGAATGCCGATGCGAATAAACCGCTAATCACGGCCATAAACGTAGACAGAACGAGCTTTGAGACGGATGCGGAATTGGATATTCCCGAAACTGCGCTTACGCCGGGTACGGGACAAGGCGGTCTGAAGAAAGCCGGCTCTTTCACGATCCGTACCCAAGAACTGGGCGGAGAAGCGGATGCCACGGTCGTCCTCACACTCGTGATAAAATACGGCGAGAACATGGAGCAAGAGATGCAAATCCCTTACACCATTCAAATAAGAAACTACGAAAAACAACAACAACCATAATATAACAACAACAAACTAAGAAAGGAGGACCTGACGGATGAAACCATCAATCAACCTACGATATAAATCCCTGTTATTAACTTGCTTGCTGATCCTGTCCGCCGGTACGGTTGCGTCGGCGTGGGGGCAGACGTACACAATCAATTATAAGAATGGTTCACCCCAAACCGATATTACAGAACGTGTGGATACGGTGTATATAGCGGACGGGGAAGCGAGGGAGTTGTTTATTCCGGAGTTAAGAAGTGTTCATCTATCAGAGTATGATTGGTATGTCCGTTGGTATCGATTGGATGGTGAAACCTTGACAAAGGATAATATAAAAGGTAAAGATGTAAATCCTATGGATGATGGTTCTTTTGTGGAGGGAGGTTCCTTAGAACCGAACAAGTATCCTACTTGTTTACGGGATGCAGGAACTTCTCTTTTTTGGTATAAAGGTTTTGCCACAGGCAAAAATGTACCGGGAGCGTCTACGATTGAATATCAAGTACAGACGGTGAAAGACGATGTTGTTTTTTGTGATGTGAGCCAAAATACAGATTATAATGATAAAAACATAGCTTCCAAGGAATTTACAGAACCAACCCTTTCCGTACGCTATAAGTTCGTTATTCGTCCGGCTAAGGAGATCGCTGAGCGAATAAAAGCTTCCGGAGCGAATGATATGATTCCTTTTATTAAAGAGGATATATACGTTCCTGAAAACAGCAAGACGATCAATATACAATTGGGCCAAATTGCCAATAACTATGCGTGGTACGATGATGATAATAGAACTATTGTGCAGGGAGATTATTACCAATATCGCAAAGATGGAGGGACATGGACAAATATTGAATCGGGAGATAAACTTCATTGGAAGCAGATGATAAGTTCGATAGAGGTAAACACGGATTTTGTGAAGTATGATGTGCGGGCGATAAGTGCAAGTGGCAAGAAGAGTCCTGTGCTAGCTCAATACAAGCTTATCCCCGGTGATTATGGTTTTATGTTGCAGTCGGGGCAAGAAATATCCGATGATACAAGACGTAACCCGGATAATCATCCGGATCTTTATGAGAGAATCGGGCATATAAATTTCGACCGGGGTGATACTATATCCGTAGATGAGTTAAACTCGGAGAACAATATAGCACCGATTGGTTTTCCAGAAAGCGGGAAATGGTTGGATTTGGGAATTACAGAGTATGCCCCGTATGATTATAAGAATCACATCATAGAAAATAATCTTAAACCCCTGCAAAATCAATATGGATTATTTCGTACTGCGAATATAGAGGGAATATCAACGAATAATGAATCAATTGCTAACAGAAAATATCGTTGGATTATGCTCCTTGGTAGCTCTCCTAGTAAAGAAGGAATCTACGATCGGACTTATTATAATACGGGAAAAAAATCATTAGGCTATTTCTTTTATGTAGATGCAGCGAATTTGCCGGGACGCTTGGTGAAAATGGAATTGGATGGTACGATATGCCAGCATACTGGTATTCTGGTTAATTTTTGGGTGAATGATATGACTCTTTCCTCCGCTAGAAGTACTCTTCCTCCTAATATTAATATGAATTTTATCGGAGTGAAGAAGGGGGAGGATGGTAAAGAGGTTGAAGTCATTTTACACCGTTTTTCTTCGGGAAATGCGCTCCAAGATTCAATTGTAAATGGGGGATCTTGGACAAATCGTAACATCGGCAAATGGCAACAATTAATGTACACCTTCTCTGTGCCCGAATCGCTTGTTGGTTATGAAAAATATTATCTGGAAGTACAAAACAACACCCTTCACTCTAACGGTGCGGACTACGCCATCGATGGTCTGCGTATCTACCGCACCAAGCCCAAGATCGACGTGAAACGAGTAGACGTGTGTTCTTCTGCCAACCTGACCGTTTCTACGGAATATGAGCTTTTGCTTCAGAATATGGGCTGGAGCATTCAACCGGATGCGTTGGCTACCATTAAAGATAGAATGAAAGACGGTGTTACGGAAGACTCAAAGCATATATGGAAATACCGCTATGGTTTGATGGGGAGTGATCCGAAGAAAAGAAAAGAGAGTCTTAATGAAACGATTGGAAACGTTTATGTCGGAGCTACCGATAAAAAGGAAACCGGGGATATAGACAAGCCTGAAGACTGGATTACATTGAAGACGGATTTGAAGGACTATGCGAATGAGAACTATAACAATCGAAGCAAAGTGTATCGTATCATCGTTCCGACAGAGAAAGGGTTAAATCATGATGGATTTCAAGGTCTGACAAGTTATGAGACCGCAATGCATCGGCAGATTGTTGTCAACCTACGTATGATCAATGATTTCTTATACGATGCCAAGAGCAACGTTTGGAATGCGGATATAGACACACTCGTTACAAAAAAATATGGTGGACTATACGAGGATAAGGCAGCCTATATCAACTATTTGACAGAGGGTTTGAAAACACTTTGTCAAAAACAAAATTGGGACTATATCGTACCGGATCCGCAAAATATTAATATAGATGCGGTCATAAACGGCTATGAGATATATGAACAATTGATACGAGCCGTATGTTCGGTGATGGGTATCTCTCGTCCTCGTGTGCCTTGGTGGGATGCGGAAAATACAAATATCATCCAGTTGGGTGCCATTGATGTGAATAAGACGGAGCTGAAATATAAAGGTGAGAAACCATACGGAAGCGGGACGCAGGTAGAGCCTGCTTCCGGCAAGTATGATGTGGTGATATTTAGTGCGGCCGCAACAGTGACTAGTGATGAAGTGGTGAATTTCCCGAATGCCTATGCGGGATATGGCTTCGACGATCCTTGCCTTCTGACGGTTCCTTTCACCGTACTCCCATCCGTTACGATCGTGGCAAATACCAAGACCCAGTTCCCGGAGGGTGCGATCGCTTGCGAGGGACGGATCAGCGTGATTGAAAAGGCTACCGTGTTGGTGGAAGAAGTAGATGACGACAATAATTCACTTGGGGTAACAGATGAGTTTGAAAAAGTTTTCCCTGATGTTCCATATACATTCGATTGGTTCTTGGGAGATTCGTCGGCTTTTGCAACTCTTGACGGAAAGCTGGGGTTAACGGATATATTGCGCTCTTATAGAGATGAGCTTAAGGGTTCTGAAGCTTCTGCGGATGGTTTGATTCGGTACTGCGAAGAAAACTACAAGGAAGAGGTAACCCGACAATTGAAGGAATTGCTTTTGGGTGATGTAGACAACGAGCCACGATTAGTGATTGGTGGTGAGTATGGAAAAGCAGAGTTCCGCTGGACAGAAAAGGTGGTGGCGATTCCTTACTTGCCTGATGATCATGAGGATGAAAAGGGACGTATATGGCTCTTTTGTAATGAGCCTCACGAATTAACAATGGAAGCCGCTCCCGCTCCGACACTACTTGCCGGTTTCCCGGATGTGGAGTACCCGGAAGGAATGGAGCATTATCCCCATGTACCCCTGCGTATCGGCTTGCCGAATATCATGGAGGGAAGCATAACGGATATTCCCATTCAAGGAGAAGGCTTGACAATGGGTATGAAAGGATCTAACCAATTGGGTAAGCCCAACGGTGACGCTACGACTATATTCTTGCGGCAAGGGCAGATTTATACAGAGGTAGGTGATTTGACGGCTTTGTTTGCGAAAGCTAAAAGTGAAAAAGATTATGGCGGCGGATTATTCTCGATGACCTTTAATGAGGATGCTTATAAAGAATTCGCCGAAGGCCAAATCTATTCACTCTATATTCCATTCGGTGAATATAAGGACGGAATTTTCGTAAAAGGCTCTTGCGAGGGATATGCTACCTTGCTTGTCAAGATCGTACCGGAGTATCTGACTTGGCAGGGTACAAACACCGGCGAGGCATGGTATAATGACATGAACTGGCATCAATCCACGAAAGGGGAATTGTATATAGATCCGAACGGAACAGACGGTACGGATGCCAACGGTAAAGATCTTGTGACTGCCGCCTTCGCCCCGCTTCATTTCACCCGTATCACGATCCCGGGAGGGCAGACGCTGGAATTGGAAGACTTGAAAGAGGATAAGAATTTACTGCAAGGAATTGATACGACATCTAAAACAAAGGCTACCCAATATATCCAATATGATATGGCGGTAAATAAGAATGATAAAGGACTTATCGTAGCTCCGTACTATATAAATAAGGTAAAGGCTATCTATTTCAAACCCGAGGCGCAGTTACGCCGTCAGCAACTCCTGACGTACGACACCGCCCGCGTGGAATTCGAGATGACACCTAATGCGAAATATTGGATGGCATCGCCCCTGCAAAGCGTATTCGCCGGCGATATGTACACCGTGAAGAACACGGGCCGTCAGAACACCAATGCTTTCGCCGATATCACCTACAGCACGGCTGACAACGACCGCCAAGCTCCTGCCTTCTACTAGAAAGCTTGGGACAAGGCGATCACGATGTACGTGCCGAAGAGCGAAGCAGATCAAATAGCTTCTTTTCCGGAGAATGGTTTGGATACAACTCATTACGAGGTAGTCCAATCCAACTGGAGCCGTGAATACAACGATGTGAACGTCCCTTACGCATTAGGAAAGGGATTCTATGCCAGCGTAGAAAAGAAGAATGCGGATGCTTTGAATGGAAATGTCTTGGTACGCCTGCCGAAAGCGGATGACTCTTACGACTATGAACCGTGGAAACCGGAGACGAAAAACGCTACATTGAGAGCCGCCATGACCAAAGCCCCGACTTTAGCGGAACGGATCAATGCCGGCAAGCTGGCGGATAACGAGCCTATCGAGGTGGTATTGACAGATGCGAATGGAACGGAAGAATGGTGGAATACGGATAATGGAACCGTCCGTGCCATCGCCGATGGTGACGGTAAGCACTTCCTGCTGGGTAATCCGTATATGTATCTGTTGGATATCGCTCGTTTCTTGAAAGGGAATGAGGCTATCTTAGCGCAAAAATATTGGACATTGGATACGAAGATTGGAGAGGGGCTTGTTGTCGGTACGCTTGATGTGGCATGGGAAAATGGAGATACTGATACTACTTCCGGAGCCGTTATCGCCCCCATGCAGGCCTTCTTTGTAGAGCTGAAAGATGCGGCCAAAACGAAAGCGGAAGGTACGACAACCGGTGCCGATCTGAAGGTCGTTCGTTTCGATCCCTCCATGATGCAAGGAGAGCCGGAGAAGGTCTCTTCTTCCTTGCGTACCGCTATGGCCAAGAACCCGGTATTGAGGCTGACAGCGGAGCGGGATGCATATCGCAGCACGGCCTTGCTGACGCGGCAGGATGATGCTACGAACAGCTATGAGGCAGATAAGGATGCCGTAATCTTGCTGGATACGGAACTGGAGGAGATCCCGCAGGTGTACACTATTGCCGGGACTCGTGCCGTGGGCGTGAACGTAGCACGACGGATCGACCAAGTGCCCCTTGGCGTATATGCCGGCGAGGGTAAGGGCGAGGTTACACTGACGATAGAGGGTATCGGCGATTGGGCGGAGACGCTTTACCTGTACGATGCCGTGACCCGTAAAAGTACGGAGCTGTCGGACAATACGTATACCTTGCGTTTGGACGGCAGCAGCCATGGACGTTATTTCCTAAGTGCGGGCTCGCCTACTGGTAATGAGGGGGTAGGCGATGCGGAATCTATCTCTGTCTATTCCGCCGTATCGGGTAGGGTAGTGGCCAGTGCTAGCGAGGCATTGAAGCGGATACAAGTGTTTACACCGATGGGTCGTTTGGTACGTACCTTATATCCCGCTCGTCCGACTTATACGTTCGATCTCCCGGGAGGCATCTACATTATCCGTGCGGAGATCGCCCACGATCAGAAGACGGTGAAGCTGCGGGTTCAATAAGCAGCTTCTACCACTCCATCTCTAATATGGATTACACGGTCTGTATTTGTAGCCAGTTGTTCGTCATGCGTCACGATGACGAACGTCTGGTTCATCTGGTCTCTTAACTCGAAAAAGAGGGCGTGCAATTCTTCCTTGTTCTTGGTATCGAGGCTTCCCGAAGGTTCGTCGGCGAGGATAACCGCCGGATTGTTGATAAGCGCACGGGCTACCGCTACCCGTTGCTTCTCTCCGCCGGATAGCTCGGCGGGCTTGTGTGCCATGCGATCGGAGAGTTTCAGGAAGTCCAGCATCTCTTTCGCTCGCTTCTCGGCCACGGCCGATTTCTCCTTGGCGATCAATGCCGGGATCATCACGTTCTCCAAGGCCGTGAACTCCGGCAGTAATTGATGGAACTGGAAGACGAAGCCGATATTCCGGTTGCGGAAAGCCGCCAATTCCTTATCGCCCAATCGTCTTGTCTCCGTGCCATTGATAACCAGCCGCCCGCTATCCGGTGCGTCGAGCGTGCCGATGATTTGCAACAAGGTTGTCTTACCCGCCCCGCTAGGGCCTACGATAGCGACAACCTCGCCCTTGTTTATCGTGAGGTCGATGCCTTTCAATACTTGTAAGGCTCCGAAACTTTTCGTTATTCCTTCGGTTTGTATCATATCAAGTTTCTTAGAACGTGCGAGGCAAGGAAACAACCGAACGTTGCCGGCATATAAGAGACCGTTCCCGTGGTCGTACGTTTACATGTTTCGTTTTCAACTTCGATCACGGCGTCCGGATCGGCGAACTCGGTGGAAAATACGACGGGAATCCCCTTGCTTACGCCTAGAGGACGCAACCGTTTCCGCACCGCTTTCGCGAGGGCGCAATTGATTGTCTTGGAGATATCCGCAATCCGTACCAAGGACGGGTCTACCTTAGCGCCCGCCCCCATGGAGGACACGATGGGGATCTTATGGATATATGCTTGGTACATCAGGTATACCTTGGGACTTAGGGAATCGATGGCATCTACCACGAAATCGAGAGGGGCCGATAGGAGTACCTCCTCCGTCCGCTCGTCTCGCAGGAATTCATTCAGGACGGTTAGTTGCAACTGGGGATTGATATCGAGCAAACGCTTGGCTACGACCTCGGCTTTCGGCATCCCTAGGGTGGAATGAAGGGCGGGCAATTGGCGGTTGATATTACTCTCGTTTACCGTATCGGCGTCTATGATCGTCATCTTTCCTACTCCGGCCCGGCAAATCTGCTCGGCGGCATAAGCTCCTACACCTCCCAGTCCAACTACCAATACATGGCTACGGGATAAGCGCTCCATACGCTCCGCTCCGAACAAAAGTTCCGTCCGTGTATTCCAATTGTAACTCATTTATATACTTTTGAGGACAAAAGTAATCAATTGTTCCGGTTCCTCCAATACTTGCTTTTATCCGAAAGCTTTGTGTCTTGTTACTGCACGGGCGTTGCAGCGTTACTGTATGGGCGTTGCAGTATTACTGCATCAGCCTTGCAGTACCACTGCAACCCGGGTTGCAGTGGGTGGATTGCGTCAGATGGGTTGAATATGAAAGACCGATCCTCCGTCGGAGGCCAGCGGAAGGGTGATTTTATCCCTGTTGGTGATCTCCTTAACCTCTTTTACGAGTTTGTTCGAGTCTATATTCGTATCTTCAGCATCTTTATAGATCGTTATCTTATATTTCTTGTCCTTATCCAAGAACTTGAGGTCTACATCGATACTGCGTGCTTGGCTGTTATTGATCGTACCGACAAACCAATCCTCTCCCTTTTTGCGGGCGATCGTTACGTATTCATTGACGGAAGCGTTCGGAACGACTGTTTGGTCCCAAGTCGTAGGCACGGCTTTCAGGAACTCGAATCCCGGTTGTCCCTCGTAAGCCTCCGGCGTATCGCAAATCATGCCGAGATAGCTCTCTAATACCACGTACATCGCTAACATATGGCAACGGGTACTCATTACGTAAGGGTTACGTTCTTGGTTCTTGAACTTATCCCTTGGCAAAGAGCGGAAACCACCTAAATGATAATCTGTCGCTCCCGCTAATAAACGGGTAAAAGGCATATGGATGTCATGATCCGCATCGGTATCCTTGTCCCATTTACAATGCTCATAATTAAGCGTACCCTCGCGGGTGAACTCATTGGGATAGGTACGGTTCAATCCAGACGGCTTGCAAGCTCCGTGGAATTGCACGAATAGATGATGCTTGGCCGCCTTCGCCAAGAACTCTTCTTGGATGCGGATCATCTCTTGATCGTCTCGATCCATGAAATCGATCATCATACCGGCGATTCCCCATTTCTCGAATTGGGCGAAAGCCTCGTCTATCTTCGCGTACAGAGGCTTCCAGTTGGTCCATAAATGGATACGTACGCCTTGGCTCTTGGCGTAATCGCAAATCTCCTGCATATTAAGGCTCGGAACGACTTTCAAGATGTCCGCTTTCGGGCCCGGAGAACCGAATCCGGCTCCATCCTCGTCATACCAAGCTTGCTCGGCGTTCCCGTAGATCGAGTGATAATCCAATCCGTTACGGGCTACGAAATCAATGTAATATTTATTCGTGGGGAAATTGTTTCCGCCAAGGAAAGTCGTATCCGGAACGACATTCCCGTTCCACCACGTAAAAGTAGTCTTACCCGGCTTAATCCAAGACGTATCCTCTATCTTACAAGGCTCATTGAGATTCGTAAGGATATTGGACGCTATCAAGGAACCGATTTGATCGCTGATCATCAAGACCCGCCAAGGAGATTGATGGGGTAGGGATGCCTCTACCTTGATACGTTCTTGTCCCAGTTTAGGTGATAGTTTCCCGAGAAGAGCCCCGTTTTCTTTCCATAGGTACATACCGGCGTAATCACGAACCGCCGCCTCGGTAATCGCCATATAAACATGGTTCGGGAAAGAGAACAGGGCGGGCATATCCATCAATCGTTTATTATCCATGTCGGCATAATCCGTGACCGTATATTTACCTTCGTGGGAACTTTGGTAGTTGGGGAGGAATAAAGTGGTTACGTTCGGGTTACTTTGTAGGTTGAAGGTGGTTCCCTCGTCATACATGATATACGAATCCCATCCTTTTTGCTTCGGAAACTCATAGCGGAAGGCGATACCGTCATCGAAAGCCCTTACGACCAGATTAATCTTGCGGAAAGGTTGAACGGTTTCCTCTAGCGGGATGATTACCTCTTTGGAAAGGCTATGTATATGTTTCGCCTTGCCGACGATCAGTTCGTAGGTCTCTTCCTTCGTGCTGAACACGGGTTTGTTGATCTTTACATTTTCCCCGAAAGCCCCATTATCGAAAGTCAACGTTAGCGGAGAGTCTTGGATCAGGGTTTGTTTATTAAACGCTACGCTGTATACCGGGCTATTCTTATCCAAAACCAAGGAGAACTTGATCTTTCCGTTTGGAGAAGACAACCGTACGCTTTTATTTGCGTATAAAGAGTGAGCGCAAAGTATAAAAAATGCCAGAATGAGGTAGATTGATTCTTTTTTCATGGATGATAATTTTATAGGCCAAAGATATACATATTTATTTTGTACGGTTTAACTGCTTCAACAATTCTTTAAGGCTGACGGTCTCATTCTTGACCAATGGTTTTGCCCAATAGGAAATACTCAAGATATAGCCCAGCGTGATAAATAGGAAAAACATGGAATAGCGCAACCCGATCAGATCTCCAAGTCCACCAATGATGAACGGAATCAATGCCCCACCGAAAATACCCGTACACAGGATACCGGAAAAAGCTCCATGATGCTTATCCACGGAGTTAAGGGCTAAGGCGAATATCACCGAAAACATGATCGAGATCGAGAAGCCGCAACAAGCGAAAGCGATAATCGCTACTTGCGTAGGACCGAAGAGCGCTATCGCTAAATTAAGGATCGCTATCATCGAGAAGATACGTAACATCAGCTTTGAGTCGATTAACTTAACGATCACCAATCCCAACAAGCAGCCGATGGACATCAATCCCCAGAACCAAGCAACCGTAGTAGCCCCGGCTCCTTCCGGGCTGACCCCATGATACATATTCAAGAAAAGGCTCATCCAATTCGCCAATCCTTGCTCGGTTCCCACATAAGCGATAATCCCTAAGAAATAGAATATAACTTGTTTTTGCCTGAGCAATTCCTTATAATTTTGTATCGTTCCCGCCTTCTCATCTTCCTTTAATTCTACTTTCGGGAATTTGACATAAGAGATAACCACTAACATGATGACAAAAACAATCGTAAAGATAAAATAGAGCGAGCTCCAAGGTAAGCTCTCCGGCGTTATCCCTTTGAGGAAACGGATGAAGAAGTCGTTTGCCGAATCCTCACCGGTTAATTTCCGCATAAGTCCGGCCAAGACGAACGGGCTCATGAAAGAAGCGGCCCCGAATACGATCTGGGCCAATACCTGATTAAAGGCATATTTTTTCTCTCCACCCGCCTCACGCATCAAAGGCAATATGATCACCTGTAGCATCGCCATGCCCAGACCGATAGCGAAAAGGGAAGTTAATACGATAGGGTAGGTCGGGAATATGACGAAAAGCCCCGCACCCAAAAACGCCAGACTGAAAGCGATCAATAAGGAAATCTTTCCCCCGAAACGCTCGATGATCATTCCTGCCGGGATCGACATGATGCCATATGCTAAGAAAAATGAGAACGGTAAGAATGCGGCCAATGTCAGGCTCAGCCCAAAACTATCGATAATCATCGGTAGCATAGGGCCTAATATATTGGTAACAAAAGAAATGACAAACCAAATACACAAGATGAGGAGTACGATCCAATTATTCTTATTCATGATAGATAGATTCAATGATTAAACACCAATGCCGCCGCCCCGAGGCATCCGGCCTTATTTCCTAATCGGGCAAGCTCGATAGTCGTGAAGTACGAGGTTTCCTTCATCACGTATTTCCCGACCTGCTCCCGTATATTGTCAATGTAGAAATCTCCGGATTCCGAAATGCCTCCGCCGATAATCACCTTTTGCGGAGCGAAAATGTTGATAAGGCTCGCTACGCCTAGGGACAGATTCCGGAAATGATCCTCCATAGCGAGTACGGCCTCTTTCTCCTGAGCTTTATAGCGCTCTACTATATATTTTCCATCGATACGGGAAGGTATCTCCCGTCCGTTCTTCTCCAATAATTGCCGGTATAAGGCGATCAACGCACTTACGGAAGCGTGTGCCTCTAGGCAACCGGACGCTCCGCAAGTACATTGATTCCCATTCAGACCATGAATAATTAAGTGCCCAAGTTCGGTGCCCCGATTCCGGTAGCCGCCATAAAGCCGGCCGTTCAAGAACAAGGCACCCCCTATGCCGGTACCCACCGTCAAGAAAACGATATCGGAGAGACCTTTAGCCGCCCCATATATCACCTCGCCCAACCCCATAAGGTTTGCGTCGTTGTCGATGAATACCGGTAGATTAAATTCCGCTAACGCAAGATCCAATTGTTGGTTATCTAGTTCAGGAAGATTATTGGCAAAGAGAACCACCCCATTATCTACTACGGAAGGTACACCTATGCCAATTCCGTAAATCCCCCAATCCCGGGAACGGGCGTAGTCTGTCATTTTCCGTACGATACTTTTTATGGTATCGGATAATGGGCGTGGATTCTCTTTTGATTGTGTGGTTTCCGACGATTCGTAAAGAATGTCGCCATTCTGGTTCACAAGAGTATATTTTATGCTTGTTCCTCCAATGTCTAATGCGATAGCGTATTTCATGATAATTGTAAAAGCTTAATTAGAACTATGCGCCGCTTCCCTGTCGATCAGGCAAATCACGTTCGGGTGCAGCCACAATAAGGAGGCCGGCAACTCCGTCGAGATCTTCTGTTCAAGGAAAGCTTGAGTAATCTCCCTTTTCTTTATCCCGTTGATAAGAAGGATAATCAGGCGTGACTGAAAGATATTCGCCATGCCTAATGTCAGTCCGTATCCCGGTTTCTCCGTATCCCCGGCGATCATGGGATGTTGCAAGGATTTCTGGGACAGATGAGCCACATGGCAATTCGTATGCAAGGAAGGAGCCGGCTCGTTCAAGGCGATATGGCCGTTCATCCCTATTCCTAATATACAAATGTCGATAGGGCCTTTTTGATCCAGTATCTGTTGGATCCGCTCACATTCTGCCTCAGGATTTTCCGGATCGCTTTGGAACGCTATATACCGGTCTTCCGGGATTTGAAGCGGACCTACGAAATAGTTCCGTAGATACGACTCGCACGTACCCGGGTGGTCCATCGGGATTCCTCCCCATTCATCAAGCTTTAGTACCGTGAATTGGGAGAATAATTCCGGTTGGCGACTGGCTTCCTCTACCAGCAACTCATACATCCGGGTAGGAGAGCCCCCAGTGGCGGCACAAAGCGTAAGTGCCTTGTGCTGCCCTAACTCTGAGGTAACAATCTCTTTTGCCTTAAGGCTTAATGCCTCATAAGATTGACAAATCTCTATTCTCATACGATTTTAGAGCTCTTTGATTCGGATATTGCGGAAGCAAACACCATAACCGTGGTCTTGCATACCGATGTAACCCGGTTGTTTTCCGCATTGTAGCATCAAGTCGTAAGCTTCCGGGCATTTCTCCGGACTCGTGCTGAACTTGCTGAACTTACTATGATCCACTAACGCACGCCATACCGGTGTACCGAACTGGAATTCCAGCACTTTCACGTCGTTCATGTAATGGATCACGCGTTGGTTATAGACAACGATTCTCGTCTTGTTCCAGTTTCCGTACGGTTTTACGGGTTGTGGATCCGGCATAATCATGTCATATACGGCACCGGCCTGACGGTTACCGTCGCAACCTTCCCATGCGTCCGGCATATTCTCGTTGTCGAGTAACTGATATTCTGGGCTGGAGTAATAAATAGGTGTACCCTCAATTTCTTGCGCTGTATAGAAGATACCGCTATTACCGGCCTTGTCGATCTTCCATTCGATCTCGAAAACGAAATTTTTGAACTTCTTGTCGTAGATCAAGTCGCCGAAGCCCGTGTCTGCCTTATTGTCGCTACCTTTATAGGTGATCGATCCGTCTTCAACCACCCAACCTTGGGGTACATCCTGACGGCAATAGCCGCGCCATCCGTTCAAGGTCTTGCCGTCGAACATGGTGATCCACTCGCCTCCCGTAGGGATACCGTCGCTATCGAGGGCTTGGGTTTGGGCGGTTTGCGTTCCGGCATCGTTGGTATTACCGCCGGAGGTACATGACAAGGCCGATGCGAATAAGGCTACGGCCATAATACTGCTATAAATCTTTTTCATCGCTATTATGAATGTTTGTTGTTTGTTAGAAACTTGTTAGATAATTATTAGGAATTTGTTAGGTTCCTGTTAGGTTACCGTTAGATTCCTGTTAGCTTTTATAACTTCAGGTCTTCCCATCCATCGCGGTATTTCCGCTTGATGAATTGGTTCGCCTGCTCGAAATTGGTGATACGCATATTCGCTCCATCCCATAGGAAAGTCTTGTTTCTTCCCGGATAGATGAAGCCTTCACGCTCTCCGTAGATCGAGTCGTTATGTTTCACTTGTTCCCGGATATTATGGCTCCGTAAGATCAAGTTACCCATCAATACGGTCTCCGTCAACGGACCGGCGTATCCTTCGAATGGAGATTCTACGTCCGCCTTGTCGTACCCTGCGATACAAGAGTCGATCCATGCCCAATAGTGGCCATTCGTACCCCCTTCGATACGTTTATATTTATGAGGAATGTTCACGTCTTTGTTGAATAAAGGTTTCTTGTTCGCCTTTACCCCCTTCGGCCAGAATCTTGGATCGGAACCACCCCAGCCGCAAGAAGCCATACCTTTCGTACCTACGAATACGGTTGCGCCTTCCACGTCCATCATATCCAAGTCTCCCATCGTGCAGGTCATATCGGCATCTGGGTCGATCTCCTCGAAACGTTCTGGCATGATACCGCCGTCCATCCAATATAGGCTCAAGTCGCTTCCGTCTTTCTTCTTGAATTTATAACGGATCGAGCTGGCTACCGGGCAACTTTCAGGATAATAGGCTTCTTCGAAGATTCCGGAGTAAACATTGGTCGTGCTGCAAGAAACCTCGGTCGGATAGCCTAATTGAAGCAATTTGAATGGAGGGCCGATGATGTGGCAACCCATATCTCCAAGAGCGCCTGTACCGAAACGCCACCAACCACGCCAGTTGAACGGAACCAAATTATCCACATAGTCTACATACTCCGCTGTTCCTAACCATAAATCCCAATTCAAGCCTTTAGGAACAGGCGGTTTCTGGTTCGACCAAGGAATACCTTGCGGCCATACGGGGCGGTTGGTCCAGCAATATACTTTCTGGATGTCACCCAACAGATCTGCCTCGAGCCATTCACGAAGGGTACGCATACCGTCGCAAGAGTTACCTTGGTCACCCATCTGGGTCACGACCTTATATTTCTTGGCAGCCTCGGTAAGGATACGTGCCTCGTAAATATCGTGCGCGATCGGTTTTTGCAGATATACGTGCTTACCCATCCGCATAGCGCCGAAAGCTTGGATCGCATGGTTATGATCCGGGGTGGAGATACATACGGCATCGAAGTTCTTACCTTCCTTCTCGTACATCTCACGGAAGTCGTTAAAATACTTAGCTTTTGGATAGGTCTTGCGAGCGTCGACAGATTGACGGTCATCCACGTCGCACAGACAGGTGATCGCCGCGTTCTTATGCGGCGTATTCATTAAGCTACCCAAATCGGCGGCTCCCATACCGCCGCAGCCTATTTTCGCGATATAAAGCTTATCGCTGGGAGCTACATGTCCTAATCCCGCTACGGTAAAGCTGGGCAGGATCGTAAGGGCGGCAGCGCCTGTGGCTGCCATCCCAAGGAATTCCCTTCTAGAGATTCCAGTCGGACTGGATTGTTTATTTACCTCTTTCATAAATTTGTTCATATTATGATTAATAATTGAATTGGGGTCTAAAGAATTGAGATTAAAAACAGACTGATATGATTAGAATGCCGGATATCCCGGGTTCTGAACCAAATTATTGTTCTTCTGCCAAGCCTTGAACGGGATCGGGAAGATCTTACGATATTCCGGAGTCTGTTTCGGCTTCATATATCTCGGTTTCAGATAAGTCCCGAAGCGGATCATATCTTGGCGGCGGACAAATTCGAATGCCAACTCATAACCACGCTCGTTATAAATATCATCTAATGTCACGCTCGTGTAATTATGATCGGAATTACCATAAGCCCTTTCCCGGATAGCGTTTACCAGACGAGTAGCTTCACCGAGATCCCCGCCCATGCGAACCAAGGCTTCCGCTTTCATTAGGTATACATCAGCCAGACGGAAAATAGCGATATCGTTCTCCATATTGGTATTTTGCATGCCTTTCTCATATACCCACTTATTGATACGTGCGCCGTCTTCTTGGTGAACTTCGCCCCACGGAGTTAAGTTACCGTCCGCATCGGTTTTCTCTGTTCCCGGTACCACATTTAAGTCGATCGTATGGATCAAGTCATGTCCTAGGGTCGTTTTCAAAATCTCTCCCGTGCTAGGGTCGATCATCGGGCCGATCAAGAACGAACCTTCGTAACGAGGATCTTCCGTATCAAATGTGCGGACAAAATCCGGCTGGGCGTTGATACCGTTCCACATACCGCCGGTGAAACCTAATACATCGGGATCCAGATAATGCAATGTCCAAAGATGGATGGAGTTGCCCCACTCATCGGATGCCTTGTAGCAGATCGGGAGAATGATCTCTCGTGATACCTCGTTATGAACCTCGAAATTGGTTTTCCAATTCGGTTCGATGATATATTCGAGTTTCATGATCTCGTCGCATTGCTCCACAACACCTTTCTAGTTCGGTTCACCGATCCATTCCTCGGCGTTGAGGTACATCTTCGCCAATACCATGCGGGCAGCACCTTGCGTAAACTTACCGTAGCTGGCATCTGATACATCGGAGCGCAAGTTCGGGATGATCTCGGTTAATTCCTTAACCACATATTTATAAATGTCCGCACGGCTTGTGCTGGAGGGCAAGGAGGTATCCTCAAAATCTGTCACTAGTGGGGCGTTACCGAAGATATCTACGATTACATAATACCAGAAAGCGCGTAATCCTCTTAACTCGGACAAGTATTGAAGCTTAAGCTCATCGCTCATGGCTTCGCTTTTCTCTATAATATTATATACGGAGTTAACCGTAGTTAGGCCTCCCGTACAATAATCCCAGCAATTTTCTACAGAGTAAGAGTTCGGTTTCCAGCTATGCATACATTGTTCCATATACTGTCCACCGTCCCACCAGTCACCACCTACACGTGTCGGTGCCATCAAGATATCGGCTGTCATATCGGCCGCCCCCCAAGGACCGTCGTAGGCTAGCATATTTTTCAAAGATTGATATGCCGGAGCCATGATTGCGTTGATCTGCTTTTCCGTTGTCCCGAATTCGTCGGTAGGAAGTTTGTCGTATACGTTCTCGTCCAAATCCATGCAAGAGACAAGCGCTACCGGAGCGAGTACGGCACATATTATATTTTTGAATAATCTTTTCATGATCGTTACTGTTTATGTATTAGAAATTCAAGTTTAATCCAACAGAGAATGTGCGTGCCTTCGGATAAAATTCACGAGGTTCTACACCCGGGGTTAAACCGTCTCCTGAATCCATAGGGACTTCGGGATCAAGACCTTTATATTTCGTGATAACGAATAGGTTTTGTGCCGTGAAATAAACACGGATACCGTTCAAAGCTTTGATCTTATAACCTAAAGTCAAGTTGTCGAGACGCATAAAAGATCCTTTCTCTAAATAATAGTTGGAGAATCTAGGAGTTTCGCTTAACGTATAGGTCAATGGATCGTCCAGCGCATTCGTTCCCGGCAGGAATCCGGATTGAGCGTATGCCATGCGGGTCGCATTCAATATATCATTACCGATCGTTCCACGCAAGAAAAATGATAAGTCAAAATTCTTGTAACGGAAAGAGTTGGTGATACCGTAAGTCAATTTCGGCTGTGCGGAACCGATGTAGTCGTAATCCGCCGGATCGGAAATCTCGCCGTCGCCGTCTTTATCTACCAAGATATATCTACCGTTCTCGTCAATACCGTTACAAACCAAACCGTAGAATTGTCCGATAGGGCGTCCTTCTTCCAATACGTGCGTACCACTGGAGCTTCCACCCCGGATGAATACGTCACCTAATAAGATCTTATCCATCGTGAATACATCGTTGGATAAACGAGTTACCTCATTTTCATTGTGAGCCAAGTTCAAGGAAATGTTCCAGTCGAAATCCTTTGTGCGGATAGCGTCTGCGTTCAAACTCAACTCGATACCCGTATTACGCATATCACCTACGTTTGCCATGATCTTATTATATAAATAAGGAGGGGTTGGTACCGGATAGGTATAAAGCATGTCAGAGGTCTTTTTGTTATACCATTCGATACGACCTCCTAGGCGGCTATCCAATACGGAGAAATCAAGTCCGATGTTCAACATCGCTGTTTGTTCCCATTTTAGGTCCGGATTGGCGTTCTGGCTGATCTTATAAGAAGGCAACCAAGAACCGGTATCATAATATACACCATCTGTGCCGTAAAGCTCGAGGGTTTTGTAGGGGTCCAATCCTGTTTGATTACCAGTGATACCATAACCGACACTTAACTTTAAGTCGTTAAGCCAGTTTACTTTTTGCATAAATGATTCTTGGGTGATATTCCAACCCACGGAAACGGAAGGGAAGGTACCCCATTTGTTATTCGTTCCAAATTTGGAAGAACCATCCCGGCGTACGGTAGCTGTCAACATATATTTCTCATTGAAGCTATAATTGGCTCTTGCGTATAAAGAGATCAGGCGACTTTGCCATTTCTCAGACTCCGCGTCTCCGGGGTTCAGGTTTTGTCCCGCGGCCAAATTGTTAGCGCCTAATAAATCAGTGACGAAACCACGGGTCTGTACGTGAGTCTCCTCATAGTTCTCCTCTTCCCAAGAATAACCGATCAAGGCATTGATCTTATGCTTATTGAACTCTGCCGAGTAATTGGCGGTCCATTCCATCAAATCCTTATCACGCAATCTCGACCAACGTTCGGCCTTACCGCCATCGTTGTAGCCGGCTTGAGACTCGATGCTACTGTATTTACTCTCATCTTCCGTGTTCCGGCTTTTAGCTAAAAGAACTTTAGCCTCTAAGCCATCGATAATCGTATAACCGACATCAGCGGTTCCATAGAAATTATTGATGCGGTTCTTATGTGTATTCTCTTTCTGGTTACGTACCGGGTTTCCTTGGTCGTATTCACGTGTGTCGAACCAAGATCCATCCTCTAGCTTAACCGGACGTACGGGAATCATATTGTAGGCAAGCAAGAAGTTTGTCGTATTTGTCGGTGCGTTATCCGTAACGGTAGCCACGCCGGTGATGCTTACTTTCAAACGATCCTCCAGCGCACGTTGGGAGAATTGGAAACGGGCGTTGTAACGGTTCATGGAGTTATCGCGTGCGATACCTTCACGTTGCATATAAGAAAGGGAACCTCTATAGTTATGGTGTGAACCACCTCCTGATAAAGACACGGCATGATCCTGTTGGAAACCGATTCTCGTGATCTCGTCGAACCAATCCGTGTTCGCTCCCATGTCAAAATCCTTACCATCCTTACCCGGGGTAGAGGAAGTATAGCTACGCCATTGGTCCGCTGTTAACAGATTCGGTTTGTTAGCTAAGGTAGATACACCGAACGCTCCATTATAAGCGATGGTCGGTTTGCTGGCGTAACCTTTCTTCGTAGTGATAAGGATAACACCACCCGCTGAACGGGAACCATAGATAGCGGCTGAAGACGCGTCTTTCAAGATAGAGATAGATTCGATATCCTGCGGATTAACCGTAGACATGTCCATGCCCGGTACATTATCGATAACAACCAACGGACCTTGGTCCTTTTGTAAGGTTGACATACCTCTTAATTGAATCGTCGAGTTGCCCGTTACGTCGCCGGAACCCGTATTGATCGTTAAACCGGCCACCTTACCTTGTAACAAATCCGCTGCGTTACGAGTCAGACCTTGGTTGAAATCCTCAGCGGTCACATTGGTGATAGAACCGGTAATCTCACGTTTTGTCTGCGTACCGTAACCTACTACGACTACCTCGTCCAGTTTTTGAGTGTCTTCTTTCAAGTTTACATTGATCACGTTTTTACCGCCTACCGGTTGCAACTGTGTCATGTAACCGATATAGGAAAACTCAAGGGTCGCGTTAGAGGATACTTCCATAACGTATTTACCATCCAGATCTGTAATCGTGCCGTTGGTCGTGCCTTTCTCGACAACGTTAGCGCCGATAATAGCGTTTCCTTCCGCATCTTTAACGACACCGGTAATACGTTTTTTAGTTTGCTGGGCGACAATGTTTTTATTAAATACATTGATATTTCGTCCTTCGATCGAATATTTCAAACTCGTGTTGCGTAGTGCTTGCGATAAGATATTTTCTATGGACTTATCGGTTGAGTTCACGCTCACTTTTACGTTCTTTACGTCAGAATCCACATAGAAGAATAAGAAATCGCTTTGTTTTTCTATAATAGCGAATAGATCGGTTAGCGGGGCCTGATCCGTCTTCACGGAAATCGTTACAGATTGTGAATAGGAATTAGTCGCTACCGCTTGGAACAGTGTCAAGAAAAGTAAAATAAAGGACATTTTTAGGACCGAGAGCATTTTTTTTAAGTCTTTGGACCTAAAAGACCTATAATACGAAACATTTTCCATATTTTTGTACTGATAAAAGGTTGATAATATGCGTCTGCCACAAAATTTGGTCGTGGAGTAGCAGAAGCAGGAATTAATTCTTTTTAATGGGGCCGGCTGTATTTTTGCAGCCGGTTTTGTTTTTTTTGAAAGATATGATCCGTGTTATCTCATAGGCATTGCTTGTTTTTTAAGATGTGTTGATATTTTTATTTTATTGAATATAGTAAGTTCCATCTCTTTGTGACCATTTGATCGGCAAACTGCGAGATATTACTTGTAAAATCTCCTTTAAAGATTGATCCTCGCTGAATGTTCCGGATACAGTGACATTCGGGTCCAGCAATCTCTTGTTTTCTATATGGATCGGGATCTCGTATCTTTTCTCAAGCTCATTCAGCAAGGTACAAAGCGCTATTGATTTATACTTTAGCAAGCCGTCTTTCCATGCCAGATTTTCTTTTGCGTTGACGGATTGGATATCAATCTTGTTCGTTGAACGGATGAATGTAAGTTGCTGGTCGGGAGCGAGTAAGACTTGTTGTGTCGGGCTTTCGAAACGGATAGACCCTTCCAGCAGGACGGCTGTGATCTGATCCTTCCCTTTATCGGCTTTTACACTAAAGGTCGTTCCTAATACCCGTATGGAGGCATTTCCCATATCGACGATGAAAGGTCTTTCCGGATTTTTCGCCACCTCGAAATAGGCTTCTCCTTCCAAATTAACCTTTCGCTGATCCGTACCGTATGCGTCAGAGTAGGTAAAGCGACTATTCCGGTTCAAAATGATCTTCGTACCATCATCCAATGTAAAATGAGATTTATTTTTATCGGTTATATAGGTATAGAATTGCTGAACCTTCCCTTCCCGGGTATTTAAGTGCGTCGTAGCGAAAAACAGAACAAGAAAGGCGATTGCCGCCGCAATGGGAGTAGCGATGAAACGGATCAGCCTCAATCTCTTTTGCCGGCTTTGATCGTCGATCTTCTTTCTCAAATTATCGAGGGACACATTAGGCATTAAGGAATGGCTGAACGAGACTTCCGCATCCCAATAACTCTTTAGCAACCGAAATTCTTTTTTGTTCTTTTCGTCTGCGTTCAGCCATTCGCTCAGCGAAAGAAAATCTTCCGAGGAGCTGTTGCCACTTAATATCCTTGTGATAATATGATCTATGCTGTTCTCCATTTTAAGTTGTTTCTATACTAATAGTCGCAACCAAATTTGAAAACCCTTAGTGGGAGCATAGATTTTTTACTTATTTTTTTCGTAGCTCATACACGAGTTCTTTGTATTCGGGGATCGCGTTGAATGAGGGGCATTGTTTGATCCATTCATCCGGCGAGATCGTCCCGTCTCCGTTTAAGTCCTCCGAGAGATCCCGGTGCCCACAGACCCATGAGCCGGGAAAGCAGATTAAGAGATGCCGGATCAAACGTAACAACGAGGTCTTTTGAGCCTGTGTGCGGGTATCCCGTGGCTGTCCGGTGATGTCCAGTCCACCCTCGTAGCAAATCCCGATGCTGTGTTTGTTGTGTCCTCTCGCATGAGCCGGAATTTGCTCTAGCGGGCGCAGGTTCACTACTTCTCCCGATTTACGGATGTAGAAGTTGTAACCGGCACGGAGGAATCCCCGTGCCTTATGGTCACTCTCCAGTTGCTCCGGGCTATAATCCGTATTCTCACGGGTTGCCGAGCAATGAATCACGATCAGGTCAATTTTTCTCATATCTCGTCCGGGCTTTCGCTATCAGAACCTGCGCTCTTTTTCGTAACCTCCAGAGGCTCGAAATTCACCTCATTGCGGGTAGTCCGCAGGGCCGAGCCCGGGAAAAAGATAATACGTGCCCCCTTTATCTTGGTGGCGTCGAAGTCCTCGGGCGTATTCGTTCCTTCGGAGTTAATAGACATACGGAAGTTTCCAAATTCTCCCAATTGCACCACGTTGCCGGAGGAAAGTTCCAGATCCATCGCCCAGTTTAATGAATCGAGCACCGCTTTCACGTCCGCCGACGAAAGTGTGGAGCGAGAGCAAATCAGTTTACATAATTTGTTGAGGTCCGAAGTCCCCGACGTTTTAGCGATCGCGTAGTTCTTTACTGAGTCTTTCTCTGCGCCGTTCAATACCTTACGCTTTACTACTTTAAATTTCACTGCCATAATTTTGAATTTTAAAAGGTTAATTACTAATGACAATGCAAAGATAGACCCTCTGAAAAACGGGAATCGGCGAGTGTCGGTGAGTGTCGGGATATGTAAGTAGTAGTCGGTTTACTTGTTATTCTGGTTTTTTATTACGTAATTTGCGTTACGTGAATTGCGTAATGCAAATAAGATGCTGAATATGAATAATCCTTTTTTAATAGTTGGTTATCAAGGTCCAGAATATTTTTGTGATCGGGAGAAAGAGACAGAAGTGATTTTATCCGCTCTTCATAATGGGAGAAATATCACGTTGGTAAGCCCTCGCCGTATGGGAAAGACCGGTTTGATCAAGAATGTTTTTTATACGCTACAAGAAAAGGAGAAGAATGCCAAGTGCTTCTACTTAGATATTTTCTCTACTCAAAATTTGCGTGAGTTTGTCGCTTTGTTGGGAAGGGAGATCTTAGGTAAGCTGGATAGTCTCTCTCAATCTACGCTGAAGACCTTGCTTTCTTTTTTTAAGAGTTGCCGTCCCGTGATAACAATGGATGAGTTATCGGGCATTCCGTCTGTATCCTTGGATATCGTCCCTTCGAAAGAGGAGGAGACGCTGAAGGAGATTTTCGACTACTTGCGGCAGTCTGGAAGAGAATGTTATCTGGCTATTGACGAGTTCCAGCAAATCATGGAATATCCGGAGAAAGGGGTGGAAGGCCTATTGCGTTCTTATATTCAATTTTTGCCGAATGTTCATTTTATCTTTTCGGGGAGTAAAAAGCACTTGATGGAATATATATTCTTCTCAATCAAGCGCCCCTTCTATCAATCCACCCAAAAATTATTTTTAGACAAGATCAGCAAGGAGGTGTATTTTTCCTTTGCCCATTCTTTCTTCGAGAAGGAAGGGAAGGAGCTTCCGGAAGAAATATTTGATAAGGTGTACACATGGGTAGATGGGCATACTTGGTATGTGCAATATCTTTTGAACCGTCTCTTCGCTTTACCGGAAAAAACACTTTCTCCGGAGCTTCTTGATTCTCTCATGATGGAGATCTTACGGGAAGAAGAATATACCTACCAGACTTATTTCCAATTGTTGACATTTAATCAAATCCAGCTATTGAAAGCGATCGCCAAGGAAGGGATTGTCCGGGAGGTCAATGCTGCCGCCTTCATCAAAAAGTATGATTTGAAGGCGGTGAGTAGCGTGAATACTTCCTTAAGGATCTTAATAGATAAGGAGTTTATATTGAGGCAACCGGATGGGTATATCGTGTATGATAGGTTCATGTCTATTTGGCTCAGCCGGATATGACAACGGATGAAAAATATTTAGTTGACACAGTTTGCTCGTACTACCAAAAATTATTCCATTAATATTATGATGGGATTATCTTCTTTGCCCAAATGCCAAAATATTTGTTCTCTTTTTTCTACACAACACGATCAGTTGATTTGTGTCCTCTCCCCAACTTTCGAACTGTTTTTGCAAGGTAGGGGATAGGGTGCGTTTCTTATCCTTTATCCATTGCGCTAGGTCGAACCATTCCATGGTCGTAATGTATAGGTCGTTAGTACTCCAACGAGGCCAGAAATTGGGGCCACCTAAAATATCGTCGGTGATTTTCATCCCGTCCTCATTTTTCACAACAAAACCCTCCCTCTCTTTTTTATCGTAAATCACGAATTTGTAATCATTCTCATTCTCTCCCCGTTGAGTCTGCTTTTGCCTGACTGCGGTGAAAAAGAAGTAACGATCGTCTTCCTCCAATCTTGGTATATTCCAATAATTAATCGCATTTTTGTTATATGCGTCCTCGGAATACCAAGCCTCGTACTCTATGGGCATCTGGTATTTACCCATATCTAGATAGAGATAAGGTCTCCATTTTGTTCCCGATAACTGATATACGGTATCTCTTGACGAGCGGGTTTTCATATAAACATTCTCTTTATATTTCGAGAATTCTCTCAATTCAGAGGAGGAGACAAAAGAAAATCCCTCGTTGAGACTCTCTATCCCATAATTCGGATTGGGCATGACAGTAACGGTATCACCCGCTAAACTCAATGCGCAAGCCATATATTTATCTATATGCATACAAAGATTACAAGTCCATAATACAGAATCCACAAAGACTATATTAAAAAAGTAATCATTAATTTTCTCCTTCCGAAGAAAATTTCCATCGTAATCATAATATAAGATCTGTTGCGTATCCGCATGGATGATCTCTTTTCGAGTAGGATTTATATCTATGCCTAGAATATAGAGATATTCGTCGGGTCCTTGTCCTTGACGGCCTATCTGTTTAACGAATTCACCGGTTCTCGTAAATTTGTAAATTCCTTGCCTTGTGTGAATCAACCAGAAATTATCACCGCAGACAATGTTTAAGATGCGGGAGATTACGATATCATGTGGAGTCTTCAACTCTAAATACTCAATGGTATCGGCTATCTCGGAGATTTTCATCTTTTGCTCTGTCTCTATGCATCGCTCGAAAAGTATGGTTCGCAACTTATCCGGATTCTCTGGGTTTCGATTGCATCCTACCGTTAAAAGTATGCATATCGCTGAGATTGTGATTATGGCTTTCATGTTTCTTTTATTTTGTTTTCAATTTTCCTATAAAGACGATACAATTATCATCATCGGTAATTCGATTATTCAACTCTTTTACTTTTCTCAACACCTCCGGAGATAGTTTTTGATTGGAAATCAAAACTTTTTCCAATTGCTCTTTTAATGCGTAAGGTTCCATGATCGCAGTGAAATAACCTCGATTGAAGGACGGATTGGTAGGCCCATCTATATTCCCTAGCATATTCCATTTCAAATTCACGAAACAACCTTTAAGGCTTTGTTTGTCTACTAGGATTTTCGGGAAACGGGGTAACTCATTATTCCAAGAGGTTTGCGTATACCAAGTGACTAGAAAGTGATTGGGCAGCTCCGTGAAATAATGGCAGATCGGCTCATGACCCGTATGCATCGTAAAAACAGGGTGTAGCGTATTCGAGTCTATGTCATAATGATAAAGTGTGTCTTGCGAGGCTATACAATTATGAAGATAGAAGTCGGAAGCGTTGGTATTCAAGGACTACCGTACCTCATAATCGTAAGTGCTTGGGATCAACATGAATTGGTCGGAGACCGGATATTCTTGGATGATATTGCCTTCGAAATCCTGTGTCCAGATCAATGCGGTGGGAGTTCCCTGAAAAGGTATGCACATGACGGTTACTGTTTTTTTCTCGTCATTGATAACAAATCGTCCTTTATGGGTTATATAGGCCAGAGGAATGTGTTTTTGTGGCTGCCCGTCGAGGTCAAACACTAATATCTTAGAGGCACGAATCTCCATTAGATAGATTTTATTATTATTTTCATCTAAATACTGATCATAAATAGATAAGTTATATTCATCCGGCCCTTGTCCTTGGGAGGAGATCTTTCTGATGAAATCCCCATTACGGTTATAGAGCTTACAAGAAGAGCCTGCCCTAAAAGATTTCACTAAAATATAATGGTCACTCACGGCTATATGGGTATCTTGTCCTGCGGCGGTCAGTGCGTCTTCCGAATTTTCTAGGCGAATAACTTGAAAGGAAGATAGCAAGGAGCTTAATGGTAAATTGAATGTATCCTTTACGGAAGAAAAGTCTAAATTAGTCACCGGATCTCCTTGCAGATTAATAACCTGAGCTATGACCGGGCAATTATCCAAGGTCAACTTTCTGGATACATTTGTCTCTTTATTTCCGCATGAGGAAACAACCGTTAGTAACGTGATCGATACGTAATATATGATTTTATTCATGCGTTTTTTTATTTAAACAATGAATATTACACAAGTTGAATCATTCCATGAAAATGGAATGATGATTTGTGTTTACAGAGTCCTCACGACAAACATATACTTCTTCCTGTATATAAGCAAATAATATCTCCGATATTTTCGTAAAGGTGTTGTCTAGCATTTATTGAGGCTCTTTTTGTTGGTAGTAAAGCCCTCTATGTTCACCTCAGATCGTTCCAATGCCTTATCCGGATGACGGCATCCTTCGTGTTGGCGTGATTCCCTATGACCACCAGCTGATGAATTGTTTTCCATCACTGTTGATATTTTTTTACTTTTTAGATTTCACCAACATTACCACCCGATTGTCATCCTCTTCCAATGTCGCGGCCACTTCTTTTAGTTTGCCTTTCAACTTTCCCTTTTGATAGTCCCGGCAAAGATCGAAAGCGTTCAGGGTAGCCCATGATTCACCTTGGGCATTGATAGGGGTCAGCATAACCATATAGAATTCATTTTTAGAAGTATAATCTCCATTGTATATAATATACCTAGAAAACTCCTTTTCTTGGGTATCATACACAAAGTAGGTTTTAGGGAATCCTTCTTCTTTCCTGAAATCATATACGTTTTTTATACCTTCCATGAAATAATAGCGATTGGATATCAACCTCGGAATCAAGAACACTTCCGGATCCATGGTATGGATAGGTGGCGTTCGTGCGATAAACGGACGTAAACTGCAATCGGGCATCAATGTGTAGATCGTATCTGATGAGGGTTCTAATAGAATCCAATTACCATTAAACGGAGTGATTCTGCTGTAAGATCCCGGTCCGGCAGCTCTTGTACTATTTTCCATCCGTAAGACTTGAAAAAAGTACTTCTTCTCTTTAAAGGAAGGTCTTATTTCCTTGGTTATGCTCCCGTCCTGCTTCGATACGAGCAGGAAGGGTATCTCAGCATTGATTTCATCGTAACAAATCAGATTTTCTTTGTCATAATTGAATATTTCCCAATAGAACTGAGAGTCACCTTCTGTTTTCTGCTTCAAACTGCGTTTAAAATTTCCCTCTAAATCATAAACCTTTATTCTTTTCTTATAGTGATCATTTATAAATATTTCATTGTTTTCTTCGTCCAACGTAACACATCTAAAATTTATATATTCTTCCCCTCCTTGTCCTTTACGGTTTATCTTACGGATGGCCTTTCCGCTCCGGTCATATACGAATATATTCCCATCATTATTATAATTTGCCACTATTATGTATTTTTCACCAACCGCTTGTACATATCCCTGATTAATAAACTCATCGTTTGTTTCCAGAGGAATGTATTCCACATCCATGAAGTCTTGCAGTACCAGTTCTTTTTTGGTTGAATAACTTTCATTTACATCTACGGTAATAAACTCATCGGTCGATGAATGACTGCCTCCACACCCTGTCACTACAAACAGGATGGTTACTCCTATAAAACTGAATGTTTTCATTTGCCTATTATTTTATTTATTGTTTATTCCGCTATTTTTTTACATGACATAGGTTAGAACGTCTTTTCTTTTGCTCAAGGTTATACATTTATTCTTTTCTGTTTCCAGCTCTTGTTCCAGACGTGCTTTTTCTATGGAATCATGCGATAACTCATAGCGTTTGGATAATAAAGCCGCTTGTTCCCACTGTTTTTGTGCCAAGGCGCTATCCGGATGTTGGGGCATTAATCTCTCTACCTTCTGGAAGATTGAAGGGTGATGGTTTGGCCTATCACAAGAAATAAAATAGGTTAAGCCTAGTATTAAGAGGTAAACAAAGGTTTTTCTCATAAGTCCATTATATGTAAGGGGTAAAAGTAATAAAAAAATTTATACTATCACCTACCGTTTTCTTATTTCTTAATAGTTCCTTTTCTCCTTATATTTGTAATCCACCCCGAATAGGGCGCCGGCGAAAGTGGAGACCTCACCGAAGCCGATTAATACGGAATTATGGATCTCTCCCGTGGGGCTACACCAGAATCCCATGAACAGCAGCGAGAGGCCGGCTAGGCATAACATCACGGCTACTGTTAATTGTATATTTATTCTTTTCTGATACTTATTTCTTTTATGGTTCATAGGATGAGTTTTTATTTTGTCGAGGTCGTTTTTTGAGAATCACGATGAGGGCAAGGCCCGGCGCTAGCCATAGCCACCAAGGGGTCGCCTGTCTTTTTCGCTCCTTGCTCTCCTGCGATACGTGCGTGGCGGACTGGTTTGCGTGGATCGTTGGGCGCTGGATAGGGAAGAGGTGTCTGTTGCCGATCGCCGGGATTGTTCTTGCAGGGTGGCGGTGGTCACGGACAGCGGATATTGCCGCCCGGAACTGTCGGGGGAAGAGAAGGTTACTTGGCGCAGGGTGGCCGATAGGTGATTCCGGCTGTCGCTTTTGGCTTGGCGAAAGAGATGGTCGATACGGATTGCCGAGAGGGAGTCTTTCTCGTGTTTATACAGCCTTTGCTTGTTATCTCGTGAAACCGAGCAAGACAATGCGGATAGGATAATTAGCCCGATACATACAAGTTTATTCATCATTTCTTTTTTCCGCAAAGGTAAGAGACTGAAAAAAGGGCAGTCGGTCAGTGTCGGTCAATGTCGGGATTTGTACCCGAAAAAAAGACGTACGTATTTTCGGAAAAAGTCGTACGTGTTTTTCGAAAAACATGTACGTGTTTTTTTGAGAACATTTACGGCCGTGATTCGCTCGAAAAAAAGAGTTGGATTACGGGAGAAATCACCGTTATGCCGTTAATAATGGAAAATTGATAATTGAGGCTTGGAAATTAAAGATTCCAATTCTCGGGGTCACCCATATGATCGACGATGGTCCGCACTTGCAAGGGCGTGTAAAGGCGGATGCCTTTACGATAGCCGATGGCTTCGAGGGCAGACAGTAGCTCCGGGTCCCGGCGGATGAAACGGGTCAATTGCGTGGAGGCCGAGGAGGGGAGTACGTTCGGGAAATATAAAAGGGCCAACTCTTGATGGCCATAGATTCTATTCGTGTTCATGGTGTTGCTGTTTTTGTTCTTTTAATCTTAAATACTCTTCATACGTGATACCACTCGAGGAGGGGGTGGTCGTGGCGGGAGCTGCCGTGTCCGGTTGCCGGTAGCGGACGCTCTCTTTCCGTCGCTCGTCCATGAATTGCAGGAGCGAGGTCGTGATGGTCAAGGCATCCACCGATCCGTAGAAGCGTCCGTACCGTCCGCATTTCAGCCGGTGGAAGAAAAGGAGTATCTCGGAAGCCTTTAAAAATGGGTACTCTGTGAGAATCAAGGCTGACAGCTCTTTTTGGCGGCTGACGGGCATTTTCTCTTTTACCCCCGCGAACAGGTTTACGTTCTCCAGCTGGATGCAGATCCATACGATAGCTACCGGTTCACCGTAGCCGACGGCTATCGTGGCCAGCGTAGGGGCCGTGCCCGTATAGGTCCGCTCCGGGTGACGGGCGGCGGCGATCTGTAGATCGGGGGTGAATATCGATAGGAAACCTTGGGCGTCTCCGTATCGTTTACGCATGTCGGCTAGCGCTTGTGGCGTTGGCTGCCATTTGGAGTAACTCGGCTCTGCGGCCTGCCTCTCCGTTATCATTTGAGGTCGAATGTTCATTTCTAGCTTGAATTTTTGTTACCGTGTTTGTTTTATTTCCTTTTCCTTTTCCTTTTGGGGCTGTTTCTGTCGCTAAAACCGGGGTTTCTGTAACAGGAACCGATATTTCTACCGTAGAAATAGGGGCGGTCTCTTCCCGGATTTCCCATTCGGGGGAGATACGGGATATGCTCCGCTTGTTGATTTCCCGATAGCGGGATTGGATTCCGAAAGATGTGAGGATTCCTTGCAGGGCGAATAGTTCCTGATTAAATAATCGGATCTCAACACAAAATCCGATGATCTCACGGATCTGTTCTTCCTTCAGATTGAGCGTAAATCCGATATCAAAACAGAAATCGTCCGTGTATCGGATGTAATATCCCGTGGTGCCATACGCTTCACACAGGATCGCCATGTAGGTGGAGAAACCTTCGCATCCATAATTTTGAAATAAGCGACGTATTTTTCGATCGGACAGCATATCGGTGTCCAGTGGAAAATAACTTAATCCTTTCTTGATTGGTCTCGACATAATTTTTTAATTTAGTGTGGCATTCAGATTAGTTTCCCGTACGAGGGATGAAGAAATAGGTTTAAGGTTCGGCTAACAAACTCGAAAACGAAATTCGACACTCTCTTCCAACTCTATTTTGATGCGAACTTAGTTATTTTAGATGAATATAGACTCTAAATAGGGTATCCTATATTATAATGTACCCGATATCCGTTGCCGTAAAAAACTTGAAAAA
>NZ_QTLP01000022.1:10709-94680 GCF_003635405.1 Parabacteroides sp. AF39-10AC | reverse complement strand
AAATTTTCTATAGAATTAAAGAATTTTCCCCCTGATTTATCGGGTGAGCCCTATCGAGGAGTTAATTGTATGTAAATGGTATGTATTATCAACACAAAAAAAGGCAGCTACCATTACGATAGCTACCTTATCATGAAGAGCCGAAAGCCGGACTTGAACCGGCGACCTACGCATTACGAATGCGTTGCTCTACCAGCTGAGCTATTTCGGCAACATTTGTTTCTTTATTTCGGGCGCAAAGATACAGGGTTTATTTGACATCTGCAAGAAGATTCGCTAAAAAATCATCTAAATCCGCATCTAAATCTTTTAATAGAGGATCGTCCAGACGAAGCACATCATCGTCTATGAAGAGAAGTTCCTCTATCACAACAAAATCTTCATCAGTCAAGCTAACAGAAAGAGGTTTCATGAACCGGGGAGCGTCAAAAATATTCTTGGTGGATAAGATCGTAAGGACCGCCTTCACCGAAGCGGCAACCCGCTTATTGAATGCGTTCTCCTCCTCGTTCGAGTTCACCCAATCGAAGATAACGATCTTTTCGATCAAATGCTCCTCATCATCATAAATTTGCAGTTCCCCGCTTTCCGCATCGGCCTGCACATATAAGTCGCTTATAAAATTACCGGACTCATCCTTGGCCAGCTTTTCAATAGCCGACGTAAAAGCATTCTCGATGAGGGATTGAACCTTTGCTATATTTGCGTTCATATATTAATTCTCCTTTATTCGAATATGCGTCAAAAGTAATAATAATTCACCGAATAACGCCGTTAATCCTCACCAAATTGCACATTTAGTTTCTTATCGGAACGAATTCGTTCGGCCAACGCCTGCACATAGAGTTCCAATAATTTGGTACTCTTATCATTATCACCACTATTACGCTTGAATAAATCGTATGATTTATGAGCCCACTCATAGGCTTCTTTTAAATCTCCTCTCATCTCATGGCATAGGGCCAGATTAGAGGCCGCCTTCGCCCGGCTTTTCCAGTTTTCCGTACCCCGGTAAAGCCCGGACCAACGATCTTCCGCCATATCCCATTTCTCATTAGCCGCATAAGCGGAAGCCTCTTTCCAACGTGAACCCATTCCGGTAAAGTACCAACGAGTCTCCTTCTCCCAATGAGGAACAAAATTAACGTAGACCTTCGCCCCGAAATATTTACCGGCCCCACGCAAAGCATTCTCCGGAGAGGGCAATACCTTATCCAAGATCGGCATATAATCCGCACTTTCCGCCCAATAAATACTATCTTTCATATGTACCGTCGCCAGTGGAGCCTCACGATCGGGAACGTAACTGCGTATCACGCCAGCCATCTGCACGTCGATCATTCCCATTACATACCCTTCGCCCAAGGTACCTACGCTTTTCTTCATATCGAACAGCAAGCGGTCGATGGAGATAACCGCATCGGCATCGGTCTCATCGCATAGCGACGCTACTTGCCCTTGGGTAAGTTTCGTATCCAGAAACGCCTGATTATCTTTTCGAACCGCATCATGGTAAAGCAATACGTCGTTAAAATAAGAAGCCTCCACGATAGCCTCCCCTAAAGTACGGCAAGCGTCAAACAGCGCACTATCCGCTTTCGCTTTGCAAGTATCCTGCTTTTCTCCCTGCAAGGTGTATTCGTAACCCGCATCCTCCGGTTGGGGGACGGCATTGTTTACGATAAGTACTTTAGCGACATTCTCTGGAAATGTCACCTCCGCAGGATTATACGTCTCGATACCTACATAATTAATCGTGCTACAAGCGGACAACAAACCCGCTATACCTATAAAAAGAATGCTTCTCATCTTCATCTATTTAAAAGGGGGCGATTTACGCCCCCACATTATGTCAAATCACTCACAGCCTTGAAATAGCCGATAGACTCCGCGATCCCCAAGAATGGGTCTTTCATGTCTTTCTCGTATTCCAAGCTACACATTCCCGTGTAATTAACTTCCCGCATCATACGGATCAGCGCAGGGAAGTCGATCTTTCCACGACCGATCTCGATCCCGACTCCCGCCTTCGAAGAATCCGTCACGTCCTTGATATGCATATCAAACACCCGGGTATGGTATTTCTTCAAGTCGGCCACAGGATCACAGCCGTTTCGCAAGTCATGTCCGACATCCAGACACATACCGATACGGGGGTCTAAATCCTTCGTATGCTCCCAAACGTCCGTAGCGTCGGGATACGTCTTAATATCAGGACCGTGCAAGTGGATGGCGTAATGGAAATCATACTCCTTCACTTTTTTATCCACATAGGGTAAAAGCTCGTAATTCGGGACACCGACGATCAACTTCACTCCTACCCGCTTCGCATAATCAAACGCACGGTCTATCTCTTCCTCGCTCTTCATATAAATAGGACCTACGGCATATCCCGTCACTTTATGGGCAGCGCATTTATCATGAAAAGCCCGAATCTGCTGATCCGTACTATTCAACGGCAAATGGAAATCCTTGATGCAAAGATAATGGATATCTAATCGTTCCAACGTCTTCAACGTCGTATCTAAATCAAAATTAACGAAAGTATATCCCGCCATTCCCAGATGGAATGGATTTACGGCCTTCGGAGCCTTTGGTTTTACAGGGTCCGGCAAACCGGCCTTAGCGATAGCGGAAGTTCCCAACAAGAGAGCCCCGGCCAATCCTTGCTTAAAAAATAAACGTCTTGAGTGTTTCATGGTTTATATTATATATAATAATGTATACTATCATCATAAACAGTTTTCACCCCGCAAGATAATAAAAAGATCTTTACGAGCCAGCATTCGGACGAATCAGTGGCAAAGTTACATAAAAGATCGAGCCTTTTCCCAGCTCAGAGGTAACCCATATCTTTCCTCCCATTTGCTCTACCAATCCCCGACAGATAGCCAATCCCAGTCCAACGCCTTTGCTCCAACTGTCCAATTGGACAAAACGGCTGAATATGGAATCGATCTTATCTCTCGGTATTCCCTCTCCGCTATCCTCCACGAAAAACTCGACAGAAGCCGCCGTTCTCTTATATCCAAAACGGATGAACCCCTTCTCGGTATGCTTGATCGAATTCGTGAGCAAATTCGTAAGGATTTGTGTCAAGCGGTTCTTATCAGCCTCCATCACCAAGGCCTCGCAGTCGTTCAGTCGCAACTCTATGCCCGACGGCATACGCAACAAGATCATGCTATAAATCTCTTTCATCAGTAAACCAATATCCAGCTCCTTATAAATCAGAGGCATGGAATTTGACTCGATCTTAGAAAGATCGAGCACATCCCCGATCAACCGCTGCAACAACTCATTATTACTTTGGATGATATTTGAGAACTCAAGCCTTGTCTCCCGGTCTTCCTCATCCACCAATACTTGCGAGAAACCTACGATAGCGTTCAAAGGTGTCCGTATCTCATGATTCATATTGGCAAGGAAAGCCGATTTCAGACGATCGGCTTCCTCCGCCTTATCTTTTGCCTGTTTCAATTGCAATCCATATTTATGCCGTGAATAAGAAATATATCCCAAAGAGCAACAGACCAGCAACAATAGAACAAGCCCTCCACCCATCACCAATAATTTCGTACGTGAATGAGCCGCCTCCAATTCCATCTTCTTATTTGCCAATTCCAATTTATCCACGTCATGACGAGCTCGTAAATTCGCTAAATCATTATAAAATGCAGCATTAGTCACTGAATCCTTCAAACTGATATACTCGCGATACGCATCCGCAGCCTCCATTCCATGGCCTGAATTATAGCATATTATGGCCTTATCCTTCATCAATCCCAATACGGATACCGCCCTCTTACGTTGTAAGCAATAATCAATTAACTCATTAGCCAATGCTTTCCCCCGCTCATAATCGCCCGATATCCGATAATAGAGTAAACGGATATTAGAAATCGAGAGATATTCATCCCTCATGTTACAGTCTTTAACCAACTTCTCTGCACGAGCTAGATGGTAAGATGTGAGGGAGACATCTTTCTTATCAATACCCAGCAAGGCGTAACTACGGTGATAGAGGTATTTAACATAATATAAAGGAGTATCTTCGTCTAATTCCTCTATTCCTTTTTCTTCGCATTCCACGATATACTCTTTCAATTTCTTTAAATAAAACAGTCTCTTCGATGCTTGGATATTTTCATTTTGTAAATGCCGGATAACGGTAATCCTTTTGGCCAATGGGGAATCCCTTTTCTCCATATCAAGGAAAACCTCCTCATACAAGGCGATTCCCTCCGCGTCAAATCCTGTACTGAAGTAAAAATCCGCCAGGGCTTGATTCGCCATATCGATACCATCCGGAAAATCAAGTTCGCTGGATAGATCTTTCAATGCCTGTACATTCTCTAGCACCCTTTCCTTCTCGCCATTACTCGATAAAGCGTAAATATACCATCCCTTAACTCGGCAAAGATCCTCATAACGTTTTTGGGCTAAATAAATAGGCTCGGCTTTCTTTATGAAAAAATGCATACTGTCTATATTCCGGGAATAATAATACCGGATGATCTGGAACAAAGCGTTGCCTTTATAAGTATCATCCTTACTCAACTCCGCCTCCTTGAGCAATCTATCCGCATAATATTTATAATCCAGCCCTTGTCCTTTATCACTAGCAAGTTCATCCAACTTCACAAGCCTGTCACCCGAAGGCATTTTTGCCAGCACACATTCCATGCTATCGATATCAGTGGCCGCAGTAGCTACAAATATTGGGGTAAGAGATAAATATATTATTAACAGTATGTTTCGCATTTAAAGTTTACAAAATAGACATCAATTAGTTAACGTGTGGCAAGTTAGTAAAATTTAGACAACAGCGTATCATTATTTACAAGTTTAATATTATAATTTTCAACTCAATCAACAAAAAAGCCTATATCAATCAAAGAAAGATTGATATAGGCTCTTATTTCAAAGAAACAGCTGTTCTCTTTATTTTGTCAAGGCGGCGATACTTTCCTCGATAGACTTAATCTTCGATTCGGCATCGGCTTGCTTTTTCTTCTCCATCTCGATTACTTTCGCCGGGGCTTTGCTTACGAAATTCTCATTGCCTAATTTCTTCATGACAGAAGTCAAGAAACCTTTTTGGTATTTCAATTCTTCTTGAAGCTTAGCCAACTCTTCTTCCACATTGATCAGATTGCCTAAAGGTACGGCATATTCAGTCGTACGGACCAAGAACGATACAGCGCCGGCCGCTTTCTCCTCTACCTTGGAGATGGAAGAGAGGTTACACATCTTAGCGATCACAGCGTTGAATGCCTCATTGTGCTCACCCACGATCTGCAATTCCAGCGCATCCTTATTCGGTATATTCTTTTGCAAACGAATTGTACGGACACCGCCAACGATCTCTTTCACGATCTCGAAAGCATCCAAATAAGCGCTATCCGCAACAGTTACTTCCGGCATTTGGGCAACCATCAAGCTCTCACCTTCCTTACGAGGCTCAAGGGCTTGCCATAATTCCTCGGTAATAAACGGCATGAAAGGATGAAGCAAACGAAGCAAGGCATCGAAGAAACCGAGTGTAGCCTCATAAGTAGCCTTGTCAATCGGCTGCTGATACCCCGGTTTTACCATCTCCAGATACCATGAGGAGAACTCATCCCAGAACAATTTATAGACAGCCATCATCGCCTCGCTCAGACGATATTTACTGAAAGAATCGTCTACCTCGGCGATTGTCTTATCCAGCTGCATCTTGAACCATTTCACGGCGATAGCGGAAGCCTCCGGCTGGGCGATCGTATCGTCTACCGTCCAGCCCTTCACCAAGCGGAAAGCGTTCCATATCTTATTATTGAAGTTACGTCCTTGCTCGCACAAAGCATCATCGAAAGGAATATCATTTCCGGCAGGAGCCGCGAGCATCAAGCCCATACGTACGCCGTCCGCACCGTATTGCTCGATCAATTGCAACGGATCGGGAGAGTTTCCTAAAGATTTGGACATCTTACGTCCCAGCTTATCGCGAACGATACCCGTAAAGTAGACGCTCTTAAACGGCATTTTCCCTCTGTACTCATAGCCAGCCATAATCATACGGGCTACCCAGAAGAAAATAATATCCGGTCCGGTTACCAAATCACTGGTCGGATAGTAATAATTGATTTCCTCGTTATCCGGGTTATTGATACCGTCGAACAGGGAGATCGGCCACAGCCAAGAAGAGAACCAAGTGTCCAATACGTCCTCGTCCTGACGCAAATCAGACATGGTCAGATTCGGGTTACCGCATTTCTCTTTCGCCAGTTCCAAAGCTTTCTCTTCCGTCTCGGCTACCACGTAACCGCCTTCCGGTAAGAAGTAAGCTGGGATACGGTGCCCCCACCAAAGCTGACGGCTGATACACCAGTCCTTGATATTCTCCATCCAATGGCGATAGGTATTCTTGAATTTCGGCGGATAGAACTTGATATCGTCGTTCATGACCGGCTCCAAGGCGATCTGGGCTAGATGTTCCATCTTCAAGAACCATTGCATAGACAATTTCGGTTCGATAGGCACGTTCGTACGCTCCGAGAAACCCACCTTGTTCTCGTAAGCCTCTACCTTCTCCAAAAGGTCAGCGTTACGCAAGTCTTCCTCGATTTGCTTGCGGACATCAAAACGATCCATGCCCACGTACAGGCCGGCGGCCTCGCTCAGCGTACCGTTATCGTTGAATATATCGATAGAAGGCAAATTATATTTCTCGCCCAACATATAGTCGTTTACATCGTGTGCCGGGGTCACTTTCAAACAGCCCGTACCGAACTCTATATCTACGTAATCATCCTCGATCACCGGAATCTCACGGCCTACCAGCGGAACGATCACTTTCTTTCCTCTCAGATGTTGGTTCTTCGGGTCGTTCGGGTTGATACACATCGCCGTATCTCCCATAATCGTCTCCGGACGGGTAGTGGCGACAATGGCGTATCCCTCCTCGCCTACGATCTTATAGCGAAGATAGTACAACTTACTATGCTCTTCCTTATAGATAACCTCCTCGTCGGACAGGGCCGTCAACGCCTTCGGGTCCCAATTCACCATACGGACACCCCGGTAGATCAAACCTTTCTTATATAGATCGACAAAAACCTTGATAACGCTCTCCGAACGTTTCTCGTCCATCGTGAACGCCGTACGATCCCAATCGCAGGAAGCACCCAATTTACGAAGTTGCTTCAAGATAATGCCGCCATGCTCTTCTTTCCATTCCCAAGCATGCCGCAAAAACTCGTCGCGAGTCAGATCGGTCTTCTTGATTCCTTGCCCGGCCAAACGATTCACCACTTTCGCCTCCGTAGCGATCGAAGCATGGTCCGTACCCGGTACCCAACAAGCGTTCTTACCCATCATACGGGCACGGCGAACCAAGATATCTTGGATCGTATTGTTAAGCATATGTCCCATGTGCAATACGCCGGTGACGTTAGGGGGCGGGATTACAATCGTATACGGCTCACGGCCGTCTGGCTTTGACTTAAAGAAGCCGTTATCCAACCAATACTGATACCACTTCCCCTCTACTTCAGCGGGATTGTACTTACTAGCGATTTCCATATTTTTATAACTAATTAGTCTTTACACATTTCTCGATCCGCGAAAGTACAAAAAATATAGACAAAAAACGCTGAGCATCGGGAAATATAGTCGGCCGAGACAATAGGCATTCCCTGTCGGACACGCCACTATTCTACAAACCACGACGTGGTTTATACAGACCAAGCCGTGGATTGTACAGATCACGACGTGATTTATAAGGACCACGCCGCTATTTTGAAAATAGAGTGAATGGCAATTACTTTTACATCCGGGGATTTGAAGGTTTATTCCTATAACAAGCAAACTATTTATAACGGTTTTTCTATTCCGCGCTATTGCAGTTTCGCGTAAATGCCTGTATCTTCGCGTACTATAAAAAATAGATATGAGAAAGCGATCTGAGTATAAAGGAGGGGATAATCGACGTAAACCCTCTAAAGAACGACGGGTAACGGTGGGTGAAAGTAACACTTTGCTACCTTTCCTGTTCGAGTTATTAAAAGAACAAAGCCGTTCATCCGTTAAAGGATTATTGAGCAGGGGACAGATCTCGGTAAACGGGAAAGTCACCCGGCAGTTCGATGCCCCGCTGAACCCTAACGATACGGTCGGAATCAACTATGGAAGAGGGAAGGTGGAATTCAACAACCCGTTACTTAGAATTGTTTGGGAAGACGACGACCTCATCGTGATCAACAAGCGGGAAGGTTTGCTATCCGTATCTACCGATCGTATCAAGGAGCGTACGGCCTACCGTATACTGAGTGATTACGTGAAAGAATGCGACCCTCGCAACAAGATATTCGTCTTGCACCGTCTGGACCGAGACACATCGGGTATCATGATGTTCGCCAAGAACCAGAAGGTAAAAGAGCAACTACAGTCCAACTGGAGCGAGGCTATCACGCAACGGACCTACGTGGCCGTGATAGAGGGACGACCGGAGAAAGACACGGATTTGATCGTATCCAACCTCGTGGAGAACAAGCATATGCAAGTGTACGTGACACAAGATGGTGACGGGAAGGAAGCGATCACACGCTACCGCCTGTTACAAACGAACAATAGCTATTCGCTTCTGGAACTGGAACTGGAAACGGGACGTAAGAACCAAATCCGCGCCCAGATGCAATCTATCGGTCACCCGGTAGCCGGCGACACCAAATATGGAGCGGAGACGAATCCTGCGGGACGTTTGATGCTTCATGCCCGTAAACTCTGTTTTATCCACCCGGTAACGGGAGAGGAAATGCGTTTTGAGACCCGGATTCCGGAGATCTTTTCATCAACAGCAAAGTAACTTTAGCAATAAATAATAAAAATGAAGAAACTCATCAGTTCGATCATGCTGGCGCTATTAGCGCTGGTAGCGCAGGCACAAATACTTACGCCTGTCAAATGGAAAATTAAACTAGACGACAAGGGCGGCGCACCCGAGAAAGAGATCGTCTTTACCGCCACGGCGGACAAAGGTTGGCACCTGTATGACATGAACCTGCCGGAAGGAGGTCCTGTATCTACATCTTTCACATTCGAGACATTGAATGGAGCTGAACTGATTGGTCAACCGGTTCCTTCTGTAAAGCCGACCACGGTTTACGACGAGCAATTCGCCATGAACCTTCGTTGGTATCCGGGTACGGTATCGTTCATTCAAAAACTAAAAGTTACCGATCCCGCTAAATTCAAGGTAGAGGGCGAGGTGGAATTTATGGCTTGTAATGACGAGACTTGCCTTCCCCCGGATCAAATACCTTTCTCTTTCGATAAGAAAAGTATCCATGTAGATCCAGCTCTGGCAGCTAACAGCTCGACTACAGAGGTGGATAAAGATGACGCCACGACCGTACAGCCGGATACGCAGGTCGTAGCGGAAGATGCTAGCGAGTTGAACACTCCGGACCCTGCCGCTAAAGAGACACCGGCTATGACATCTCCCAAAGCGTCCGACAGCTTAACCGATAGCCCGAATCTTTGGTCTCCGGTGATCGACCAATTGAAAGCGTTCGGTGATTCTACGGTATCGGCGGCAGATACCTCTTGGTTATTCATCTTCTTCGCAGGTTTCTTAGGTGGTTTGATCGCCTTATTGACTCCTTGCGTTTGGCCGATGATCCCTATGACGGTTAGCTTCTTCCTGAAACGTACGAAAGATCGTAAGAAAGCGATTCGCGACGCTATCACCTATGGATTATCTATTATCGTAATCTATTTGGTTATGGGCTTGTTGATTACCGGCATCTTCGGAGCGAGTGCATTGAATGATTTATCAACGAACGCGATCTTTAATATCCTGTTCTTCTTGTTGCTGGTAGTATTCGCAGTCTCCTTCTTTGGAGCCTTCGAGCTGGTATTACCTGCGTCATGGACTAGCAAATTGGATAGCAAGGCCGATTCAACGACCGGTATATTGAGTATTTTCTTTATGTCGTTTACGTTGGTATTGGTATCTTTCTCTTGTACGGGTCCGATTATCGGAACCTTGTTGGTACAGGCAGCTTCTATGGGTACGGCGGTAGGACCGGCTATCGGTATGTTCGGTTTCGCCTTGGCTTTATCCATCCCGTTCAGCGTCTTCGCCATCTTCCCGAATATGCTGCAAAGTATGCCGAAATCCGGCGGATGGTTGAATTCAGTGAAGGTCGTATTGGGCTTCTTGGAGTTGGCATTGGCTTTGAAGTTCCTTTCCGTAGCGGACTTAGCGTATGGTTGGCGTTTACTAGACCGTGAGGCTTTTATCGTGCTTTGGATCGTGATCTTCAGCTTATTGGGTGTTTATTTATTAGGAAAGATCAAGTTTAGCCACGATAGCGAAGTAAAATATGTATCTGTTCCTCGTCTGTTTATGGCGATTATCTCTTTCGCTTTCGCCATTTACATGGTTCCGGGACTTTGGGGCGCTCCGTTAAAGGCGATCAGCGCATTCGCTCCTCCGTTGTATACACAAGATTTCAATCTATACAAAAACGAGGTACACGCCGCATTCGACGATTATGAATCCGGTATGGCTTATGCCAAGAAGGTAAATAAACCCGTCATGATCGACTTCTCCGGTTTCGGTTGCGTAAACTGCCGTAAGATGGAGGCTTCCGTTTGGACGGATCCTAAGGTGAAGCAAATGCTAGAAAATGATTACGTGCTAATCACTCTCATGGTAGACGATAAGACGAAACTCCCGCAACCCATCGAGATCCAAGAGAACGGAAAGACTCGTAAGCTGAAGACGATCGGTGATAAATGGAGTTATTTGCAACGAAGCAAGTTCGGTTCTAACGCCCAGCCATTCTACATCTTATTGAATGACGAGGGACAGCCGCTCGGACCTTCATACGCATTCAATGAGGATGTTTCCAAATACATCCAGTTCCTTCAAAACGGATTGAAAGAATTCAAGAAAGAACAACAATAAAACACATACAGAGGGCAGGGTAGAACCCGGCCCTCTTTCTTTTACAATCATTATCGAATAAGTAAATAATATGGCAACTAGAGAAGAGAAGATGGAAGCCTTCGGGCAATTACTCGACATTCTGGATGAATTACGAGTAAAATGCCCATGGGATCGTAAACAGACAAACGAGAGCCTCCGCACGAATACGATCGAGGAAACCTATGAATTATGCGAGGCCCTGATGCGTGAGGATAACACAAACATAAAAAAGGAATTAGGAGACCTGTTATTGCACATCGTCTTTTACTCCAAGATCGGCGAGGAAAAAGAAGCTTTCGATATCAAGGATGTCTGCGACAGCCTTTGCCAGAAACTGATTTACCGCCATCCACACGTATTCGGAGATACCTCCGCCGATACCGCCCAAAAGGTAGAGCAAAGCTGGGAGCAGCTTAAATTAAAAGAAAAGGGGGGTAACAAAACCGTGCTGGAAGGTGTTCCCGCTTCCCTCCCATCCGTAGTAAAAGCGCATCGTATCCAAGATAAGGCCCGTAACGTAGGTTTCGACTGGGAACAACGGGATCAAGTATGGGATAAGGTACAGGAGGAATTTAATGAGTTGAAAACCGAGATAGACAGGATGGACGCAGATAAGATGGAAGCTGAGTTCGGAGATCTCTTCTTTAGCTTGATCAACGCTGCCCGCCTATACAAAATAAATCCGGACAACGCATTGGAACGCACGAACCAGAAGTTTATCCGCCGTTTTAATTATCTGGAGGAACATACGATCCAAGAAGGTCGTTCCTTGAAAGATATGACATTGGAGGAAATGGACCAACTATGGAATGAGGCCAAGGCCAAAGGCTTATAAAGCTAGGATAAGGGCAAAACAAAAGGGGAACCGACATCACGTCGCCACCCCTCCCTTAACTTAAACGCCAAAACTAAATCTAAACAAAAAACACAAATAATGATAATATTTTACTTTTTCTGTTTTTCTTCCTTCTTGTTGTCCCGACCACTCTTCATAAAATTCCGGACAAACTTATATTCCGCATTTCGGTACTTATAGACCTTTTCGGGAGAAAGTATCTTCTTGAATCTCTCAAAATACTCTTTTTCCAACTGTGCCTCTTTTATCTCAACATCCAGACATTCGTCTATCACTTTGTTATAATCAGCATCTGTCGGATTCTCCTTATGTCGAATTTCTTTTGATAACTTACGACATTCACGACCTACCTCAAATTTTTTCTGTCGCAACTCATTGCATAAAGGAATAAATTGTGCAGCTTCCTCAGGTGTAAGGCCAACTTCAGCCGTAATAAAAGCATTCCGCCTTGCTTCGAATGCTTCTCTATCAAAATGTCTTTGCTCTTTCTTCTCTTGTGCCGTAGCATTGAAAGAGAGTAGAACCGAAATCGCTACAAATGTAATGAAAAATATTTTATTCATACAAGTATTATTACAAAAATCTTCGATAAAATTACTATTTTAAACTTTATTCAGAATAGGAAAGTTCCTCATCTAAGAGATAATTGGCGTACTGAACTTCCAAATACTCCAAATACTCCTCATCTTCTTCCGCTTCAATAGCGTCTAAAGCCGTTGTCGGGACTTCCGTCCGGACCAGTAAAGAATCAGACGCAGTACTACCATCGGAACCGTTTATTCCCACGATAGCCTTGAAAAACAAACCAAGACCAGCGAATACCGCAGCCATGTACAACCACGGACGAACACGATCCATCAAGGAAATCCGTTTCGCCCTCTCCTCCGGCTTCTCGGGGAGCTGACTCATGATCCGCTCCGTAAGCCCTTCCATATACCCTTCCGGTACAGTGAAAGGATTAGTTCCTTTCAAGCGATCTAGGTTGTTTTCTTCTTTTTTCATACTTTTTCTCTTTTTATATTGCTTTGACAGCGATTCGGGCAAAAGGTTTAAATCTCTTTTGTTAAAAACTCCTCGATTTTTTTCACCGCATGATGATACGAGGCCTTCAAAGCCCCGACAGAGGTACCTAGTATCTCGGACATCTCCTCGTACTTCATCTCCTCGTTATACTTCATATTGAAAACCAAGCGTTGTTTCTCCGGCAAGGTAAGAATAGCGTTTTGCAATCTTACCTGTATCTCGTCACCATCGAAGTATTCATCCCCTTTCAAACGTTCCAGCAAAAAGGTATCCGCATCGTCGATAGATACGTTATTCATATTTCGCTGTTTGTTTAGGAAAGTAATGCATTCGTTGATCGCGATCTTATAAAGCCATGTAGATAATTTGGCCTCACCGCGAAAAAGCTCGATGTTCGTCCAAGCTTTCAAAAATGTATTTTGGAGTAAGTCGTTCGCATCCTCATGATCCAGTACCATCTTTCGTATATGCCAATACAACTTCTCGCCATACAAGCTTACGACCTTGGCGAAGGCCTCACGTTGTCGGGCCGGGTCCCGAAGCTGTACTACAATTTCGTCTTCTGTATAGGATTGCATTTTTTCTATTTTGGGAAGTGCCCAGAACAGGACTCGAACCTGCACGATCGCAAAACCACTCGCACCTGAAACGAGCGCGTCTACCAATTCCGCCACCTGGGCTTTTTTTAATCATTCTGAAGCGCAACCTATCGGTATTGCGCATACAAAGGTAATCGTTTTTTCCAATTAGCAAGCAAATGAAAATAAAAAAAGCGACCGTCCCTTCCGGAACGGCCGCCCATATCATTAATCACGGGAGTCGATTACATCATACCACCCATTCCGCCGCCCATACCCGGATTCATCGGAGGCATAGCAGGAGTCTCTTCTTTTTTCTCAGCGATCACGCACTCAGTAGTCAAGAACATACCTGCGATAGAAGCAGCGTTCTCCAATGCTACGCGAGTTACCTTAGCTGGGTCGATTACACCAGCCTCGCACAAATTCTCGAAACAGTCCTTACGAGCGTTGTAACCGAAGTCGCCCTTGCCTTCCTTCACTTTCTGAACGATAACGGCACCTTCCTTACCAGCGTTAGCTACGATCTGGCGAAGCGGCTCCTCGATAGCGCGCTTAACGATCTCGATACCTGTAGTCTCGTCCTCGTTGTCGCCCTTCATACCTTCCAATGCATCGATAGCACGGATATAGGCAACACCACCACCGGGCACCGTACCTTCTTCGATAGCGGCACGAGTTGCGTGTAATGCGTCATCCACACGGTCTTTCTTCTCTTTCATCTCAACCTCAGAAGGAGCACCTACGTAAAGAACAGCTACACCGCCGGCCATCTTAGCCAAACGCTCTTGCAATTTCTCTTTATCATAATCAGATGTCGTATTCTCCATCTGGATCTTGATCTGGCCGATACGAGCTTGGATAGCCTCCTTGTCACCAGCACCATTTACAATGGTAGTGGTATCTTTGTCTACCGTGATCTTCTCAGCGGTACCTAGCATATCCATTGTAGCACCTTCCAATTTCAAACCTTTCTCCTCAGAGATAACCGTACCGCCTGTCAATACAGCGATATCTTCCAACATAGCCTTACGACGGTCGCCGAAGCCCGGAGCCTTAACAGCGCAGATCTTCAAGGAACCACGCAGACGATTCACTACCAATGTAGCCAAAGCCTCGCTGTCGATATCCTCAGCGATGATCAAAAGAGGACGTCCGCTCTGTACGGTCGGCTCAAGGATAGGAAGAAGGTCTTTTAATACGGAGATCTTCTTGTCATAGATCAAGATATACGGATTCTCCATCTGGCACTCCATCTTCTCTGTATCCGTTACGAAGTACGGAGAGATATAACCGCGGTCGAACTGCATACCCTCAACTACGTCAACTGTAGTTTCAGTACCTTTAGCTTCCTCAACCGTGATAACACCTTCAGTCTTCACACGTTGCATAGCCTCCGCGATCAACTTACCGATAGCCTCGTCACCATTTGCGGAGATCTTCGCTACATGCTCGATCTTCTCGAACTTATCACCTACAGCCTCAGCTTGGTTAGCGATGCTCTCTACAACCTTAGCGACAGCCTTGTCGATACCACGTTTCAAATCCATCGGGTTCGCTCCGGCAGTAACGTTCTTTAAACCGACACCAATGATAGACTGAGCCAAAACCGTAGCTGTAGTCGTACCGTCACCGGCGTTATCGTTTGTCTTGGAAGCCACTTCCTTAACTAATTGAGCACCCATGTTCTCGAACGGGCAAGTCAACTCAACTTCTTTAGCAACCGTTACACCATCTTTCGTGATGTGAGGAGCTCCGAATTTCTTCTCGATAATTACGTTACGACCTTTCGGGCCTAATGTTACCTTAACAGCATTAGCCAACTCATCCACACCTTTCTTCAAAAGGTCGCGGGCATCCATATCGTATTTAATCTCTTTTGCCATGATTGTATCTCTTTTTAATATTGTTGTTTATAAAAATGAATTAGATAATAGCTAAAACGTCTGCTTGGCGCATGATCAAGTATTTCTCACCGTCTAGTTCGATTTCCGTACCTGCATACTTACCATACAATACGTTATCACCAACCTTTACAACCATCTCCTCGTCTTTCGTTCCGTTACCTACGGCTACAATCTCACCCTTTAAAGGCTTTTCCTTTGCTGAGTCAGGAATAATAATTCCACCTAATGTTTTCTCTTCCGCAGCGGCCGGCTTAATCAGCACGCGGTCTGCTAATGGTCTAATGTTCATTTTCTTGGTATTTTAAATGTTAATAATATTACGTTTTTAGTTTATGAACTTTGTGTTCACGCCTAAGTCTATGCGAATAGTGTGCCAAACGTATTCACCCGAGTTCGACTGACAATATTTCGGACGAAATAGACAAATATCCGAAGAGATAACTGACAACTTGTCTTTTTGCATCTCTCAAAAGGATTATCAATCGACCAGCAGCGTATTCATGGAATATGCTTTTACGATCGGAGTATAGACTCGATCGCCTATGCGGATGGAAAGGGAACGATCATCACTGGTCTCATTGGCGATAATCAAGGCGATACTGTTATCCGGGTTACGGAATGCCAGCAGATTCGTATAGGCTCCTTCCGTTTCTAATTTATATGCACCGGGCTGGACATAATGGCTGACATGTTTCATCACGTAGTATTCCGGAGTATATCGATAGCTCTTGGTTTGCGGATCTACGACAACCAATGAGTTTTGCGCCCATCCCCAACGACTGATCCCTCCATTTTCCAAAGATATATTCCAATACATATAGGCAGAAACGCCATTATCCAGAAAATGTCGCATCAACCCCCAAGAATACATGGCACCCTTCCAATCGTTCTTGCCATCTCCACATTCTTGCTCGGTTTGGTAAAGCTTCAACCCGGGATAACGTTTGTGGATTCCGGCGATAGCTCCCTTACCCGCCCATTGGAAACCGACACCTTTTACATATTTACCACTAACAGGATCTGTCAATACCGTATCAACAAGCGACTCATTCGCACGTTCCATCGTGCCGAACATAATTTCCACTCCTTGAACCTGCATGGCCGGCCCGAGATAATTACCGATAAAATTAGCCAAAGAAGCCGATGTCCAACAACAACTCGGGAATATTTGCGCAGAGTTGAACTCGTTCTGAGGCATTACGGCAAAGATTGGAATTCCTTGTTTCTTATAGGCCTCGATAAATTTAGAGAAATAGAGGGCATAGGCTTTCAGGTAAAGAGAGTCTTGGATAAACATATCCATCCCCTCATGGCCGACCTTATCGGCCGGCAAGCCATTTCGATACTTCTCGTCATAATTCTCACCCGTATAGGCAGAGGCATAGTGTTTGTTATATTTCATCCAAGCGGGAGGGCACCACGGGGAAGCCCACAAGCGTAAGTCCGGCTGATATTTCCGAGCGTTCTTGATAAAAGGGATCAAGGTTTGTTGGTCATTGGCGATGGTAAAATGTTCCATCGTGAAATCACCGTCTACCTCGTCATACGAATACCAATCACGGGAGAAATCATTTGCTCCTACAGGCATCCGGCAAATCGTGAAGTTGGCTCCGACTCCGGGGAAAAAAAGCTCTTCCATGATTTCCTCACGTACACTTGGCTCCAGCTTACTCAAGGAAAGCCAACCTAATTCATTAAAACAGGCTCCGAAACCATCAATTTGTTGTTGATGCTTTTCTGTTAGAATTGTTATATCAATATTAGGTATCGTATCCGCAAGGGCGGAGATCAGATCGGGTTGCTCAGCCCAAGGGGTATTCTCGGTTGTCGTTACCCACTCGGCACGGGGGGTGAAAGAGCAGGAAGAAAAGTATAAAGATATTGAGAGTATAAAAACAGGTATTTTCATGGTCGTTTCATTAATTTATAAGTTTAGAACCATTTAAACACGGACTACACGGATGACACGGAACACACGGTATTAGTATTTATCCGTGTGTTCCGTGTCATCCGTGTAGTCCGTGTTCCATAATCCACTATTCTCTAAAAGCGTTCTATCAACTCCTCGATAGTCACAAGGGTTTGCTCACCCGTGAGCATATTCTTTAAGTTGATTTTATTCTCAGCCATCTCATTCTCTCCGACTATCGCGACGAACGGGATTTTCTTAGCGTCCGCATATCCCATTTGCTTTTTCATCTTAGCAGGCTCCGGATATAGCTCCGTACGAATACCGGCCTTGCGAACCTTAGCGATCAGCGGCAATAAATGAATCTCCTCTTTCTGTCCGAAGTTCACGAATAGAAGCTGTGTAGTCTTCAAAGACCCTTCCGGATATAAATCCAATTGGTTCAATACATCAAAGATACGATCAGCGCCAAAAGAGAAACCGACACCAGATACGCCTTCCATGCCAAACACCCCTGTCAGGTTGTCATAACGACCACCACCCGTGATACTACCGATCTGTACGTCCAAGGCTTTCACCTCGAAAATCGCACCTGTATAATAGTTTAAGCCACGAGCCAATGTCAGATCAAGCTCTAATTCCGCACGGATTGGCGTATGAGAGATGCGCTCCAAGATAAAATCCAATTCGGCTACACCTTTCAAACCAGTCTCAGACGCAGATAATACCTCTTTCAAGGTAGCGATCTTTTCTTGATTTGAACCCTGCAGCATAATGATCGGCTGCAAACGCTCGATCGCCTCCTCGGGTAAACCCTTGGAACGAAGCTCTTCATTCACGTTGTCCAAGCCAATCTTATCCAGCTTGTCGATAGCTACCGTAATGTCTACGATCTTATCCGCCTCGCCTATGATTTCGGCAATACCGGAAAGGATCTTACGATTGTTCATCTTGATACACACACGAATGCCAAAGCGATGGAACACCTCGTCCATAATCTGGATCAGCTCCACCTCATTGATCAAAGAATCAGAACCCACAACATCGCCATCACATTGGTAGAACTCCCGGTAACGTCCCTTTTGCGGACGATCTGCACGCCAAACCGGTTGGATCTGGTAGCGTTTGAACGGAAAACTGATCTCATTACGATGTTGTACCACATAACGAGCGAACGGAACGGTCAAATCATAACGCAAGCCTTTCTCACAAGCCTTAGCAGCAAATCTCAACGGGTTCTTTTCCATTAACTCCTCATCTGAGATGCCCGCGAAACAATCTCCGGAATTCAATATCTTGAAAAGGAGCTTATCCCCTTCCTCACCATATTTCCCCATCAATGTAGAAAGGTTTTCCATGGCAGGAGTCTCTATTTGCTGGAAGCCATACAAGTGAAATACTTCACGGATCGTGTTGAATATATAATTACGTTTCGCCATTTCCTCCGGCGAAAAGTCCCGGGTACCTTTGGGTATGGAAGGTTTTTGCATGATCTTATGTTTTAAATGATTATTCTGTCCGCAAAGGTAATGTTTTTGCTCGAAATAAATAAGAAAATAACAATGCCCACTGTAAGGAGCTTACAATCGCAGTTATAAGCATCTTACAATGGGCATTCTAACATCTTTATAATGGGCATTCAAAGAAAGCCTCCTCCGAGACTTATCAATCCCTGCTTCTTCCCCCCAAGAATATCATTATATAATATAATAATGTAGCAAGCGAACCTAACGCGGCGACCACGTACGTATAAGCGGCGGAACGTAAAGCGTCCTCTGCCTTATCATGCGTATAAGCATTTGTTATACCGGCATTGCTCAACCACGCTAAAGCACGTTGGCTGGCATTGATCTCGACCGGAAGCGTGATAAAGCTAAATAGCGTAGTCGTAGCGAACAAGATTATACCGAATAACAATAGCTGAGGAAACGTATGCAATAATAACATACCACCCAGCAACACCCATGTCATGATATTAGAGGCGAAACTAACAACCGGAACCAAAGCCGAACGCATTCTCAACGGAGCGTAAGCGGTAGCATGCTGCACAGCGTGACCGCACTCATGGGCGGCAACCGCAGCGGCGGCGATACTATTGCTATAATAAACCGACTCACTCAAGTTCACCGTCTGGTTAGCGGGATTGTAATGGTCCGTCAGATGTCCGGGTGTAGAAATCACCTTTACATCATAGATACCATTGTCATGCAACATCTTCTCAGCGACATCTTTTCCTGTCATGCCATTCGGCATAGGGATTTTCGAATACTTCTCAAACTTGCCCTGAAGGCGGGATGACACCAGCCAACTCAATAGCGCAAATCCAATAAATATAATCCAATACATACTCATAAATTTCTATCTTATTTAGTTTTATAAAACAACGACAAAAAGTTTGCCAAAGACAAAAATGGCAGGAGACACCCCTTGAGGAATGTGGTCTTCTGCCATTTTGTACGATTTATAACGAGTTTATTCTTCTGTATATCTGACAATCGTCTGCTCACGATCCGGTCCTACGGAAACGATCTTCACAGGCACACCCAGTTCTTCCTCCAAGAAAGAAAGGTAAGCGTTGAACTCCTCCGGGAACTCGTCCTCGCTCTGCATCTTCGTCATGTCCGTCTTCCAACCCGGTAATTCCACGTATACAGGTTCGATCGTATCATCGATCTCATACGGGAACTCATTAATCTCGACACCATTCATCTTATAAGCCACGCAAGCCTTGATCGTATCGAAGGTATCCAACACATCACTCTTCATCATGATCAATTGGCTTACACCGTTGATCATCACGGCATATTTCAAGGCTACCAAATCAATCCAGCCACAACGACGTTTACGTCCCGTAACCGCACCGAACTCATGGCCTAATTGACCGATCTTATCTCCCACCTCATCAAACAACTCGGTCGGGAACGGACCGCTACCTACACGTGTACAATAAGCCTTGAAGATTCCATATACCTCACCGATATTCCGGGGAGAAACACCCAGTCCCGTACAACATCCGGCACAGATCGTGTTAGAGGAAGTCACGAATGGATAAGAACCGAAGTCTATATCCAGCATCGTACCTTGAGCGCCTTCCGCCAAGACCGACTTACCTTCCTTCAAATAGTTATTGATGACATGCTCGCTATCAATCAATTTGAATTGTTTGAGGTAGTTCAAGGCCTCCATCCATTGAGCCTCCATCTCGGTTATATCATATTCATAGTTCAATGAACGCAAGATCGCTTCATGTTTTGCTTTAGCGGCCGCATATTTCTCTTCGAAGTTATGCAATAAATCGCCCACACGAACACCGTTACGGCTAATCTTATCCGTATAAGTCGGGCCGATACCCTTTCCTGTCGTACCGATCTTTCCGGAACCTTTTGCGGCCTCATAAGCGGCATCCAAGATCCGGTGAGTAGGTAAAATTAGGTGAGCTTTCTTAGAGATATAAAGCTGCTTGGTGATATCGTGACCACTCGCTGCCAATGATTCCGCTTCCTGCTTGAACAATAACGGGTCCAGAACGACACCGTTACCGATTACGTTTATTTTTCCACCTTGGAAAATACCGGAAGGAATCGAACGTAACACATACTTTTCCCCGTTAAACTCCAATGTATGTCCGGCATTAGGGCCTCCTTGAAAACGAGTTACCACATCGTAATTCGGAGTCAGCACATCGACAACCTTGCCTTTGCCCTCGTCGCCCCATTGCAATCCTAACAAAACGTCTACTTTCATCTTTTCTATATTTATTATAGGCTATTAATATTCTTATTTAACTGACCTTTGCTGCTTAAACTTGCATTTACTGCACAGGCCATAAATGTACAAACAATAATACTCCGGCGTAAAACGAGAAACTTTCAAGTTTCTCATATCCGCTTTCAACGCACTGTTTCGCAGCTCCCGGATGGCCCCGCATCTCGTACAAACCAAATGCAAATGCGTATCGGCATAAATCCTCAACTCATATTGCACCGACTGGACGGTTATTTGATGACGCACCACCAAACCGGCATCAACCAGTACATCCAACGTATTATAGAGTGTTGCCTTACTGACATGGAAGTTGTCTTGCTCCAACCGATCCGAAAGCATACACACATCAAAATGACCGGGAAAAGCACATATTTCCTTGAATATAGTATATCTCTCCTCGGTTTTCCGCAGTTTCTTCTCCGTTAGATATTCGGTAAACAACGCACGTATTTCCGTATAAACTTTCGCTTCCATCTCCTAAAGACCGCACAAACGACAAAGTTAGCGCATTTATTTTAAACGCAAAGCCTTACCGATAATATTCAAACTCGAATTTTAATTCATTATAGATTTCTTGTAATTCCGGCGTGTTTCCCACAGCCTCCTGAAATTCCTTGAAACCGTCTAGGATCCTTTCCGCATTCCCCTCGGATTGACGCCCATAAAACTTCATGGCTTGAATAGACGCTTGTTTCTCTTTCAGCGTAGACTTAAAATCCTTAGTCTCCGCTAAGCTGCTTAAGGTTTCTACCAAAAAAGATCCTAAAACCACAGAAGACAAGCTACCACCTCGCTTGAAATTCTCGGTCCAAGTAAGAAAGGCGACCGTGCGAGCGAACTCATTTTTCTTATCAGCAACCAGATCTAACGTGAAGTCCTCCATATAAGGCAGATGAACGAACAAGTTCCGGCAACAATGCTCCGCGATCTCCAAATAAGGAATCTCCTTGACCCAACGTTTCGCTTCCTCCAAAGGCAACTTCTCGGCGGGTTGGAGAAAGGTCGCCAATATCTTAAACTCACGAATATCTTCTTTCCATAGAGCCGCCGCCAGTTCTCCATTCGGTTTATGCTTGCGGGCGATTTCTTTTATTTCGGGGTACGGAACCCCGAAATTTAACTTATATACGATACCTTTCTCACGCATACTCGTAGAAATCACCCCGTTCATCGCCAAACGAAGTTGCTTGCGGATCTCCCTTATCTCGTCTTGTAAACTTTCCATCTATTAATTATTATAAGTCGGCAAGAAAGAATAATCACGGCCATAACGAAGCATCTGATCTGTATAACCTTCCGTGTAGTCCAAGACAATATCAGTAACCTCACCGTTAGAGTTCTTTACCTCTTTCATCACAGGATTGACAAAACCTTTATAGGGAGCCAAGTTTAACTTAGCATAGCGCTCCAAGACCTCCGCATGCAGCTCCGGATCTACTTTCACGCCGTATCCTTCAACAAGATTCTTTCCGGCCGCATAGTCACCCTCACTCTTGATACGTTGAATCTCAGCAAGCAATGTCCCAAACAACTCACGTAACCTCGGATAGTCATTCACAACCACATAGGTCTTGCCATCCCGTTTTTTCAGTTCGATCACATTCGCTTCCTTCCCTTTCTCGTAAGCCCACTTAGCGATCAACTGGCGGTTACGCATATGCGCCTCTTCTACATTCTTGCCTAGCTCGATGCGAACCAACTGGGTCATCAAGCCATTCATTATATATTTATAGTATTCCGATTTATAAGCCTCGCCGTCCGGAAGCAATCCCAGCTCCACCAGCTTCGGATCTGCCAAATAATACAGGCCAAACAAATCCGCACGGGTTTCCTCCAGTGTAGAGCTATAGGCTTTCAGCGCATCCGGGTCCGTGTTTTCCAGCAATTTACCGGAACCATGTCCCAGACACTCATGTAAATCCGTATGTAGATTATCCGTTAAGAAACCGTACTGTTTCATACCGTTCCGCTCCACGTCACTCCATACAAACTCTTCGCTAAAGCCATTTCCCTGAGATGCCTTATCATAAGCCTCCGTGATATTCTCTATCGTAACAGACTTCGAGCCATGATCTCGACGAATCCAATCCGCATTTGGCAAATTGATACCGATCGGGGTAGCCGGATAGCAATCACCTCCCAACATAGATACCGTGATTACCTTAGCACTGACTCCTTTCACCTTCTCCTTCTTGAAACGCTTATCTACCGGAGAATGATCCTCAAACCATTGCGCATTATCACTGATGATTTTCGTACGCTTAGTCGCCTCCTTATTCGTAAAATTTACGGTAGACTCCCAGCTTGCTTTCATTCCTAACGGATCCCCATAAGTCTCGATAAAGCCATTCACGAAATCCACCTCCGAAGCTGTATCCTCTACCCAAAGGATCGAATAAGCATCGAACGTCTTCAAATCGCCCGTTTGATAATATTCGATCAATTTCCCAATGATCGCTTTCTGCGTATCATTCTCGGCGAAAGGCAAGGCTTGTCGCAATTGATCTACGATTTTTTCTATTGCGGCGGAATAAAGCCCTCCTACTTTCCAAACCTTTTCAACGACCGTACCGTTCTCTTTTACCAAACGGCTATTCAACCCGTAAGAAATCGGGGAAATGGTATCCTTTCCCATTTTCATTTGCGCATAGAAGTCCTCTACCTCTTTTTGACTGATGCCTCCCCCGTAATAATTATTAGAAGAAGCTTTGATCAGATCACCGTCACCGCTTTGTACGCTACGCTTTGGCATAACGCCCGGATCAAAGATTACCGGAGCGATCTCGATCATGAACTGATCCACGTTTTGATTCTCACGAAGAGGTAACTTCTTAGCGTCGATTTGGTGAATACAATCCATCAAGAACTCAGGAGAAAACCCCGGGGCAAACTTGTCCAACGCATAATGATGATGGATACCACTGGAGAACCACACCCGTTTCAAATAGGTTTCCAAAGCCTTGAATTGAGGGTCCTCCCGATCTCCCTTATAATTCGTATAAATAGCCTCCAATGTCCTGCGGATCGCCAGATTATAGCGTCCATTCTGATCGAAGAATATATCACGTCCCATCAAGGCCGCTTCGGAAAGATGATATAATAGTTGCTTTTGTCGCAAGGACAGGGATTCGAAACCCGGAACTTTATAACGAAGAATCTCCAGATCAGCGAACTGATCCACTACATAATTGAACTCCTTATCGGAATTTTGAGATGCCGTATCCGACTGTAGGCCTGTACAAGCCGTCATAACCATAGCTGTCATAAGCGATAACATTATTTCTTTCATACTTACTACGATTTGCTTTTCCTATAATATATTACATCTAAAGTACATAGTTTGAAGGCCCGCATTCCAATAAGGGCCAACCGCAAAGATAGAGAATATACAGTCAATATCAAAGGTTTGAGATTTTTTCTCTACTTTTGTAAGTTCAAAAGCAAAGACAAAAAAGAGAATGGAAATAGCGGCATTAGTTTCAGGAGGAGTAGACAGCTCTGTCGTAGTGCATCAACTCAAAGAGGCAGGATACGATCCGACCATCTTCTATATCCGTATCGGTATGGAAGACAAGGATGGCTATATCGATTGCCCGGCGGAAGAGGATATCGAGATCACCTCATATATCGCCCGCAAGTATGGATGCCGGTTCGAGATCGTCTCCTTACACGACGAGTATTGGGATCGGGTGGTAAGCTATACGATCGAATCTGTCAAACGCGGTCTTACCCCTAACCCGGATATGATGTGTAATAAATATATCAAGTTCGGTTGTTTCGAGGAAAAATGGGGCAAGGATTTCGATAAGATCGCTACCGGTCATTATGCCACGACCACGGAGATAGACGGCAAGATATGGCTTTCTACCGCCAAGGACCCGGTAAAAGATCAGACTGATTTCTTAGGGCAAATCACCCGCCTACAGATACAGAAACTCATGTTTCCGATCGGGCATTTAATGAAAAGTGAGGTACGTGCCATCGCCGAGGCCCAGAAATTGCCGAGCGCCAAGCGTAAGGATAGCCAAGGCATTTGCTTCTTAGGCAAGATTAACTATAACGACTTTATAGAGCGTTATTTAGGGAAACGCCCGGGAAAAATCGTGGAACTAGAGACGGGTAAGGTCTTGGGTAAACACAATGGATATTGGTTCCATACGATCGGCCAACGTAAGGGATTGGGATTAAGTGGCGGCCCTTGGTTCGTTATCCAAAAAGACATTAAACGAAATATCATTTATGTCTCCAACGGCTACGACCCGGAAACGCAATATGGTAAGGTGATCAATATGCAAGGCTTCGATTTCATCACGGAAGATCCATGGGGAGAATTTGAGGGTGAGAAAGAAATCACTTTCAAGATCCGTCATACCCCGGAATTTACGCATGGCTACATCCGTCGTATCGGAGATCTATATCGTGTAGAATCCGACGAAAAGATTCAAGGTATCGCTCCTGGCCAATACAGTGTAATCTACGACAAAGACCATCACTTATGTCTGGGCAGCGGCATGATTATTGATGAGACCAAGTAACACATATTCAGATTTATTCTAAATAAAAAACGGTCGCCTCCAAAAGGAAGCGACCGTTTTTATTTTTCTATCTTATTCTATTAAATAGCATATAAAGAGCTGATAGACTCACCACTACATACACGACGGATCGCCTCTGCAAACATGTCAGCAACAGATAACACCTTTACTTTCTCGCATTTCTTAGCGTAAGGAATAGAATCCGTAAAGATCATTTCCGTTAAAGCGGACTGATCTACACGAGTAGAAGCCGGATCAGACATCACAGCGTGGCTGGCGATAGCACGAACAGACTTCGCACCATTCTCCAACATCAAGTTCGCGGCTTTCGTAATTGTTCCGGCCGTATCCACCATGTCATCAACCAAAAGGACATCCAAGCCCGTCACATCACCGATAATACGCATCTCGGCCACCTCATTGGCACGCAAACGAGATTTGTGGCAAATGACCATCGGCAAGCCTAAATACTTAGAATAGCTGCTGGCACGTTTCGTACCACCAACATCCGGAGTTGCGATACACAAGTTATCCAAAGGTAAAGACGTCTTGATATAGTCCAAGAATACGGAAGAAGCATATAAGTGATCCACCGGAACATTGAAAAATCCTTGGATCTGATCCGCATGAAGGTCCATCGTAATCAAACGATTGATACCTGCCGTGCTCAACATATCAGCGATCAACTTAGCGCCAATAGAAACACGAGGCTTATCCTTTCTATCCTGACGAGCCCAACCGAAGTAAGGGACTACAGCAATGATTGAATGTGCGGAAGCACGTTTAGCCGCATCAATCATCAGAAGCAACTCCATCAGATTGTCTGAATTAGGGAATGTAGATTGTACTAAGAATACATCTCTACCGCGGATAGACTCTTCATAAGAAACAGAGAACTCACCATCGGCAAAGTGCTGGATATTCATCTGTCCCAGAGGACAACCTAAACTGTTGCAAATTTTCTCTGCAAGATACCGGGAGTTCGTTCCCGAAAACACCAAGAAAGGAGTTTGTGCACTCATTATTCCGAATATTTATCTTAAAGTGAATAGATTTGAATTGTGCCGCAAAAGTACAAAACTTATTTACAATAACCTCTTTATATTTGGAAAACTTTCTATATTTGCAACCGCAATGATGAAGTATTTACTCTATTTCTTCGTATTGGTAAGTGTATTTCTGACTTCGGGTTCTTCATCAACTCCCGAGAACCAACAGAAATACAAGGATATTTACACCATGTACTCTCCGAATGAAGACAAGACGGAATACAATATCCCCCAAACAGATATCGAACGATACGAAAAAAAGCTATACAACGGAAAACAAAGCTATAAGATGGAAGATGGCTATATCAAGGCTTCTTCACTATTCCGCAGCACCTCCACATCAAAAAACTCAAGGACAAACCTATCCTCATCCGCGGAAAGGATCGTACGGTTTATAAAAACTCAATATCCTAAAGAAAGACAAACATTCATTTCATTTTGTATAAATCCCCTTAAATTCTCCTATGGGTACTATATCTATACCCTAAGACGTATTCTCATTTAAACTCTCTTTCCCCCTTATTTCCATCAAAAAAGTAGAAGATAGCACTTTAATGTCTGCTTTCTCACTATTCTTATTTTCTAGATTTCTCAAAGGGAACAGAATAAACATCTATTTTGTTTTCTTATTGGGTTATATAGGATAGTTCTTATCAATTAATAATCAATCTAAAATGGAATTTTTATTAGACTTCATCTTACATATCGATCAGCATATGATCGAGATCGTACAAGAATATCATACTTGGGCCTACGCGATATTATTCCTAATCATTTTTTGTGAAACGGGATTGGTAGCCACCCCATTCTTGCCCGGGGATTCCCTCTTGTTCGTCGCCGGAGCGATAACAGCGTTACCCGGTATGCCTTTAGAGATAAATCTCTTAGCCTTGATATTATTCGTGGCGGCAGTATTGGGAGACTCCTGTAATTATATGATAGGTCATTTTTTCGGTCGTAAACTATTTAACAATCCCAACTCCAAGATATTCAAGAAAAGCCATTTGGACAAAACGCATGAGTTCTACAAAAAATATGGAGGCAAAACCATAATCATCGCCCGATTCGTACCGATTGTCCGTACTTTCGCTCCCTTTGTAGCCGGAATGGGTAAAATGCACTATTACTATTTCATGATCTACAACCTGATAGGCGGCGCTTTCTGGGTACTGCTTTTCTGCTATACGGGATACTTTTTCGGAGATCTTCCTTTCGTACAGCAGAACCTCAAGGTATTGATCATAGCAATTATATTCATATCCATACTTCCTGCCGTAATAGAGGTAGTACGGGCAAAACTAAAAGCACGGAAACAGAGATAAAGTTCCGCCAAACGTATCACCATCTATAACCCACGCCCCATCTCTGATAGTGGAGTACCACGCATACGATTACAGGGGCTATTATCGGAGTTGGTACGACCAAACGTCTTTCAGCCGTTCGTTGGGGAGTAACTCAAAGCTTGATGACCGCATGGGTTCTTACGATCCCGGTAAGTGGGCTTTTAGCGGCTGGCATTTATTATATGGCTTCCCTTCTTTTCATTTAAATCAAAGAAAAAAGTCATCTAGCTTCATCGGGCAAGTATGTTAAGTTACTTTGCCATTTCACTTAAGTTACTTGCCCGATGAAGCTAGATGTCCCGTATCAACCACCTAACTCCACCAACGAATTATCTATACAGCACACCTAAACTTTTCAAGAAAGCTCTTATTTATGGAGAAAAGAGAACTTTAGCATCTTACCGGAATAAGCAGGGAGTTTCACTTGATAAGGATAAGCGTCTGTTAGCGTACTGATAGTCGTTTCCCCGGTTAACAAGTCGGTCAATTCAGCCGGTTTGTTATCCTCAAAATCAAGAGCCTTGAATGCCTCGACCGGGATATTTACCCATACACATTGGTCGGCACGGTCGAAATTCACGACAACCAGAAGTACCTCGTTCTTCCATTTGCGCAAGAACGCATACTGACGGTTCGGATTGAAATAAGGATTACCGGAGTTCGCGTACATCAAATCATAAAACGCTCCCTCGACAATAACCGGCTCGGATCGTACCACATTCAATAACTTAGCGTACATCTCACGCAACGAGCGTTCTGCCGGCGTTAATTTAGCCCCATCAAAGAGTCCATTATTATTCCAGTTTCGCAAACTCTCGACGCTCCAATAATCGAAGATGGTCGTACGGCCATCACGTCCACTGAAACCTTCCGCGTCCATTCCTCTTTCGCCAAGTTCCTGACCACTATAGATCATAACCGGATTCGTATTCATGGCAGCGGAGACAATCATGCCCGGAATACCCGGACGAGCATCCCCCGCAAAAAAATCAGAAGCGACACGCTGTTCATCGTGATTCTCCAAGAAATTCAACATATTTTTCTGGATTCCCTCCAACGATTGCCAACAATGCGATATATTACTAGCCGGAGCCTGTCCGCACATCACCGCACGAACCGTATCATAAAGACCAACCTTGTCATACAAATAATCAAAGTGTCCCGTATAAATATAATTCCTATACTCATCCGGATTATACACCTCCGCTATAAAGATCACATCACGCACCTTCTTCACCTGAGGAATCACCCAGTTCCAAAACTCTACCGGGACCATCTCAGCCATATCACAACGAAAACCATCCACCCCCTTATCAGCCCAGAACAACAAGATCTCCAACATTTTCTCCCACGTATTGGGAATGGTATTGAAATGGCAAGCACCACCGTGCATATAATCCACGCCGTAGTTCAGCTTCACCGTTTCATACCAATCGTTCTGGCTTGGATAGGCATCGAAATGATTGTTACCGGTCACCTTCGCCGGAAACTCACTATAGGCAAAATCCTCCTCACGCTGCGGATCAAAACGAAGCGTCAAGGTCTGTCCCGGAAGATAATAAAAGTTATTATTCACATCAAAAGCCTTGGACACATTATCCGTTTGACCTAAGTCCTCCACGAAAGGTTCCCGTGCGTCCGAGAAATATTGACGTGCCACATGGTTGGGTACAAAATCGATAATAACCTTCATCCCAGCCTCATGCGTACGTTTCACCAAATCCTCGAACTCACTCATACGGTTCTGGATATTATCCGCCAAATCCGGATCTATATCATAGTAATCTTTTATAGCATATGGAGATCCGGCCTTACCTTTTACTACGGCAGAATGGTCTTTCCGGATGCCAAACATGGTGTAATCGGTTTTTGTAGCGTGCTCTATCACCCCTGTATACCATACATGAGTAACACCTAGTTCTTTGATTTTGGATAAAGCCAAAGGAGTAAAAGCCGAAAACTTACCCACTCCATTCTCGGCTAAACTACCATTCATTACAGGAGATGGTCGCAGATTCCCAAACCAACGCGGGAATACCTGATAAATTACCATCTTGTTTTTTTGTTCCATTGCGTTCATCTATATATAAAGTTTTTGTGGGAAAGCGCTTTGTCCAGACAGACGATTTGTCACGGCATCAGGCCTTTCTTTCTTGCCGCGATCGCTTTCACCAAGGTTTCATATTTATTCTCATCCAACACTTTCTCAAAGCAACGGGCGGCGGCGGAATAGCCAATATTACAAATCACGTCTACATTCTCAAGATCGAATGTCTTATATAAGCCAAACTCCTCCGCCTCTATTAAGACATCACACATCTCTCGATCCTCCAGCGTATTTGCCCGGAACATATAATGATAAGAGCGCTCGGCGATATGGAATATGGTCTGCTTATATTTTTGCGGGATCAACGGGCTTACGTTCACCCCGATAATACGCTCACATTCCTCACGGATGATGGAGACCGGAAAGTTGTGAAATAATCCTCCATCCACATAATGAACGCCATTGATGACTACAGGACTGAAAATAATCGGGATACTACAAGAAGCTGTCACCGCCTCAACAATAGGACCACTCCTAAATTCATGGCTTTCGCCATTATCCAAATCAGTCGCGACAATCACCATCGGAATCTGCAAGTCCTCGATGTTCTTGGTCCGCAAGTGTCGCCTCAAGAAATAACGAAAGCGCTTACTATCGAACAAACCCGCCTTAGGAATCTGCAACTGGGCGAATTCCGAGAACTCACGTCCGGTAAAAAGCTCTTGGATCTCCGCCGCCGAATAGCCATCGGCAAACAAAGTGCCCATTAAGGATCCGACACTGGTACCGGCTATGATATCCGGCTTCAGCCCGCATTCCTCCATCATCCGGAATACTCCGATATGCGCAAAACCTTTCGCTCCGCCTCCGCTAAGCGCCAAGCCCAACCTATAGGGTTTATGGTTTGTCTCTTCTGCCATTTATTTCTTGTCTCTTAATCTGGTAACAAATATGCTGTTTTTTTTAATTAGAAACATTATTATTAGGGAAAAAGTTTCCATCCTCTTTTATTTTTGCTACATTTACACGGAAAGCAAAGGTGTTGTCACATTGTTTTCTTAAGTATAACATTAAATCTACCATGTTATGATTACGAGTATTTTCTGGATTATTCCGTTAGCGTCTGTCCTAGCGCTAGCATTTGCCTGGTTCTTCTTCAGGCAAATGATGAAAGAGAGTGAAGGAACTGAGTTGATGAAAAAGATCGCCTCCTTTGTGCGTGAAGGGGCGATGTCGTATCTGAAACAGCAATACAAAGTAGTCGCCTCGGTTTTCGTTGTCCTAGTAATCTTATTCTCTATTATGGCCTATGGCTTCCATGTGCAAAACGAATGGGTCCCGATCGCCTTCCTGACAGGAGGTTTCTTTTCCGGATTAGCGGGTTTCTTAGGCATGAAGACAGCGACTTATGCCTCGGCCCGTACGGCGAACGCAGCCCGCACTTCCTTGAACAAAGGCTTACAAGTCGCTTTTCGAAGCGGGGCGGTCATGGGCTTAGTCGTTGTAGGACTTGGATTGCTGGATATCTCATTCTGGTATATCCTGTTAAATGCTTTCATCCCAGACGAGGCTTTGGACCCGACCCATAAACTCACCATTATCACGACAACCATGCTTACATTCGGAATGGGTGCCTCCACGCAAGCCTTGTTCGCACGTGTGGGAGGAGGAATCTATACGAAAGCCGCCGATGTCGGAGCGGATTTAGTAGGTAAAGTTGAGGCTGGGATCCCGGAGGATGATCCTCGTAACCCGGCGACAATCGCCGATAACGTAGGCGACAATGTAGGTGACGTCGCCGGTATGGGAGCCGACCTATATGAATCTTATTGCGGTTCCATCCTAGCGACCGCCGCATTGGGAGCCGCCGCGTTCGTTTCTTCCGGAAGCGTAGAATTACAATATAAGGCGGTTGTCGCCCCAATGCTTATCGCTGCTGTCGGTATCATTTTATCTATTATTGGTATTTTCGCCGTCCGTACGAATGAGAACGCGACGATCAAGCAACTATTGAAAGCCTTAGCCATAGGAACGAACTTGAGTTCCGTATTGATCGCTATCTCCACGTTCGGGATTCTTTATGTATTAGGCATGGAGAATTGGTTCTGGATCGGTTGTTCCGTGATCGTAGGTCTGCTAGTCGGAATCGTGATCGGGCAGGCGACGGAATATTATACCTCCCAATCCTATAAACCGACCCGGCTCGTCTCCGAAGCGGGACTGACTGGACCGGCAACGGTTATTATCTCCGGTCTCGGACTGGGGATGCTCTCTACGGCCATCCCGGTACTTGCCGTCGTGGTCGGTATTATTTGTTCCTTCTTGTTCGCCTCCGGATTCGACTTCACGAACGTGGGCATGGGATTATACGGAATCGGTATAGCTGCCGTAGGTATGCTATCGACCTTAGGTATTACGTTGGCTACAGACGCTTACGGTCCCATAGCGGATAATGCCGGAGGCAACGCCGAGATGTGTAACCTAGGGAAAGAAGTCCGCAAGCGTACAGACGCATTGGATTCATTAGGAAATACGACTGCCGCTACAGGTAAAGGTTTCGCTATCGGTTCCGCCGCGTTAACCGGCTTGGCTCTGTTGGCCTCTTATGTAGAAGAGATCAAGATCGGTTTGCTCCGTTTAGGAGAGACCGTCCTGAACTTTACCGATGGCAGGAGTATCGAAATATCTAAAGCCTCATTCTCGGACTTTATGGTATATTATGATGTTACCTTAATGAATCCTAAGGTTTTAGCCGGAATGTTCCTAGGTTCCATGATGGCATTCATGTTCTGTGGCCTTACGATGAATGCTGTAGGGCGTGCGGCCGGGCACATGGTGGAAGAAGTTCGCCGTCAGTTCAAGGAAATCAAGGGTATTCTGACTGGAGAGGCACAACCGGATTATGCCCGTTGCGTTGAGATCTCGACGAAAGGAGCGCAACACGAAATGGTACTTCCCTCCGTTTTAGCTATTATCGCCCCCATCTTAACCGGACTCATATTTGGTGTGACGGGTGTTGTCGGATTATTGATCGGTGGATTAAGCACGGGCTTCGTATTAGCCGTATTCATGGCGAACGCCGGAGGAGCATGGGATAACGCGAAGAAATTCATCGAGGAAGGAAACCACGGCGGCAAGGGTAGCGAGGCGCATAAGGCAACCGTTGTCGGCGATACGGTTGGCGATCCGTTCAAAGACACTTCCGGCCCGAGTTTGAATATCCTTATCAAGCTGATGAGCATGGTAGCGATCGTGATGGCGGGATTGACGGTGGCTTGGAGTTTGTTTTAATAGTTGACCGTTAGTAGTTGGCAATTGACAGTTAGAGAAGTAAATTGACAAATTAATAGAGAAAACTAAATAATTGTCAATTGCCAACTGTCAATTGTCAACTGTTTTGTATTTTTGCGTCGTAAAAACATAAAACAATTCAACAATGTCAATCTCACGCTTTAATGCTGTGGAGAAGGCATCCAACCGAAAGGCCGTGGAAGCCGTTACTCCCGAACACAAAGTATCTGAGTACTATGGCGAGAATGTCTTCAACCGGAAGGCGATGCAAAAATATCTCTCCAAGGAAACGTACAAAGCCTTGACCCACGCCATTGACAATGGCACACCTATCGACCGGGAAATCGCCAATCATGTGGCAGCCGGCATGCGTATGTGGGCACTGGAAAAAGGAGTCACTCATTACACCCACTGGTTTCAACCGCTTACCGATGGCACCGCCGAGAAGCACGACGCTTTTGTAGAACACGATGGCAACGGCGGCATGATCGAGGAGTTCAGCGGCAAGTTGCTCGTCCAGCAAGAACCGGACGCTTCCAGTTTCCCGAACGGTGGACTTCGCAATACCTTCGAGGCCCGCGGCTACTCCGCTTGGGACCCTTCCTCTCCCGCTTTTATCGTAGATGACACACTTTGTATCCCAACCGTATTTATCGCTTATACCGGTGAAGCGCTGGATTATAAGACCCCGCTGATCCGCTCTATCGAAGTATTGGGAGAGGCCGCCAAGGACGTATATCGGTATTTCGATGAGGATGTCAATAAGATAATTACTTACCTTGGTTGGGAACAGGAATATTTCCTTGTTGACGAGGACTTGTATTCCGCTCGTCCGGATCTCTCACTGACCGAGCGTACCTTGCTAGGACATGAGAGCGCAAAGAACCAACAATTAGACGACCATTATTTTGGCGCTATCCCCTCTCGTGTACAAGAATTCATGAAAGACTTGGAAACCGAATGCTATAAACTAGGTATCCCGGTAAAGACCCGCCATAACGAAGTAGCCCCCAACCAGTTCGAGCTAGCTCCTATTTACGAGGAATGTAACCTAGCCAACGACCATAACCAATTATTGATGTCGGTCATGAAACGTGTCTCCCGCCGTCATAATTTCCGTGTATTATTGCACGAGAAGCCATTTAACGGGGTAAACGGTTCCGGTAAACACTGTAACTGGTCTATGGGAACAGACAAGGGTGTAAACTTATTCTCTCCGGGTAAAGACCGTGAGGACAACCTACGCTTCATCACTTTCGTGGTAAACACCATCATGGCCGTTTATAAATACAACGCTTTATTAAAAGCGAGTATCGCTTCCGCCACGAACGCACACCGCCTAGGCGCGAACGAGGCACCTCCCGCTATCATCTCCACTTTCCTCGGAACGCAAATCAGTGATATCTTGGATAAGTTCGAGAATAGCTCTATCGAGGACGCTATCGAGGTAGACGATAAAAAGGGCTTGCATCTTGGCTTCGGGCAGATCCCCGAACTGCTGTTGGACAATACGGATCGTAACCGTACCTCTCCTTTCGCCTTCACCGGAAACCGTTTTGAGTTCCGTGCCCCGGGCTCTTCCGTGAACTGCGGATCGGCCATGTTAGCGTTGAACTCCGCCGTAGCCTATCAATTGCAACAATTCAAGAAGGACGTAGAGGCTTTGCAAGCGGAAGGAAAAAGCAAGGAAGTAGCGATCTTCAAGGTGCTGAAAGCCTATATCAAGGAATCTAAGCCGATCCGCTTCGATGGAAACGGTTATTCGGACGAATGGAAAGAGGAAGCTGCCAAGCGAGGTCTGGATTGCCAAAACAGTGTTCCCTTGCAATATGACGCTTATCTTAAACCGGAGTCGATCGAGATGTTCACGTCTACCGGCGTACTTACCCAGAAAGAATTGGAAGCGCGTAATGAGGTAAAATGGGAAGTCTATATCAAAAAGGTACAGATCGAGGCTCGGGTATTAGGGGATTTATCCTTGAACCATATCATCCCGGTAGCCGTTCGCTACCAGAGCGTATTGCTGGATAATATAGCGAAGTTGAAAGAGACATTCGGCGATGACCCGGAATTCCGCGATATGTCGGAAGAACCCCGTCGCTTGGTTCGTAAGATAGCCGGACATATCTGTGCCGTGACCAAGAAAGTGGATGAGATGGTAGAGGCCCGCAAGAAAGCGAACCGCTTGACCGATATGCGGGAAAAGGCGATCGCTTACCACGACTCGGTAGCCCCTTATTTGGATGAGATCCGTGACCATATCGATGATCTGGAACTGATGGTGGACAACCAGATGTGGCCGTTGCCGAAGTATAGGGAACTCCTGTTTATCCGATAAAAAACACCAATACTGGCGTTGCCTTGCGCCAGTATCGGCATAGCCTCACACTGATATAGGCGCAGCCTTATACCGATACTGGCATAAGGCTACGCCTATACTCCCGTTTACCACTTCACATAAGAAGCATTCATCAAGAAGTCATAATCATGTTTCATCGCTTGCAGCGGTGTCATATTATAACGCTCTTGCTCAATGAAGTAATCCTCTAATCCGGCTTTCTCCGCCACAGCGAATAAGGATTTGAAGTCTACGATTCCGGCGCCCATCTCCGTGCTGCCCTTTCCATCCGCGTTCGCATCTTTCAAGTGCCAGTTGGCGAAACGACCGGGATAACGGTTCACGTAATCATGACATTTAAAACCGCCATACACTAATTGAGCCGTATCGATCTGGAAAGTAACCAGCCCTTTGTCCGTATTCTCGATCATCACGTCGAACGGGATCTTCCCTTCCAGCTCATGGAATTCATCCACATGGTTATGGAAAGCGAAACGCAACCCATTCGCCTTCGCGATCTCACCACATTTATTAAATTGATCCGCTAAACGCTTCACGTCCGAAAGGCTCTTGATATCTTTGGAGGGATAACCCGCCTGAACAATCCATTTACAGCCTACCTCTGCCGTATCGGCGGCATTCTTTTTCCAGAAGTCCCATCCCTTGGTATCACCCTCCGCCAGCAAACCGCTTCCGGTATGGGAACCTACCATACGGGCACCCAGATCCGCCAGATATTTCTTCATCTCGGCCGGGGATTTCCCGTAGAATTTGCCATCCCGGTAACCGGCGGCTTCCATCCGTTTATAACCGATATCCACCAAAGCCTTCATCGTACCGTCAAAATCCGTCTTCAAGTCGTCCCGGACACTATACAACTGTACACCTATTGCTTTCTCTTTTTTAGCCAAGATAGAGGCAAAGCCATTCGGTACTACACTCAGTGCAGCCACAGCGGCACCCGCTTTCAAAAAATTCCGTCTCGTTATCATCATACTATTCTTTAAGATTAACGTCGCTAAAGGTAGCAAAATTATTTCTACTTTCGCGCACATTTAAACAAACGATCATGCAAGGAACAAAAAATCTGACCGAAGGGGTCATCTCCCGGCAACTATTCAATCTGGCGATGCCGATCATGGGTACCTCATTTATCCAAATGGCCTATAGCATCACCGACATGGCTTGGGTAGGCCGATTGGGAAGCGAGGCCGTAGCCGCTATCGGCGCCGTTGGTATCCTTACTTGGATGACGAACTCGATCTCTTACTTGAATAAAGTAGGCTCGGAGGTGAGTGTCGGGCAAAGTATCGGGGCGCAAAACGTGGAAGATGCCCGAGGATTCGCTTCCCATAACCTAACGATCGCCTTGATCCTCTCGCTTTGTTGGGGATTCTTGCTATTCGTCCTCGCTCATCCGATTATCGGCTTCTACAAACTGGAGGAACCGATCGCGTTGAACGCCGTGGAATATTTGAGAATCGTCGCTTCCGCATTCCCATTTATCTTCCTCTCGGCGGCGTTTACCGGGATTCATAATGCGGCGGGATTGAGTAAGATTCCATTTTATATCAGCGGAACAGGTCTTTTACTGAATATGGTGCTAGATCCTTTATTTATACTCGGCTTCCATTTGGGCACGGCGGGCGCGGCTTGGGCTACGTGGATCTCCCAAGCGGTGGTTTGCGGACTATTCGTCTATCAGCTAAAATGCCGCAATAAATTGTTCGGGGGATTCCCTTTCTTTGTCCGTTTAAAGGAACGCTACACCAAGCGGATCTTCCAATTGGGCCTGCCGGTAGCGTTATTAAATACATTCTTCGCGATCATCAATCTTTTTATGGCTCGTACAGCTTCCACCTACGGAGGGCATATCGGTTTGATGACGCTTACGGCAGGCGGACAAATGGAGGCGATCGCATGGAACACCTCACAAGGCTTCAGTACGGCCCTCTCCGCTTTCACCGCCCAGAACTACGCCGCACGCAAGAAAGAACGTATCTTGACCGCTTATCATACGACGCTTAAAATGACTTCTATCATCGGTGTACTCTGCACGTTGTTATTCGTCTTTTACGGTAGCGAGGTCTTCTCGCTGATCGTGCCGGAGCAAGCCGCTTATGAGGCCGGTGGTATATTTCTCCGGATCGACGGATATTCGATGATCTTCATGATGCTGGAGATTACCACGCAAGGCATGTTCTACGGTACCGGCCGAACGGTTCCGCCGGCGATCATCAGCATTTCGTGTAACACCTTACGCATACCTTTGGCCATCGGGCTAGCGGCAGCGGGACTGGGTATTACGGGTGTTTGGTGGGCGATCAGCCTTTCCAGCATGCTAAAAGGTGTCGTCGCTTTCATTTGGTTCAGTATCTTACAGAAGAAGATCTTGTAAGCGGAACAATTCTTACCGATTTTCCGTACATTCGCGATTAAAATGACATTCAATTAAAAAAACAACCTATATGGATAACAAATTCAAACCGGAAACCCTGTGCGTACAGGCCGGTTGGCAACCCAAGAAAGGAGAACCCCGTGTCCTCCCGATCTATCAAAGCACGACATTCAAGTATGAGACGAGCGAGCAGATGGCTAAATTGTTCGATTTGGAGGAAAGCGGCTATTTCTATACCCGCCTTCAAAACCCGACAAACGAGGCTGTAGCCGCCAAGATCGCGGCGTTGGAAGGTGGCGTGGCCGCCATGCTGACCTCATCCGGACAGGCCGCTAGCTTTTTCGCTTTCTTCAATATTTGCGAGGCTGGCGATCATATCGTAAGCGCTACCAACATTTATGGAGGTACTTATAATCTACTGGCCGTTACCTTGAAGAAGCTGGGAATCGAATGCACGTTCGTAGATCAAGATGCGAGTGAGGAAGAGATCTCCAAGGCTTTCCGCCCGAATACGAAGGCGATGTTTGGCGAGATGATCTCCAATCCGGGCGTTATGGTATTGGATGTGGAGAAGTTTGCCCGCATCGCCCATAATCATGGCGTACCCTTGATCGTCGATAATACGTTCGCCACGCCGATCAATTGCCGTCCGTTCGAATGGGGAGCGGATATCGTTACGCACTCCACGACTAAATATATGGATGGCCATGCCACGAGCGTGGGTGGTTGTATCGTGGATAGCGGCAATTTCGACTGGGAGGCGCATGCCGAGAAGTTCCCGGGACTTTGCCAACCGGACCCTTCTTACCACGGATTGACCTATACCAAGGCATTCGGGAAATTAGCGTTCATCACGAAAGCGACTAGCCAACTGATGCGTGACCTCGGAGCGATCCAATCCCCGCAAAACGCATTCCTATTGAATCTGGGATTGGAGACCTTGCATCTTCGTGTACCGCAGCATTGCAAAAACGCCTTGGCGGTAGCGCAGTGGCTACAGAAATGTGATAAGGTAGCTTGGGTTCATTATCCGGAATTGGAAGGCAATCCGTACCATGAACTCGCCAAGAAGTATCTACCGAATGGCTCTTGCGGTGTATTATCCTTCGGATTGAAAGGTGGACGTGAGGTGGCGATCAAGTTTATGGATAGCTTGAAACTCGCCGCTATCGTAACTCACGTAGCGGATGCCCGTACTTGCGTGCTTCACCCGGCCAGTCATACGCACCGCCAGTTGAGCGACGAGCAATTGATAGAGGCTGGCGTAGCTCCGGACTTAATCCGCTTCTCTGTAGGTATTGAGAGCGCCGATGATATCATCGCCGATATTGAGCAAGCGCTGAATAAATAAGACATCTGTGCCATGCTGATGAAACGCTTGTGCCATCAGTGTGGCACGCCTGTGCCATCAGCATGGCACACCTGCATCTACAGCACGGTACTGCTATAAGTTCCTAGATAGGCAGGAATCTCCCCAGACGCGCCACCCAATTTGTCGTAATCCTCCCTAGGCTCGTTACCGGATGTTCCTCACGCAACAAATCCTCACGGAACTCACGAAGAATAAGCCAATCCGCCTGTTTCACCCAATGCCGGAAGACCGGATTCTCCACATGACTTTCCGAAATGGATAATAACACGTCCAGATCAAAACAATCAGCGACAACGCCTGCGCCAGACAAAGAGGCATCGTAAGCATTGCAAGCTTGCTCAATATGTGTAGGAACCATCAATACAGGTTTATTCAGATACATCGCCTCACATACGGATTCGAACCCGGCGGTCGTAGCATAAGCCTTCGCCCCCGACATATAACGTAGAAACAACGTATCATCCAGCTGATGGAAAGAAAGGCAATCGTCTATTTTCACCTCGGCTCGCTGATCTTTCTTATCCCAAAAGAAATGCATCGGAACCGAAGGATGACGGGAATGCCAAGAACGGATCTCCTCACTAAACCCGCTATTCAACAAATAACCATGCAAATAACTGCCGTTCGAGGGAACCGCATCCAAGACTTCTTGCCTTAATAAAGGAGGAACCACGACTATTCCTCCCAACGGCGCCTCGCGCATCTTCCGGAAAGACAAGGCTAATTTTTTGACGGAGCCTATCGCCGTTAATCTCGTAAAAAATCGTAGCGATGCCAACGACAATGTGCTCTGCTTCGGGAAAACGAAGTCCGGATGCAAGAATAGATATTGATGGGCGATACATACCATCGTTGCTTTCGGACGGAGAATCAAGTAAGTCAGCCCCGTCAATAGCTCGTAGAAGTTCACGACAACATCCGCATCCGTCTGCCGAATCATCCGGTCGATATAACGGATACTTCCCATGTATTTATGCAGACGCAATACATTATATAATACGCTACGCATCAAACTCACTTGTTTATTCTTAGCCGTCGGTAAAAAATTCGGACTCTCAAACGGATATACCGGCGATTGTATCTTATTCAAGAAGAAATCCGGCAAACGGCGGGCCGGGCTTTTTCCTACCAACACACCAACGATCTCATGCCCTTCGGCCATCAATTTCTGGCGTAAGGATAACGCTTGGGTCAAGTGCCCACGTCCCTCACCTTGTATGATAAACAGAATTTTCATACGGCATCCGCATATAGTTGTACATTATTATATGTAACAATATCCCACTCTCCTTGTTCATCCTCCACGAGAGCGGTCATGCTTTCCACCCAATCGCCGGAATTTAGATAATGCACATTACCATACCATACGCTCGCCGCTTGATGAATATGGCCGCAAATAATCCCATCCAAATGCTTGGCCTCCGCTAAGCGTACCAGCTCTTTCTCAAACTCCGAGATATAAGAGACCGCACTTTTCACCCGGTGTTTCACCTCTTGGGATAAAGAGAAATAAGGTTTTCCTTGCCGCTCTCTACGATGATTGTAAACCTTATTCAACCACAATAAAAAAGTATATCCCACATCCCCGAGCATGGCAAGCCAACGCATATGGGTCGTAACCGTATCGAAAATATCGCCATGTGTCACGAAATAGCGTTTTCCTTGTCTCGTCTTCAGTAAATAATCCTTTACGATCGATATATTGGAGAACTTAAAAGGAGCCAAGCTATCGAGAAAATCATCATGGTTCCCCACTACATAGATAATCTCCGTACCCCTTTTCTCCATCATCTTCATCAATACCTTAAAGAAATCGGTATGCTTTTGTTTCCAGCGTTTACCGGATTTCTTCAATTGCCAGCCATCGATGATATCACCATTCAAAATCAATCGATCGCAATCTACGTGCTTGAGAAAACGGGTGACCTCCTCCGTCCGGGAATGTTCCGATCCCAAATGGATGTCAGAGAGGACAATAGTCGGATAGTACTTTCTTAATATCATCTTTTCCTTGTTTAAGATGATACAAAAGAACACTTTCGGTATTACAAGTTCACGACAACCTAATGAAAAAGACATAACAAAAAGGCCAGCTCTTCACAAAGCCGGCCTTTTCTCGTTTAACTTTAAATATTAAAAAATTATGATGACATTTTACTTTACCTATTCTTCTGATTGAGTAGCCTCGTAAGCCTTTAACAACTTCTCTTGTACATCGGCAGGAACTAACTCGTAACTAGCGAACTTCATCGTAAAGGAAGCACGTCCGCCCGTAATGGAGCTTAGTGAAGTAGAATAGTTAGACATCTCTTTCAAAGGAACTTTCGCCAATAGTTTCTCAAATCCCTTCTCGCTATTCATACCCATAATCAAGGCACGGCGTCCTTGCAAGTCACTCATCACATCTCCCAGATAATCAGCAGGAACGGAAACCTCGACATCGTAAACAGGCTCCAAGATCTTAGGGCCAGCCTCCTTGAAAGCGGTACTGAACGCATTGCGTCCGGCAAGCATGAAAGAGATTTCATTACTGTCTACCGGGTGCATCTTACCATCGTATACGCAAATACGCACATCGCGAGCATACGAACCCGTCAACGGCCCTTGCTCCATACGAGCCATGATACCTTTTAGGATAGCCGGCAAGAAACGAGCGTCGATAGCACCACCAACGATACAGTTTACGAACACGACTTTACCACCCCAATCCAAATCAATTATCTGAGTATCACGAACATTCATCTTATACTCCTGTCCGCCGAAACGGTAGGTATCCGGAGCAGGCATACCTTCATAATAAGGCTCGATAATCAAGTGAACTTCACCGAACTGGCCTGCGCCACCAGATTGTTTCTTATGGCGGTAATCCGCACGGGCCGCTTTCGTAATCGTCTCACGATACGGGATCTTCGGCTCCAGATATTCGATCGGCAATTTATCATTATTCTCGATTCTCCATTTCAATGTACGAAGATGGAACTCACCTTGACCGGAAACGATTGTCTGCTTCAATTCCTTGGACTGCTCGATTACCCATGTCGGGTCTTCCTCACGCATACGTATCAAGATTTCCATCATCTTCTCGGCGTCAGCCTCATTCACCGGCTTGATAGCACGACGATATTTCGGATCCGGATATTTAATGAAGTCGAAACGATAATCACAACCCTTTCCGTTCAATGTATTACCACGGCGAACATCCTTTAACTTAACGGTCGCTCCAATATCACCCGCCACCATTTCCGTAACCGGGGTACGAGTTTGTCCGGCTACCGCAAATAACTGTGCGATACGCTCCTTGGAACCACGATCGGCATTCATCAAATCGTCACCTTCTTTTACTTTTCCTGATATCACTTTAAAATAGGAAACCTGACCAATATGAGGTTCCACGGTAGTCTTGAAGAAGAACAAGCTAGTAGGACCATTCGAGTCCGGAGTCACCTCTACGCCTTCCGTAGTAATCAGACGAGGCATCTTGTCGGTACAAGGAACCACGTTACCCAAGAACTCCAACGTACGACGAACACACATATCACGACCGGCACATACGCAGAATACCGGGAACATACCGCGAGTAACCAAGCCCGCACGGATACCGGCACGCATATCATCCTCGCTCAAGGCACCTTCCTCAAAGAATTTCTCCATCAAAGTATCATCGTTCTCAGCGGCGGCTTCCACCAAGGCTTGATGCAACTCCATCGCCTTATCCATTTCCTCGGCGGGGATTTCCAATACATCAGGAACTCCACCTTCCGGTTTCCAACGATACATCTTCATTTTTAATACATCCACCACGGCATTGAAAGAAGAGCCGCAGCTAATCGGATATTGGATCGGAACGATCTTACTGCCCCAACGGTCTTTCAACTGGGCGATAGTTCCCTCATAGTCGGCTTTATCATTATCAAGCTGATTGACAACGAAAATCACCGGTTTATGAAATTGTTCAGTATACCGGAACTGGTTAATGGTTCCAACCTCAACACCGTACTGGGCATTCAATACCATCAGTGCCGTATCCGTGACATTCAGAGCGGAAACAGCTCCTCCAACGAAATCATCCGAACCCGGACAATCGATGAAATTCAGCTTCCGATCCTGCCACTCAACACTGAAAACGGTTGAGAAAACTGAGTATCCATACTCTTTCTCAACCGGGAAATAATCGGACACCGTATTTCCTGCCTCAACGGAGCCGCGGCGTTTTATAACTCCACCCTCGTAAAGCATAGCTTCAGCGAGAGTGGTTTTCCCAGAGCCCGAACTTCCCAAGATAGAGATGTTCTTAATTTCATTTGTTTGGTATACTTTCATGATATCAGGATTTATTTGAGTTTAACAATACGTTTATTTGGCGTGAATCACTTTCACGAGGGCGCAAATTAGAGATTGTAAAGGAAAAAAGCAATTATCGCCCGGTGTTTGAGAACTATGTTGTGCAGCAGCAAGGTTTTTTGAAATTTAAATTATATCTTTGTGTAAAGATATAATTGTGTCCATACAGATGGCAGGTTTATACATCCACGTTCCTTTTTGCGCCAAGCGGTGTTTATACTGTGACTTTTTTTCCAATACGGAGATGAAGTATAAAGAGCCGTATATAAACGCACTTATAAAAGAGATGGAATTGCGGAAGGGATATATAGGAAACGAAGCATTAGAAACCATTTACTTCGGGGGCGGTACTCCTTCCCAATTAGACGAGAAGGATTTTGGCAAGATATTCGAGGCCATCTATCGTCATTTTGATGTAGCCGAGCAAATGGAGATTACCTTAGAGGCGAATCCGGATGACATGAAACGAGAATATGTATCGCTTCTCCGTAATTATCCTTTTAATCGGGTCAGTATGGGTGTACAGAGTTTTCATCCGGAAGATTTGCGTTTTCTGAATCGTCGCCATGACCGGGAACAAGCGATTAAAGCAGTAGAACTATGCAAGGAATATGGGATTACAAATATCAGTATCGATTTGATCTACGGACTCCCCAACCAAACGCAGCAAGCATGGGAAGAGAATTTGCGACAAGCGATCCGGTTGGATGTTCCCCATCTTTCCGCCTACCACCTCATTTACGAGGAAGGTACCGCACTTTACAAATTGCTGGAAGCGGGAAAAGTGACCCCCATAAACGAGGAGTTAAGCGTCTCGTTCTTTTCCACATTAATAGATCGGTTGGCAGAAGCAGGCTATTTGCATTACGAGATATCTAATTTCGCCCGTCCCGGGTTCTTCTCCAAGCACAATAGCTCCTACTGGACCGGAAAGAAATATCTAGGCCTCGGTCCTTCCGCCCATTCTTATAACGGGATAGACCGGGAATGGAATCCATCTTCTCTACCTATATATATAGACGGTATAGAAAATGGGCATCCGACAATAGAATCCGAGGATTTAGACCTATGCACCCGGTACAACGACTTCATCATCACCGGCCTTCGAACCATGTGGGGAGTCTCTTTCGCTGATATCCAGACAAAATTTGGCAGGAAGCTCCTTTCTTATTGTCAAAAGCAAGCTCAACCCCATATCAACCAAGGTCTCTTATTACAAACCGGTGACAAATTGATTTTATCCAAGTCAGGAATCTTCGTTTCCGACGGAATCATGAGTGATCTACTTTGGGTATAAAAATTAACAAAACCACCGCTTTCCCCAACAAACCTGTTAGTTAAAAGTACATTTCCTGCACATTTTCACGATTTTTGAGAAATAAAACGACGCATATTAAAAAACTATTACATATATTTGCAGCATCAAAAACAGCAAACAGTGCCATATTTGTATATAATATCAGGTTGCAACGGAGCAGGAAAAACAACAGCTTCCTTCACTATTTTACCAGAAATGCTAAAATGTAGGGAGTTTGTTAACTCAGACGAGATAGCCAAGGGACTTTCCCCTTTTAATGCAGACAGTATAGCCGTCGCCGTTGAAGCTAGTCGTATTATGTATAAGCGGATAAAGGAACTCATCGGTGCTGGTGAGACTTTCGCAATGGAAACTACGCTGGCCACCCGTTCAGTCGCAAACCTGATACGGGAAGCACAAAGGGAAGGTTATTATGTTACATTGCTTTACTTCTGGCTAAATACGCCGGATCTAGCCGTGGAACGTGTGAAAATGAGGGTAGCCGCCGGAGGTCACAATATTCCGGAAGCAACGATACGGCGTCGGTATGAGGCCGGTATCCACAATTTATTCGAGCTATACCTTCCTATTAGTGACTATTGGATGATAACTGATAATTCGATGTCTCCCATGGAAGTGATCGCCAAGGGATTCAAGAATGATAAAAGGGAAGTGTATAATCTAGATATTTTTACAAAACTTGAACATCATGAATGAGCAAGAAGTTAGAGAATTCGAAGAGAATATAGTAAAAGGTGCAAATATAGCTTTTCAGCGTTTGGTGAATCAGAAGAAGAAGGAAGACGGAGAGTTGGTATTCTCTCGTAACGGTCATATCTTCAGAGTCAAAGCTGTTGATCTTGACAAGATTTATTAAGTTATAGATATACATATACAAAAAGAGGAGACGTATCTTTCAAGGATATGTCTCCTCTTTTTGGCTTTATAGAAAAAGGAACTTAGGTTCATGGGCGAAGTATGTTAACATACTTCGGCATTTCAGTTAACATACTTCGCCCACGAAGTTAACTTACTTCTCTATCTTGAGAATTCCATCTCGTTCAATAAATAACCGGCTCCGGCATATTTATCGATTACGAATAGGACATAACGGATATCTACGATAATACTGCGTTGATAATCGGGCAGATATTGGATATCCCCTCCTACTCCTTCCCAGTTACGGTCGAAATTGATACCGATTAACTCTCCTTGTCCATTCAATACCGGACTACCGGAGTTCCCTCCCGTTGTATGGGTCGTAGCACAGAAGGCAACCGGCATTTTACCGTTAGGCATCTTATAAGGGCCAAAGTCTCCTGCTTGATATAATTCCTTCAAACGAGCAGAAACCACAAATTCCCAATTCGTAGAATCCTCCTTCTCCATGACGCCGTCTAAAGTGGTTTGATGACCATAATAATCGCAATCACGAGGACTGTAACCTTTCACCTGCCCATAAGTCAGACGAAGCGTAGAGTTTGCGTCCGGAAAACTAGCCAAGTCTCCATACATCGCTAAAAGTCCTTTCACATACGCACGATGGGCGATCGCATATCCGGCATCAAAATCAGCCAAGGCCTTATCTAACGCCTTTTTCTCATCCTTTACGGATTGTGCGAACAGAATCATCGGATCTTCTCTCAAAGTTTTGACAGACGGATGCTCCTTGAACGCATTGAAGTTCTTCTCACTACCATAGATCGATTTATCAAACAGATAATCAACGAATTTATCCACATCCCCCTTAAACTTGCTATCGATTACGGAAAAATAAGCCGGCTGCGACTTCGGAGCGACCAAACGCCTATATTCCTTTAACATGACTTTTGCTATCTTCTTATCAACCATCGGCGCATAATCCTTATCAGCGAAACGGTGGAAAGCCCTCTCCAATTGAGTGACCTGTTTTTGCTGCTCGGAACGATCTTTCCCCTCCAAAGCCTCACAAACAGTCTCGATATCGGTCGGAACTTTGGAGAACTCGATGCCACGGCTCAATGCCTCATCCAACATCCAACTACGGAAACGCAAATCCTTACGATCATTAACGATCTGCTCCAATGTCAGAAGCGCTTCCGGATAAGCAGGCTCACACATCTTCTTCGACCAAGCGATCAAACGATCCTGCTCATCGTTTTTCACCTGCTCAAAATTACGTTTGTTGATCGCCCAGTTACTACCGATCGCATTCTTATAAGCGTTCGTAGAACCCGCATACTTACTAGCGTATTGAATCCGGACTTGCGGATCTTTCAGCATTTCTTCCAGCATCGCCTCTTGACGGAGATTACGGATATTGATACGTACCGCATTATCTATATCCCGACGTTCGGCTACCTCCCATGAGGTATAGTATTTATTGGTACGACCGGGGAAACCCATGATCATGGCATAATCGTTCTCCTCCACACCTTTTAAAGAAAGCTTTAGCCAACGTTTCGGACGAAGCGGGACATTGGTTTCCGAATAAGGTGCCGGATTTCCGTTCGCGTCGGCATACACACGGAAAAGAGAGAAGTCTCCGGTATGGCGAGGCCACATCCAGTTATCCGTATCCGCCCCGAACTTACCGATAGAGGAAGGGGGAGCACCGACTAAACGGACATCCGAATAGACCTTCTTGGTAAACATATAGTACTTATTACCTCCATAAAAAGCCTTGATCTCGACTTCCGTACCGGGGTTATCCTGTAAGAACTTCTCACCTACTTTCGCTTTAGCGAGGCCATTCAAGTACTTAGCGGACAAGAATTCCATGCTGTTCGGATCCGTGATCTTTTTCAGTTCCGTCCTCACATAATCCGTCACGTCGTCGATCTTATCGATAAAAGTAACCGTCAATCCCGGATTCGGAAGCTCCTTATCACGAGACATCGCCCAAAAGCCGTCCGTCAGATAATCATGTTCCAAGGTACTATGCCGTTGGATGCTACTATAACCACAATGATGATTCGTCAGCACCAACCCGTCCGGAGAGATCATCTCGCCCGTACAACCACCGCCAAAACGAACCACGGCGTCTTTCAAGGAAGGAGCCTCGGCGCTATACACTTCCTGATCGCTTAATCGCAGACCAAGGGCCTGCATCTCCGCAAACTTTTGTTGCTTCAATAAAGGGAGCAGCCACATGCCCTCATCGGCCAAGACCGGAAACGCCAATATAGCGGCCGCTACAGATAAAAAGAGTTTCTTCATGTATTTGAACTATTAAAAGGATGTTTTGTCAACATTGAATTATAATAACGGCGATCTCCACTTACCTCCTTACCCAGCCAAGCCGGTTTCTCAAAAGGCTCGTCCTCAGACGATAACTCGATCTCCGCAAGGATCAACCCTTCATTCGCTCCGTGGAAAACATCGACTTCCCACGTATGGCTGCCTCTGGGAACCAGATAACGAACCTTGTCGATCGCACCCGGCTCGCAAAGCTCCAACAACCGCTCGGCATCCACCAGAGGAATCTTTTGCTCAAACTCATAACGGCTCAAGCCTTTCTCATCCGAAGCGCCTTTGATCGTTAGAAATCCCTCCTCTCCCCGGATACGAATACGAACCGTACGTCCGGGCTGTGAGCAAATATATCCCTGCACGATACGGGTGGAGCTAACAGCCTCCGGTAAGAAATCACCGGAGACCAAGAATTTCCGTTCTATCTCAATGGCCATGTTGCGAGGTATCAGCCTTAATCGTTACCATCGTCGCACCAAAACCATATTCGCGGAAAGAAGCATCTTGAAAATAATGTTGTTTATAACGGGTCTTCAAATCCTTCTCGATCGCCTTACGCAGCACGCCATCGCCTTTTCCATGGATAAAGACAATCTTCTGTCCGTTATTAAGAGCGTACTGATCCATCACCTCACGGAATTTTCCCAACTGGTACGTCAGCATATCCGCATTGCTCAATCCATTCGTATTATCCAACAATTCGGTTATATGCAAATCGATCTCTAGGATAGCGCTATTCGTCGGCTTCTTTTTCACGATTTGCCGGGGAACCCTACGTTCCTCACGAACCTTTTGCTGCATAGCTTCCTTCAACTCTGCCGCAGAGACCAATAGTTCTCTCTCGGGCAAGTCATTGCGGATAATCGGATAAATCAAGGCATCCTCCTCAAAGAAATCATTCTCCATAAAGCAGTGAAGCTTGTAGAACTTAACCATATCCAAGCGCAACTCTACAGATACGGCGTTTTTCAACGAATAGGGTTTATCCTTCTTGAAAGCGATCAGTTGCACGCAGATCCTTTCCAGATCATTCAACTCCGGCTTACCGAACTCCTCTAGGAATATTTTCGTATTCGGCTCGATAATCCCGTTATAACGGCTTGTCCAGCTATTATTCGTCCGGTTCATATAATTGAAGAACAAATAGTAATTGCTATCATTCACGAAATACGTCTCATAGCCGCATTGCTGAAACGCCTTCGGATCGACCGGGAGATAAGCCAGATACACATTCAGACGCTCTCCCTCCGGTGTCTCCTCGACCTTTTCCTCTTTGGGTTCAGGCTTCTTTGGGGAAGGAGTCTCTACCGGAGCCTGTACTTTCGGGCGATTCGAGCTATGCACTTGCATATCATTGCCCCCAACCACGACACATTCCTTGATCAAGGCAGGAACCTCAAACCCATCCTCATCCTCAACCAACACTTGGTCCTTTCCACGGAATCCACGTACGACTCCACCTCCCACACTATTCAGGAAGCGAACTTTATCACCTATTTGAATACTCATATTCTATACCTTATTATATTATGCGCACAAAATTAGGGAATAATCCGCGAATCAGAAACCTATTTACTACTTTTGCACCCGGAATCCGTACAAACGGATGTTTTTTTAACAGGACAGAAGAAGTAATGAAGACACAAGAAATACGTATCGAAGATTATAACTATTCGTTACCGGACGAACGAATCGCGAAGTTCCCATTGCCTAAAAGGGATGAGTCCAAACTTTTACTCTACCGTAACGGGGAAATAAGCGAAAGTATCTTTAAGCATATCACGGATTATCTTCCCCAAAACACCTTGATGGTATTCAATAATACCCGGGTCATACAAGCCCGCCTACTTTTCCAGAAAGAGACCGGCGCACGCATCGAGATTTTTTGTTTGGAGCCCATCGAGCCTCATGATTACGCCTTGATTTTTCAAGAGACCCGACGCTGTAGCTGGACTTGCTTGGTTGGCAACCTTAAGAAATGGAAAGAAGGCACTTTATCCAAAACGATCTTCATTAAGGATCAACCGGTCGTGCTGACAGCGGATAAGAAAAAGTCTCATGGTGACACACATTTGATCGAATTCACATGGGATAACGAGACTTATACATTCGCCGATATCTTGGATGCCGCCGGGGTCTTGCCAATTCCTCCTTATTTACACAGAGAAACAGAGAAGAGCGACCTACAAACCTATCAAACAGTTTATTCTAAGATAAAAGGCTCCGTCGCCGCACCGACCGCCGGACTTCATTTCACTCCGGAAGTACTTGCCGATATAGATGCTCGGGGCATCGGGCGGGAAGAAGTCACCTTGCATGTCGGAGCGGGCACCTTTAAACCGGTAAAAAGCGACACGATCGAAGGTCACGAGATGCACACGGAATTTATCTCCGTCCGCCGCAGTTCCATCGAACGTATCAAAAGCAACCTTGGAAATATCATCGCCGTAGGAACGACTTCCGTACGGACCTTGGAAAGTCTCTATTACATGGGCGTGATCCTAGATAATAACCCCGAAGCGACTTCCGAAGATCTCGTCGTAAAACAATGGATGCCTTACGACATGAATAACAACCGGCTGACAGCGGAGCGTTCCCTTCAAAACATCCTCGATTATCTGGATAAGCATGATGCGGATACGCTGGTAACGGCTACGCAAATCATCATCGCCCCGGGCTATGAGTTCAAGATCGTAAAAGGAATCGTCACCAACTTCCACCAGCCCAAAAGCACCTTGCTCTTGCTGATCTCCGCTTTCGTAAAAGGAAACTGGAAATCCATCTATGAATATGCCTTAGAGCACGATTTCAGGTTCCTGAGTTATGGGGATAGCTCATTGTTATTGTAACAGACATACAATAAGATCCCATACAATTCGTTATATTTGCATGAATATATTCCAGATTGAATGAAAGCGCATTTTACTATATATGTTTTATTTTTGCTTATCGTATCTTCCTTGTATTCCTGCAAATCGGCGAAGTTGAGCGATGCCGAGGAGAAGCAGCGTATCGGGGAATACTATGAGGCAGCCGCCATTTATCGTAAAGTTTACACGAAAACATCCCCGAAGAAAAGGGATTTGCGCGGCTATATCGCTTACCGTATGGCCGAATGTAACCGGTTGATCAACAATACGGCGAAAGCGACTAGTGCCTATATGAACGCCATCCGCTATGATTACCCCGATAGCACCGTCTACCTACGCATGGGACAGATGTTACAGAAGACCGGACGTTATCCGGAAGCGATTAAGAACTACGATATCTATATGGAGAACGATCCTAGCAATTTATTAGCCATCAACGGCATACAAGGATGCGAGTTAGCTCCCGGATGGAAAAAGAACCCTACCCGCTACGAGGTAAGGCGCATGGATAAATTCAATTCCCGCCGGGGAGAATTCAGTCCGATGCTGGCCGGAGATAAATACGACCAACTATACTTCGCTTCTTCCCGCTCGAAAGACAAAGACGCGAAAGTTAGCGCCATCACCGGGCAAAATAACAATAACCTCTTCCTTGTCAAGCAAGACGAGAAAGGGGCTTGGCTAGCTCCCGTAGAGCTCGAAGACGAAGTGAATACGGAATACGACGAAGGAACCCCCTCTTTCTCCCCCGATGGAAACACGATGTATTATACCTATTGCGCCCAAGATCCGGAAGGCCCTCGTACCGCCGAGATTTACATATCTACCCGAAGCAGCGCCAAATGGGGAAAAGGAACCCGTGCGACGATCGTAAAAGACTCGGTTACCGCCCTCGGTCATCCTTCCATCTCGCCGGACGGCAAATACCTGTATTTCGTATCCGACGCCGTGGGCGGTTTCGGTGGCAAGGATATTTTCCGTGCCCGGGTAGCGGGAAACGATTTCGGCCCGATGGAGAACCTAGGAGAAGAGATCAACACCCCGGGAGACGAGATGTTCCCGTATGTCCGGGATTCCGTCACCCTTTATTTCGCGTCCAACGGACATCCGGGAATGGGCGGTCTCGATCTGTTCAAGGCCACGCAGGACAGTACAGGGAAGTGGAAGGTCGAGAACCTAGGCGCTCCCATCAACTCTATGGCAGACGATTTCGGTATCACCTTCGCCGGAAAAGAGGAACGGGGCTTCTTCTGCTCCAACCGCAACGACGCACGGGGCTATGACCATATATATTCCTTTGAACGGCCTACGATCACCATCTTCATTGAAGGAATCGTAAACGATGTCGATGAATATCCGATCGAGGACGCTACCGTACGCATCGTCGGAAAAGACGGACTGAACGTGAAAGTCCCGGTCAAGAAAGACGGTACCTATCGTGTCGAGTTGGAACGGGACATCCGTTATGTCATGATGGCCAGCGCCCGTGGTTACCTCAACCAGAATTACGAGTTGCATACCGGCCCCGAGGAGAAAAACGAGACGTATATCGTGGATTTCTTCCTCTCTCCGATCAGCAAGCCGGTTGTTATCGATAACATTTTCTACGATTTCGATAAAGCGACCCTTCGTCCGGAATCCAAGAAAGCTTTGGACGAGATGATCAAGATGCTGAACGATAACCCGAACGTAACGATCGAACTGGGTGCCCACACGGACCGGAAAGGTACGGACCAGTATAACGAGCGTTTGGCTCAACGCCGTGCGCAATCGGTCGTGGATTACCTAATAGCGGGAGGTATCGAGGCGGCTCGTCTGGAAGCGAAAGGATATGGAGAAAGCGTTCCCAAGACAATCAATAAGAAGATGGCTAAACAATTCGATTTCTTGAAAGAAGGCGATGTGCTTACCGAGGAATTCATCCTTGCCCTGCCGCCGGAACAGCAAGAGATCGCCGACCAGATCAACCGCAGAACGGAATTCAAGGTCTTACGTACAAACTATAACTTATTTTGAGGGAGCAAAGAGCGTGATCTCCTTAAAAGAGACCGGCCAATCGATCGCACTCATCAGCACATCGAAGGACAGGCGTTGCTGATAAGAGACCGAGGACTCCCTTGAATACAAGTCATGAGCTACCAAACCGATCATCATCTTAACCTTATAATGCAATTCCTTGGATAGTACCAAGCAGGCAAGTACACTCAAATCTCTCGCTTCTTCCCAATCCCGATCCGCAAAACACATCTCCCTTTGAAGTGCCGGATAATGACGAGCCCGCATGATCAGATCCGGATCACGGACCTCACACGCACCTTCCACTACATCCAATAATATACGACAGACTGCCAAACGTTGCTTTTTAATTACCTCCATATACGTTTCCCTCAAACCGGACCGTTCACCTTGTTCGGTATTTCTATATGCTACAAAAAAGAAGCGTGGGAACTGTTAATCTACTATTCGAAACTGAGGCATCGCCAAACACCCATCGGACAAATAATAAACAACAGCCCACGCCTTATTACGTATACTATTAGGCAGTATATATAACAAGCGTGAGCGTTTAGTTGCCTATTATCTCTGTCCGACTTGAAACTTGGCGATTTTCAGTTCCAAAGATAATATCTTAAACGCTTATCGTAATCACACTTTGATTCATAAACCCTTGAATTTCCACAAGAGTTTACTTTATCGATACAAATATAACGCTTTTTCTCATACATCATATGGATTTATTTTTCTCTTTTAAAATCTATTGGGAAAAGATAGCGTATACTCTCTAGCGATAAATTCTTCCACTATAAACAAGATGCTTCCGTGAGTAAAAAAGAGAGGCGCATATACATCCTATTTATGTATATACGCCTCACCATTATGTGGATATTTCCAAATCCGGAACTTTCTTCCTTATTTACTCTACCGAGAACTTATAAATACACTCACTCGTATATTTCTCGCCCGGACGAAGCACTACGCTCGGGAATGCCGGCTGGTTCGGGCTATCCGGGTAATGTTGAGTCTCCAGACATAGAGCGCCACGATGCGGGTAAACCACACCTAACTTGCCTTTATCACCCGCTTTCGTCATTGAGTTACCGGCATAGAATTGAAGACCCGGCTCGTTGGTGTAAACTTCCATAACGATACCGCTTGTCGGAGATACAACTTTAGCGGCTACCTTATTGATATCGCCGGCGGCGTTCAAGATCCAATTATGATCGTAACCACCACCGTAAACCAATTGCGTAAACGGATTGTCGATATCTGCGCCTACCACTACCGGTTTGCGGAGATCCATCGGCGTGCCTTCCACGGGTTCGATACCGGTCGGGATCAACGTCTCGTCCACCGGGTTATATGTATCCGCGTCGATCATGATCGTATGATCCATGATTTGCGAGCCGGGGACGCCGGAAAGATTAAAATAACTATGGTTTGTCAAATTCACGACAGTAGGTTTATCCGTCGTCGCCTCGTATTTAATATCAACGGCGTTATCATCCGTCAGCTTATAGATCACCTTGATATCCAGATTACCGGGGAAACCTGCCTCACCGTCTTTCGATAGATAAGTCAACTCCAAGGTTTGGTCATCGATCTGTTTCGCGTCCCAAACTACCGCGTGATATCCTTTCGGACCTCCATGCAAGCAATGCCCGTTATTATTCTGTGGAAGTTGATACTCCGTTCCGTCCAACGTAAACTTACCATTTGCGATACGGTTGCCATAACGTCCGATCAAACCACCATAGTTATTATCCGGAAAAGCTACATACTGAGCGATATTATCATACCCAAGCACAACATCCGTCATCTTACCGTTCTTATCAGGCACCATCACGGAAACCAAGCGTCCGCCCCAATTCGTTACGCAAGCCTCAGCCCCTTTCTTATTCTTCAACACATACAAAGCAGTCGGCTTACCATCTACCTCAGATACAAAATCCGACTTCATCAAACCAGAAAGAGTGGCCTCTTCCGTAGCCGCCCCCTTCTCATTCTTACCTCCGCATGACAATAACATACACATTGCCATGACCGCAAAACAAAGTTTTTTCATCTCTTTCCTTTAAAATTAATAAATGTTATTCTTCGGGCAAAGATACGCATTCTATCCACATGAGGTCCAATATCCTTACGCATTTTCTCGGGAATCCTTACCGATTTCTACTCGAAGTACTACACCATTCCTCTTGACATCTTAATCATCCACCAATTGGTAGATGATCATGCAACAGCCGTTGGAAGATCATGCAACAGTTGGTAGATGATCGTCCAACAGATGATAAATAAGCTAGACCTTCATACAAATCCCCTAATACCTCCCGAAGAAACAGCCAAGGATACATGAAGAAACCGTTTGAATCCTCAACCGATTTCATATTTTGACCCGTTATTCTAGTATAATACGATTCACTTTTGTACATTTGCACACTATTGTAATAAGTGAGTAATGAAACAATATTTAGAGCTGCTCAATAGAGTGCTTACCGAGGGAGTTAGAAAAGAAGACCGGACGGGTACGGGAACGATCAGCGTATTCGGTCATCAGATGCGGTTCAATCTGGAAGAGGGATTCCCGCTACTCACTACCAAGAAGCTGCATCTGAAGTCTATCATCTACGAATTGTTATGGTTCCTGAATGGAGATACCAACGTAAAATATCTGCAAGATCATGGCGTACGCATCTGGAACGAGTGGGCCGACGCGGATGGTAGCCTTGGGCATATATACGGTTACCAATGGCGGTCATGGCCGGATTATAAAGGAGGATCTATCGACCAGATCACCGAGGCCGTGGAGACGATCAAGCATAACCCGGATTCACGACGAATCATTGTAAGCGCATGGAACGTGGCGGACTTAGACAACATGAACCTGCCTCCTTGCCACGCTTTCTTCCAGTTTTACGTGGCGAACGGACGGTTGAGCCTACAATTGTATCAACGTAGCGCGGATATTTTCCTTGGCGTTCCGTTCAACATTGCCTCCTATGCCTTGTTATTACAAATGATGGCACAAGCTACCGGCCTTAAAGCGGGAGATTTTGTTCATACGTTGGGAGACGCCCATATCTACAGCAACCATTTGGAGCAAGTTAAGTTACAATTGACACGTGAGCCACGTGCGTTGCCACGTATGGAGATCAACCCAGACGTAAAGAGCATCTTCGATTTTAAGTTCGAGGATTTCAATTTGACCGGATACGACCCGCATCCCCACATCAAGGGAGAAGTGGCCGTCTGAGAATTGGCAGTTGACGATGGACAGTTGACAGTTAATTCATAAATCATAAATTACAAATCATAAATCAATAAGTCTATGAGTACAATTTCTATCATCGCAGCAATCGCAGATAAAAGCGCGATCGGAAAGAATCAGCAATTATTATGTCACATGCCTTCAGACATGAAGCGTTTCAAGGAATTAACCACGGGACATGCGGTAATCATGGGACGTAAGACATTCGAGTCTCTCCCTGTAGCGCCACTGCCCAATCGGAAGAATGTCGTATTGACGACTATGCCCGAGGCTGGTTTCGTGAATTGTTTCGCTTGCGAGTCTATGGGGGCCGCTCTGGATTTATGTGAGAAAGAGGACGAGATATTCATCATTGGCGGCGCGTTGGTCTACAGACAGGCTTTGAGAATAGCCGACAAAATGTATATTACCCGCATCCATCATGAGTTTCCCGACGCTACCTCGTTCTTTCCCGTCGTAAACTGGGACCTTTGGGAAGAGACTGAACGTGAGGAACATCCCGCAGACGAGAAGAATCCTTACCCCTACACCTACATCACTTATGTGCGTAAAAAGTAAACATTAACGTACGTTTTACAACTTTTTGCTCTTTCTTTGTATCTATATAGGAAAGGTTTATTGTTAAACTTATAAAACCCAAAAGATATGAAGATAAGAGCAATTATTTTATCTGCCCTGATACTTTGCGGCATCTCGGCGGTTATTATGTATAGCCGGGCCGCCCAGCCTCAACAAAAAAGTTCTGTTATCACGCAAGCTATAAACGATAAGAATACCCCTATGGTGATCAAGAATCTTATCCTTAAAATGAAAGAACAGATGGAGGTAAACGATGATCAGTTCCCGGAACTGATCAAGGAGGTGGAGAATTACACCAACAGTTGCGCCGACTCGGCTTCCGTGGCGGTATTACATTCCATGCTGGCGGAGATGTATCAGAACTACTTCCAACGGAACCAGTGGACCATCAACCAAAGAACCCAATTAAGCGGTTATATCCCGGAGGATATCCGGGTATGGACTTCCAACTTATTCACGGATAAGATCAAGGAAGAGATCGATTTATCATTGCGACCTACGGCTTTATTGCAAAATACGCCTGTCAGCAAGTTCAAGGATATTCTGGAGATCGGAAAGGACTCGCAAACCCTGCGTCCGACCCTCTATGAGTTCCTTGCCTTCCGGGCACTAGACATCCAACCAACCGTACAGATCTATAAAGACTTGATCGCCTTTCAAAATAAGGAGCCAAATATGAAATCGGTCCTCCTTACGGAATTGGATTACCTACGATTCCTTTACGGGGATAAAAGGGATAAAGAGTCTTTCGTGGCTTACATGAACGCATTGGATGAGCTTTACAGGAACTTAGCTTCTCAAAACTATGCAGCCGAGATCTTAATCGCTAAATTGGATTTGGTTAGTGGCAGTATGTTTCGTTACGTCTCTACCCAATGGGATTCTATCAAAGCGGAAGAGGTGAAACTATGCGAGGAGGGTATCAAGCGGTATTCCGGTTACCCTCGCACGGCTATCTTAAAGAATCGCTTGGCACAATTGGAACAACCTACTTTATCCGCATCTACAAACAATACGGTTTATCCGGGACAGCAACTGGGGATCAAGCTGGAATATAAGAATGTACAGAAAGTCATCGTACAAATCTATCGAAGCTCGAAAACACCTTTACAAGCGGCAGCCCATACATCCGCAAAAAAATCAAGTAGCAGCACCTTGGGACAACTCGTAAATGAGAAGACATTCTCTTTGCTACTGCCCAACACCTATTCGCAGCAAGATACGACCTTACATATATCTATGGATCAACCGGGATTGTATGAATGTGTCGTAACCGTACCCGGACAACAGCTAAAGACGATCAATACGGTTAGCGTAACCCGATTGGCCGCGATCTATCGTAATCTTTCCGGTAATAAACAAGAGGTCATGGTTACCGACTATCTTAGCGGGAAGCCTGTTGATGGGGCTATCGTTACCTATTACGGAGGTCAGCGTCGTAGCTTGCAAGAACTGGGTACCGTCAAGACAGACCGGGAAGGCTTGGCCACGCTTCCGGCGAACAGTCAAGTATTGGCGTTCCAAGCCAGCAGACCGGGAGATACCAACGCTATGTTGACAAATATCTATCCGATGGGTTCCGGCCACAAACCGGAAAAGAACCCGATAGAAGTCTCTATCTTTACGGACCGTGGGCTTTACCGTCCGGGACAAACCATTTTCTTCAAAGGCCTCGCCTATGTAAAAGACTCGAACGACCCGCATGCCGTGGCCGGACAGCCTTTTACGGTGACCTTATACGACGCTAACGGGAAAGAGATAACCCAGAAGAAAGTCACGACCAATGAGTTCGGTTCCTTTAACGGAGAGTTCTCCCTCCCCAAACAGACCCTAAGCGGCGTCTTCCGGTTAAGTACCGGACAGATGAGCGTATATATTCATGTAGAGGAATACAAACGTCCGACTTTCCAAGCGTACTTCCTCCCAATCAAGGGCGATATCGCTTTCGGCGATTCCGTTACCATACAAGGCAAGGCGGCTACATTCTCCGGCGTGTCACTGCCCAGCGGAGATGTCACTTGGCGTATTACACGCAGGCCCTTCCTGTTGTGGAGGTATTTCCGTCCGAGCGCTCCGACACAAGTTGCGGAAGGGAGTACCACCCTTTCCAGCGATGGGACATTCAACGTATCTTTCCGTCCCCAAAAAGAGGAGGATACGAATCCATACGCTTCCGCATACCAGACCTACGAGGTATCGGCTACCGTAACCGATAGCAAGGGAGAGACCCAAGAGGCGAATTACACTTTCTCGGTAGGAGAATCCAGTATCGTCTTATTCACGAACCTACCGCCACAAATCGAGAAAGACTCAGTAAAAGCCGTAGTCGAAGCCCGGACAATCAATGGGGAGATGGTTTCCACCTCCGGTACTTTCAAGATCGTAGAACTGATCGCAAACCGATCCGATAAGAACAGCGGAGAGAGCTATAAAGAAGGCAAGCAAGTAGCTTCCGGTAGCTTTACCAGTGGCAAGGAGATCAGTCCGGCTATTTTCAACCCATTGCCCTCCGGACGTTATCGCATTTTAGTAGAAGCCAAAGATAGCCAAGGACGACCCAGTAAAAACCAGTCCGATTTCATCCTATACGGAAAGAACGACAAGCGTCCTCCCGTATTTACCCATACTTGGCTGCTGAAAGAGAAGACAACTTGTTTACCCGGGGAGGAAGCGGAGATCGTATTCGGCACCTCCGACAAGGACGCCTACGTACTCTATGAATGGTTTGCCGGAAATAACCGCATCCATCACGAGTTGATAAAGCTAAGCGACGCGAACCATCGGTTTAAGATCCCGTTCAAGCCGGAATATGGAGAGGGAATCATCGTATCCTTTACGTTCGTAAAAGAGGGTGAGCTATATATCACACAAGTACCCGTAGAACTTCAGCTACCCAACCGGCAATTAACCATCAAGCCGATAACCTTCCGGGATCGTTTACTTCCGGGAAGTAAAGAGAGCTGGAAATTCCGTATCACCGACGCGGACTCCACGATCGTATCCGCCGAGGTACTGACCAGCATGTATGATGCCTCGCTAGATAAAATCATACCATTCAATTGGTATTTCTCCCCGCGGCGAACGATCTTGCTACAAGCTCCCCGTTTCTCAACCGGAGCCGGATTCCAGCGTAGTTATCAATATGACCAGACAGAGGCCAAGTATATAAAAGTACCTCAATATCAGTATGACCGTTTAAATTGGTTCGGTCTATTCAATGAGATTGTCATACGAGGATACGGCTCCAGCAACCGGGCTTTCGCCACGGGTGGTATCATGCTGAAATCCGCGGCAGCCCCAGTAGTGGCGGAATCCATGAACATCATGGAAGACAGCGCCGTGTTAGAAGAGCCTAGTGTGGAATCTACGGAAGGGGAACCCGTGTTCAGCCTATCCGATCCTTTCGCCAAAGAAAGCAGCCTGCCGGTAAGTCCGGAGCAAATCCGGTGGAACTTCGCAGAAACCGCCTTCTTCTACCCGACCTTACAAACGAACGAGGAAGGAGACGTATTCGTAAATTTCACCCTGCCGGAAAGTAATACGACTTGGAAACTACAGATGTTGGCCAATACCAAAGACCTAAAATACGGTCTGCTTACGAAAGAGGTCATTAGCAGCAAACCCTTGATGGTTCTACCGAATCTGCCTCGTTTCGTCCGCCAAGGGGATGAGGTCAGCATCAGCACGCAAGTCATCAACAATTCTAAGGAAGCGGTATCCGGCCGTGTACGCATCGAACTATTCGATCCCGCTACAGACCAACCGATTATCTGCTTGAGCAAGTCACAACGTCCGTTTGAGTTGCAACCGGATAGCATCGCTACTGTAAGCTGGATGATCCCGGTCCCCAAACAGATCAACCTACTGGGCGTACGTATCCTAGCCGACTCTGAAAAGGGAAGCGACGGGGAGCAGCAGATCGTACCGGTTCTTTCCAATCAATTGCTTATCACGGAAAGTACCCCGTTCTATCTGCTCAAGGAAGGAGAGAAACAAATCCGTATCTCCGGGAACTCGGAGGGAGCGACACCGTTCCGTCTCACGCTGGAGATGACCGGGAATCCGATTTGGTACGCGGTACAGGCATTACCGACGATCACACAGCCGAACAATGATAATATCTTATCTTGGTTTGCCGCTTATTACAGCAATACGTTGGCTTCCTATATCGCCCAAGCCCATCCCCGCATCCGGAAAGTGATCAGCCAATGGACCGCCCAAGGAGGGAATGCCTCTACCCTCTATTCAAACTTGGAAAAGAACCAAGAGCTGAAGAACATACTCTTGGAAGAGACGCCTTGGGTACTGGCCGCCGATAACGAGACAGAGCAAAAACAACGCTTGTCTTTATTGTTCGACCTAAACCGTGCGGACGGATTACGGGAAGCGGCCTTGCAACAACTGATCCAACAACAGAACGAAGAGGGTGGATGGAGCTGGTTCAAAGGTTTCCCCGCAAGCCGTGCGATCACGCTTTCTATCCTGAAAGGTATGTCACAGCTTGTACAGCTAAACGCAATCCAATATGGGCAAGCGGAGAAAGAGATGCAAATGAAGGCCCTCAAGTTCTTGGACAAAAATATGCAAACGGATTATGAGAACTTGCTAAAATACGATAAGAAATGGCAAAACGCATGGCCCTCGCCGGAGCAGGTAGAGTTCTTATTCGTCCGCAGCTCCTACCGGGATATCCCGGAACTGGGAGACGCCCGGGAAGCGATCCGTTTCTATACGAACCAAGCGGAGAAGCACTGGAATCAATATTCCTTAATCAGCAAGGGCGAAATCGCCTTGTTAATGCATCGAAACGGTAAAAAGGAGGTGGCGACAGCAATCCTGACATGGCTAAAGAAGACCGCTACGATCTCCGAGGAGAAAGGTATGTATTGGGCAAACAACCGCAGGGGGAGTGATTATTTCACCTCACCGATCGACACGCATTGCTTATTAATGTCCGTCTTTAACGAAATCGCGCCGGATACCCAGCATACAAACCGGATGAAACAATGGTTGCTAAACCAGAAACGTACACAAAACTGGGAATCCGTACCCGCCACGGTAAACGCCATTTACGCCTTGCTACTCACAGGTAGCGATTGGCTGAACACGCAAAACACCTGTGTAGCGACATGGGACGGCAAGACCTACAGTACCGCGGAAGGGGAAATCGCCATCGGTTACCTCAAAACGATACTTCCGAACGAGCCGGCAAATAGTTCCGCCAATCCCGTGCTCTCGATCCGCAAGGAAGGAAACACGCCGGCATGGGGAGCTGTTTACGAGCAATACTTCCAAGAGATCGACAAGGTAAAAGGACAAAAAGGGGTGTTGAGTGTCGAGAAGAAATTATTCGTCGAGACCAATAACGGTACCAACCGCCAAATCCGTCCCATAACACCGGAGCAACCGCTCCGCATCGGAGACAAGGTAATCGTTCGGCTAACGATCCGGACAGACCGTGAAATGAATTACGTATTCTTGAAAGATCTACGTGCGGGCTGCTTCGAACCGGCCGATCAACTTTCCGGCCCGGAATCAAGAGACGGTATCTGGTATTACAGATCCCCGAAAGACGTATCCGAGAATTTCTTCATCAATCGTCTGCCGGAAGGTACGTTTGTCTTGGAATATCCGGTCTACGTATCCCGTAGCGGCGAATACGCCGGAGGTATCAGTACTATTCAATGTATGTACGCCCCGGAATTCGTGTCGCACACCGCCGGAGAAAGCTTGCGGATCATGCCCTAAACAAGCCTTTTCTTACAATGCCCGTTCTAACCTCCTTACAATGCCCAGTATAAGGAGGTTAGAATGGGCACCGTAAGAAGGTAAGAATGGGCATCGCAAGAAGCGTTATCTTCCTCTAATTTTCAATTTTCAATTCTCAACTTTCAATTGAAATGACTATCTTTGTAATTCGAATTAAAACTAAACGATAAGATGAAACAAATAGTTTTTATTTTCATGGCGATCCTGTTAGCGACAGGAATGGCTTCAGCTCAGAAGAAAGCAGTTATTTCCGCGGAAACAACCAGTTTCGATTTTGGTACCATCAAGGAAGCAGACGGAAAAGTATCCCATACGTTTGAAGTATCCAATACGGGCGATATGCCTCTGGTCATTACACGTGTAATCGCGTCTTGCGGATGTACGACCCCGGAATGGCCGAAAGAACCGGTAGCTCCGGGTAAGAAAGCCCAGATCAAGGTTACTTTCGATCCGGCAGGACGTCCGGGTCCTTTCACGAAGACCATTTCCGTATACAGTAACGGGAAAACCGGAAGCTTCATCATGAACATCCGGGGAGAGGTTGAATAAGAAATACGTAAAAAACCCCCAATTGGAATGCTGAATATAAAAAGGTTGATCCTTGCTCTTACAGCAATTATATCTATAACGACAGCTTGGGCACAACAAGGCGCCCAAATCTTGTCGGACGAGTTGACTTATAATTTCGGGACAATAGCCGAGGCCGATGGATTCGCCAGTCATACTTTCACGATAAAGAATACGGGAGACGCCCCTTTGGTCATCACCCGTGTTACCGCGTCATGCGGTTGTACACGGCCGGAATGGACCAAGTCGCCGATCGCTCCCGGTAAGACCGGTGAAGTTAAGATAACGTATAATCCGAAAGGACGCCCCGGCCCGTTTTATAAAACCGTATCGATATTCAGCAATGGAAAGAAAGGGAGTTACAGCCTAGCCATTAAAGGAAATGTCACCCCGAAACCTTCGCAGCCGGTCTTTACGTATCCTTATTCTATCGGTGATCTGAAGCTGCATACGAAGACTGTTCTATTCAGCAGTATCCGTCCGGAGGAAACGTTGGGCGAGAAGATCAACATTAAGAACGAGGGAAAGACCTCGGCTACGATTCATCTGGGTAAAGTACCTCACTATCTCAACGTACAGGTGAACCCGGCTACCCTTCAACCGGACGAGGTCGGTGCCATTACGATCCTTATGGATGCCAAGGTCTTGAAGCGAAAAGGACGAGTCTCTACGCTTTTGCCGGTCATGGTACAGAACGCCGGAAAGAAGGAAGTATCCGGAGATATCCAGATCTCCGCCAACGTGATCGATAATTTCAGCAAACTATCCGCTGCGGATAAAGCCCAAGCCCCAATAGCGGAATTATCCGGCACTTTACTGGAATTCGGCAAGCTACCGAACAAGAAAAACATCGTTCCGTTGATCGGTGGTAAGGTATCGGGTACATTTGAGATTACGAATGCCGGAAAGACTCCGCTCACGATCTACAGCGTCACTTGTGATGATGAGCGTGTCGATTTGTCCGGCGGCAAGAAAGAACTTAAACCGGGAGCGACCGCTACTTTCAAAGTAACCTTGCGACCGAAAGAGATAAAGACAAAACTTGAAGCACTTATTAATGTCGTATGCAACGACCCGAACGGGCCTATTCGCTTGATCAAGGTGACGGCATACAAATAATAGATTGATATGGAACATCCAGAAAACGATGATCAGTACAAGGGATTGAAAGTGAATAAGGGCATTGCGGATGTCCCTACCGTAAATCCTTATATAAAAAAGCGTGTCCAACGCAAGGTATATACGCCTTCCGAATTCGTGGAAGGTATCTTAAAAGGGAATATCACGATACTCAGTCAAGCGGTTACCTTGGTGGAAAGCTCTAAGCATGAGCACCAACAGGTGGCGCAGGAGATTATCGAGAAATGTTTGCCTTTCGCCGGAAAATCGGTCCGTATCGGTATTACGGGTGTTCCCGGAGCGGGAAAGAGTACCTCTATCGACTCTTTCGGCATGCACTTGATCAACCAAGGGCGTAAGCTTGCCGTACTAGCGATCGACCCGAGTAGCGAACGCTCGAAAGGTAGTATCCTAGGAGATAAGACTCGTATGGAGGCCTTGTCGAGAGAGAAAAACGCCTTTATCCGTCCTTCACCATCCGCAGGCTCCTTAGGGGGGGTCGCCCGTAAGACCCGTGAGACGATCGTATTATGCGAGGCCGCCGGTTTCGACACCGTATTCGTAGAGACCGTGGGTGTCGGACAAAGCGAGACGGCCGTACATTCTATGGTGGACTTCTTCCTGTTGATTCAATTGGCCGGTACCGGAGATGAGTTGCAGGGTATCAAGCGAGGTATCATGGAAATGGCGGACGGTATTATTATCAATAAAGCGGATGGAGACAATATCGATAAGGCGAATCTCGCCGCCGCTCAGTTCCGGAACGCCTTGCATCTTTTCCCACCTTCGGAATCAGGTTGGTTCCCGAAAGTATTGACTTATTCCGGTTATTACAACATAGGTATCAAGGAAATATGGGATATGGTCGGAGAGTATATGGAGTTCACCAAAAAGAATGGCTACTTCAACTATAAACGTAACGAGCAAGCTAAATACTGGATGTACGAAAGCATCAACGACACGCTGCGGGATAAGTTCTACCATAACCCGGCGGTAGAAGGCATGCTGGAACAGACGGAGAAACAAGTCTTGAACAACGAGATCAGCTCGTTCGTAGCAGCCAAACGAATGATTGATCTATTCTTGGATCAGATCGCTACGAAATAGGTATAAAAGCATAAGAGTGTCGCACGATCTGATCATGCGACACTCTTCTTTACTTGAACCTTACATCGACTCCTTTGTCTTCTTTCGCTTTCACGGCCAACGTGCGTCCTTGTCTCTTTACCTCTCCTGTGATGAATTCAGGTATATTGTAGGATTTCATAAAGCGAAAATAAAAATCCGTATCCTTCTGGGGTAACAGGAAAGGTTTGCAAGCCTGTCCTTTCTCATCGATATAAGCGATAAACAGTCTTGTATACAAACCATCCATCCGACGGCTGCTAAACACGATCCAACGGCTATCGCTACTCCATGAATGATAGCTTTCCACATCGTCGCTATTCGCCGCCTCCAATGGATAACTTCGCAGAGTCGATAAATCAATCATGTACAAATCGGCATCCTTATGCCAAATAGAGAAATTCCCATAACCGGACAAGGTATAGAGCAAATACTTTCCATCCGGGGAAACCCGGGGAAAAGAAACGCTTTTATCGATCTCCGATGCCTTATATAAAGTATCGACTACCGTCCCGAAACGGCGTGTAGCGGGATCGAACGAGACTGAGCATAGATCGTATCTCACTTGATCGTATTCCTTGGGCATCGTACGGGCTTTAGCCGAACAGAAATAGAGCGTATTTCCATCCGGGGAAAATGTAGGGAAAGTCTCGAACGCTCCCTCTGAAGACAACAGCGGAGAAGTCACGATCTCATGCTTTTGCGTATCATAGACGACCACATCCGAAGCCGAGTCGAATACCTCCACCCGATTCCTATCGTTCATATGAAACGCTTGCTTGGTTTTATTCACAGAGAAAGCGACATATTTTCCGGAAGGATGCCAAGAAGGATAGACCAGTGGAGAAAGGGTCTGATCGGTCTTCGTATTCAGCTTCTCCACCCTATCTCCATCGATCAATAAGGTACAAGAGTAGGTCTCACGCATATGGAAAAGCATTTTCTCCGGATTCTGCATACAGAAAGAATGGCAGTTCATACAGTTATTGCCGCTCATCTTATTTTCGATGATCGCGTTCTCCGTATAATTTTCCAAGTTACGTTGATAGATACCCATACGGTTCCACAACTCATAGCCCGGTTCGATTAAACGATAAGCCAACCAACCATCGACCGGCTCCTTCGCCACCTTGATGATGAAGGGGGCATACGCGATCCATTCATCATTCACGAAGGCTTGTACGGTTACATTCAGATGATTCCCGGAAGCGGTGCGCAACAGCCTTTTCCAACCGGAGGCCGGGATCACGAAACAAGCGTCTTTCCCGGTCTTGATCTCTAATTTCTCCGGGCCACATTCGAGAATGGCACGGGCCTCAGCGCAAGCGTCTTTCAGCCTAAAATTCAAGGGAGCTATATTCGGCGGGATTGTCACATCCGCATAATCCGGAAAGATCTCCGGCTTGACTTCCAGATTCTTCTGTATACGTACCGGACCGGAACAAGCCATCAAGCCCAGAATCATCCACAGACATATACATCTTATTATATACATTTTTCTCATCTCCTATTTAAACATATAATAATACCAATACGTATCGCCATAAGAGCGATACATCAAACCGGGCAGCGCATTACTATTATTCCGCCCAGCGAGCACTTGCCTCTTATAATCGGTGAATCGCCCTACGATAGATTCCGAGACACCGAAACGTTTCCAGTAATCCGGATCTTTCTCCGATAGGATGATGACCGCCTCTTGAAAAGAGACCGGTAAAGAAGGGAGTAAATCCGTTCCGTAATAGGTTTCCACCAACGTCTTAAAGCGCGTCACATCTTTTGCTAAAAGATAGAATACGCCGGCATAGTGGAAAGCGGCTTTATTGGAAGGATTCTGCTCCGCCAAGCGAATCAAGTCCGTGTCGAATCCATCCATCTGGATCAGATGATTCTCAGCTAGCAGGTTCCTGCGCATATTCCCCAATAGAGGATCTGTCTCGACCGCCTCATCATTATACAGGAATTTCCGCTGCGCTTTGGCCCAATCCTTATAATAGAAAGTATTCTCTAAGACAGCGATATATTTCTCCGCGACCGGATAGGCTCCATAAATCAAGTTCGTTTGTACCAAACGTTGCGTCATGCGGGGATTTCCATCACATAAGGCACCAATATTACTTTCGAAAGCCATCTCTTGAGCCGCGGCGACATTTCCCATCGTAAAATAAACATCACTCAGCAAGGCGGATATGGTAGTCGATTTATTCCATGCCACCATTAATCCACGAGGCCCGTGCTGCGTGTACTTAAACGCCTCATCCGCCAGAATACCTTTCCGGGCCAAAGCCATATTTTGGTAACATAAATAGAGTTGATTAGTGGTCGGCTCCTTGCATGATACCAAGATCCGGTCCCATTGCTCTGTCCGGGTAAAATAGTCCATCATCTTCAAGCGGTATGATTTCTGTTCGCCATATAGATCGAAGCCTTTCCAGAAGATAAGCCCTAAGATAATGAATTGGGAGATTCCCAGCGCTAGACGCTTTTTACCAGCCCATGATTCCTTGTTTTTACAGAGGCAGGTTACAACCAGCGCCGCATAGAAAGCGATCCATGAGAAATAAATTACCTTATCCGGCACCAAACGGAAATAATAATAACTATCCGGTAAAAAGACAAAGCGGTATTCTCCGATCACCGAGTAACGCACACATAATCCACCCAAGATCAACACGATCATCGGTAAAATCGCGGAATAATACCAACGGGGCGTCCGGCTCATGGCCTCGTATCCCATCATGGACAAGGCAAACAACAAAGAGACCGGCCCGGCCAACCCAAAGAGTAACAGGGAGGCAAACAGACTTGCTATCAAACGAGGTATGAAATTCCTTATCCCTAAAACGAGATATAAAGCAAGCAGCATCATACCGAAGGCTACCGTTCCTTGAAACCTGTAATTAAAATCCCATTGCACAAACAACAAGGATAGGACGGGAAGCCAAGCCCATAAAATACCATGGCTTCGCGGATCGATCCGCCTCAAGATCGCCCAGAACAAGGCCCCTAGGCTTGTCAGCAGGGCCGCCGTTATCATAGCTCCCACATTCGGGAGAATGAAGAACTGCACCAAACAACCGGAAAGAACCATCGCTAAACCTCCCGGTTGCATTAACTTATCGATAATAAAAATGGGAGTCAACTGGAATAACTGGTTCTGCTCGACACAGTAAAAGTGGTACTCACTGAATATCCTCAAGAAGATAAACAGAAAGACAAATACGATTACATTCAAGGCCACGCCGCTATACTTCTTCATGATATCAGGTTCTTCAAATAAAAACCCGGATGTACGCAATCGCTACATCCGGGTTCCTATTCGTATAAATATATGCCTTATTTAGATTGAAGAAACACGGAGCGTGTTCAACAAATCCCGGTTAATAGGCTTATCATTCTTGATCGCTTTAGAGAACGGTACATAGACGATCTGGTCGTTCTGGATACCCATCATCACGTTACGCTGGTCATCCAACAAGGCATCGATCGCGGCCACACCCATACGAGTCGCCAAGATCCGGTCTTGTGCCGTAGGAGAACCACCACGCTGCAAGTGACCTAAAATAGAGACACGCACGTCGAACTGCGGATATTCCTTCTTCACACGCTCAGCGACACCCATAGCGCCACCGGTTACCTCACTTTCGGCAACCAATACGATACTACTGTTCTTGGACTTACGGAATCCATTCTCGATCATCTCGGCCAATTGGTCTTTCTCCAAGGAGATTTCCGGGATAATAGCGGCTTCGGCGCCAGAAGCGATCGCTCCGTTCAACGCCAAGAAACCCGCGTCGCGCCCCATAACCTCCACAAAGAACAGACGATCATGCGAGGTAGCCGTATCACGGATCTTATCCACGCATTCCATGATCGTGTTCAAGGCCGTATCATAACCGATCGTCGTATCCGTGCCATACAAGTCATTATCAATCGTACCCGGCAATCCTACGATCGGAAAATTAAACTCCTGAGCGAAAATACGCGCTCCCGTCAACGTTCCGTCACCACCGATAGCGATCAAGGCATCGATCCCATGCTCTTGCAACTTATCATAGGCCTGTTTTCGTCCCTCGGGAGTCTTGAACTCCACGCAACGGGCGGTCTTAAGAATTGTTCCACCGCGTTGAATTATATTACTGACATTTTGTGTCTTAAACTCTTCAATCTCATCTAGGATCAACCCTTTGTAACCACGGTAAATACCTTTCACTCTCATTCCGTTATAAATAGCGGAACGTGTTACCGCACGAATAGCGGCATTCATTCCCGGGGCATCACCTCCGGACGTTAAAATACCAACACACTTTACTGTAGACATAGCGTCATTGATTTTAATGTTCTCCGGCAAAAGTAGTAAATATTTAGTTATCCTTCTGTCTTTCTCCCGGAAAGTTCACGTAATCTTAATCAAAATATCATTCCGAAGCATTCAGTTCCTTGATCCGGACCGCCACTTCCTCCATCAACCACTTGGGAGTGGATGTAGCGCCGCAAACCCCGACCCGGCGCACGCCCTCGGGCAAAGGCTCGGTAATCTCTGATACCTCGGAAATAAAAAGCGTATTCGGGTTCGCTTTCCGGCACTCCTCGAACAGCATCTTTCCGTTGGAACTTTTACGACCGGCCACAAAATAGACCCAATCGTGGCTGGAGGCGAACGCTTTTATATTCGGAAGGCGATTCGCCACCTGACGGCAAATCGTATCGTAATAATTAAACTCCACCCCTTCCGCCATCCGCTGCTTGATCTCCGCCACTACCGCCTTGAATCCATCCAAGGACTTCGTGGTTTGGGAAAACAGACTGATCGCACGGGTAAAGTCCAGACGATCGAGGTCTTCTATTTTCTCGATGACAATCGCCGTGCCTTCCGTCTGGCCCACCAAGCCATTCACCTCCGCATGGCCTTTCTTTCCATAGATAACCAGCTGGGTGTTATTTGCCCGGGTCTCTTGATAACATTTATGGATCTTGCGCTGCAAACGCAAGACAACCGGGCAAGTAGCATCTATAATCGTGATATTGTTTCGCTTCGCTAAAGAATAGGTAGAAGGTGGCTCGCCATGCGCCCGGAGCAACACCTTCCGGTCTCTCAACTTTGAAAGGCCATCATGATCGATCGTATGCAGCCCCATATGCTCCAACCGCTCCACCTCCAAACTGTTATGAACGATATCGCCTAGGCAATACAGCGTATCCGTATTACCCAGCTCCCGCTCCGCGCTTTCTATGGCGGTAACAACCCCAAAGCAGAATCCGGAATCTTTATCTATCTCGACTTCTATCATATCTATAATATCATTAACAAACAAGCACTTACAGTTTTCTTAATTTTCAATCACAAGAAACTAAAGTTTCTTCATAACAAAACTAGAGTTTTCCCTAAGAGAAACTTTTGTTTCCTAGTAACGAAACTATAGTTTTCATTCGAAGAGACAAAAGTTTTCTTTATAGGAAACTCTAAGCACTCGTTTATGAACCGATCGCTTTATGATATTGTTCCAGCAACCAAGCCTTTTGCTCGTCCAAAGTCATATGGGAATTATCCAATACCAAGGCATCATCCGCCTGTCTCAAAGGACTTTCCTCCCGGGTTGAATCTATATAATCCCGCTTCTTCACATTCTCCAGCACTTCCTCGTAAGAAGCGGGGATCCCCTTCGCCTCTAGCTCATCCACCCGGCGCTTGGCACGTACCTCCGGCGAGGCCGTCACGAAAAGCTTCAACTCCGCATCCGGGAATACGACCGTACCGATATCACGGCCATCCATCACGATGCCTTTCGCCTTCCCCATCTCTTGTTGCTTAGCGACCAACGCACGGCGCACAAAGCCTAGAGTGGCTACCGGACTCACTTTATCCGCCACTTCCATGCCACGGATCTCTTTCTCTACATTCACACCGTTCAAATAGGTATCCGGCCGGCCGGTCTCCGCGTTCAAACGAAATGAAATATCGATATCATGGATAGAAGCCTTCAGCTCTTCCTCCTTAATCTTCTCTCCCTCAAAAAATCCATGCTGGATGCAATACAAAGTCACGGCCCGATACATGGCACCCGTATCGATATACGTATATCCGATCTCCTTGGCAAGATCTTTTGCCATGGTACTTTTGCCACTGGAAGAGTGGCCGTCTATAGCGATAACTATTTTCTTCATATATGTATATATTAATGTATAGGTTTATTCTGTCACCTTCTTAAAATCGGCCAAGGTCGTAGATACGCTAATCATCATCGACATGGCGGACGGATGATATTTCGCCAGCGAGAAGCCCACGTCAAACATCTTGATCCTTACGCCTGCGCCCGCCGAGAAGCCGGAGAAACTTCCCCCGCCTTTCAACTTCATATCCATATTGACCTTCGGATTGAATCCTACGCCTACCCAAAAGTTCTCGGACGGGATAAAATCCACGCCGATGATAAAATGCTTCGCCAACGTCTTAACAAAAGAATCCCCTTCATACTCTTTATCCGTATTATCGATATAATCGAACTTCCAACGGTTCAAGTATTGGGCCGTCAAAGAAAAACGAATCGGGGCATGCGCCATTTTCTGCGTGATACCCATCTGGATATCCCAAGGCATCTTTTGTCGCTCATCCTCGTAAGCTTTCAGTTGCGCGCCGATATTCTTCAAGGCGAAACCAAAAGAAAAACCCTTATCCGAATTATAATAACTCAATCCCGCATCCACGCATAAACCGATAGAGGTATAATCAGCCAAGCCCGAATACAAGAACTTCAACGACAATCCACCCCGCCAACGCTCGCTCAAGTCGCGGGAGTAGAAACCATTTACGCTGATATCTTTCGCCGAAAGACTCGCTCCGGTCACGACATTATCCGGCAACACCTCCTGGATATCGCCATAGCTTATAAACGTAGCGCCTACGCCCCAAGCCCCTTTCTCGCCATGCGCTTTCGTGAACAAGGCACTCCCTACGTTGATATCCGAGATGTAATTCATATAATTCAAGTTGATCATCCCATCCATCTCCGCGCCTAGCAACGCCGGATTATGAAAAATAAGTGAAGGATCTCTTTCTACCAACGCCACGGTATGCCCACCCAAGGCGTTAGCCCGGGTCGAGGTCGGGAAACGTAAGAAAGTATACGCCTCGCTCCCGTTTTGCGCTGAGACAGACAGTGTAACAACGAATAAAATCAGTATAAATAGTTTATTTCTCATATTTTCATGCAAAAAATCGTTCAAAGATACATTAATTCGGAAAAATGTTTTTACTTTACACCCGCAAATCTCAGAAATACGGATTTCACATTAACAGAAACGGGAAAAATGCCAAAAAGGTATATAATCGCTCTCATTTTTGTTTGATATATGAAATAATTTGTATTTTTGCAGAAGTGAAAAACACTTATAAATTATTATAAACGTATGGAAATTAAAAAATCACCGAAAGCGGACCTTGAGAAAGGTAAGACCCTAAGCATCCTTATGGGATTTGTAGTGGGCTTAGCTGTCTTGTTCGTGGGCTTCGAATGGAGTACCCGCGATGTAATGGTCGTTCAGGCTAGCGAGGGTGTAGCAGACATCATCGCTGAGGAAGAAGTGGAAATCACGAGACCGGAGAATACGCCTCCTCCACCTCCACCACCTCCAGCACCAGTTGTAACCGAGGTTTTGAACGTTGTTGAAGATGACGTTGAATTGGAACAGCAGGATATCTTATCATCAGAGGATGACCAAACCTCAGCGCAGGAGGCTGTTTATACTCCCCCCGCAGTTGTAGAAGAGGAAGAAGAGTCCGCACAACAGATCTTTACAGTTGTAGAAGAAATGCCGAAGTTCCCCGGTGGAGACGCAGAATTGCTGAAGTTTATCGCTAAATCAATCAAGTATCCGGTAATCGCACAGGAAAACGGTATCCAAGGTCGTGTAATCTGCGCATTCGTGGTTAACCGAGACGGATCAGTAGTAGACGCTGAGGTATTACGTGGTGTAGACCCATCATTGGACAAAGAGGCTCTTCGTGTGATCGGTACCATGCCTAAATGGACTCCGGGTAAGCAGAGAGGTAAACCAGTACGTGTTAAGTATACTGTGCCTATCACGTTCAGATTGCAATAGTATAACATTAAACATATCAAAAAGGCTGCTTCATTTTCGCAGCCTTTTTTTATTTCATAACTCCATTAATTGATACAGCTATGTTAGCATTCGAGAATATACTTCAAAGAATAAAAAGCGAGATCTCTCAACTACAATTCACCAATCCTCCCAAGAGCTTATACGAGCCGATAGAGTACATCTTGTCCCTCGGAGGAAAAAGAATACGTCCGGCGTTAACGTTGATGGCATGTAATATATATAATAATAGTATAGAGAATGCGATCAAGCCCGCTTTAGGTCTGGAAGTTTTCCATAACTTCACCTTGCTGCACGACGACCTGATGGATGAAGCTGATAAAAGAAGGAACAAACCTACCGTACACAAGGTATGGAATGCCAATACGGCGATTCTATCCGGAGATGCGATGCTAATAGCGGCTTATCAATTAATCGGATCAACGGAACACGGCCACCTCAAACAAGTGTTGGATTTATTTACGCAAACCGCGGCGGAAATATGTGGCGGCCAACAATTCGACATGGAATTCGAGTCTCGCATGGATGTAAGCGAGGAAGAATACATCGAGATGATCCGGCTAAAGACAGCCGTACTACTGGCCTGCGCCCTTAAAACAGGTGCCTTACTCGGAGGTGCCTCACAGAAAGACGCAGACCATTTATATGCGTTTGGTATTAATATTGGTCTAGCGTTTCAACTGCAAGATGATTTACTAGATGTATATGGTGACACCGCCACTTTCGGGAAAAACATTGGCGGCGATATCCTTTGCAACAAGAAAACATTCTTATTGATCAACGCTCTCAGACTGGCCAATAAAGAACAAGCGGAAGCTCTCCGTAGCTGGATGGATAAAAAAGAATTCGACCCGGCTCAAAAGATACAGGCATTCACCTCTATCTACAACGAATTGCAGCTAAAACAATTAACAGAAAATAAAATCCAAGCCTATTACGACGCATCCGTAGAGAACTTAAACGCTTTACAAGTCGCCCCCGAAAAATTAACGATCCTAAAAGAGGTTTGTGATCATTTAATGCATAGACAATCCTAATCCATGAGCTTAATAGACACACATTGCCATTTATATCTGGAGGATTTCGATCCGGAGCAAGACGAACTGGCTCAAAAAGCAAAAGACTCAGGTATCGACACCCTGCTTCTGCCAAACGTAGACCTGACGACGATTGACAGAATGCACGATTTATGCGATCGATACCCAGAGTTCGCTTTCCCTATGATGGGATTGCATCCGACCAGTGTGGATAGCAATTATATCGATATCCTAAAACAAACGGAATCCTATCTATCTAAACGTACTTATTGCGGTATCGGTGAAATCGGGATCGATCTATATTGGGATAAGACTTATTTGAAGGAGCAACAAATCGTTTTCGAGGAACAACTGCGTTGGAGCATCGATCTAAACCTGCCCGTAGCCATCCATACCCGTGACGCATATCCGGAAGTTCTGGAATGCATAGATAAAGTCGGAGCGGAAAGACTTAAGGGCGTATTTCATAGTTTTACCGGCACAACAGAAGAGCTGGAAGAAATAAAGAAACTGCCCACCTTCAAGATCGGGATAAACGGGGTTGTCACCTTTAAAAATTCAAAACTGTCCGAAGTCATCCGGCAAACAGATCTTGAAAAGATACTCTTGGAAACAGATGCCCCCTATCTTTCACCAGTCCCCTACAGAGGTAGACGGAATGAGCCTACTTACATATGGAAGACGGCCGAGAAAGTGGCGGAAACATTCGGCCTCACGCTAGAGGAAACCGTAAACGCTACTCGAAAAAACACATTAGAATTGTTTAAAAGCCTAAATAAACCCATATAGACACTTTTTTTCGAATGAAGTCAAAATTTATTTCGCGGATATTGTGTATATGTCAAGCAAAAACTATAGATTTGTACACTGAAAAGATTGCATATGGGAATTTTTTCGTATTTTGCGGTCGTTTTAGAAGAAGCTAGGCGAATAATTGGAGAGATGCTCGAGTGGTTGAAGAGGCACGCCTGGAAAGCGTGTAAACCCCTAAAGGGTTTCGCGGGTTCGAATCCCGCTCTCTCCGCAGTGGAGAATACCATGAATTAATTAACAATAAAATAAAAACAAATAAGAGAATTATTAATCTTAAAAATTAAACACACAATGAAAAAGTTATTTGCAAAAGCATTCTTGGGTTTATGTGCCCTTGGAACTTCTACCGTAGCATTCGCACAGGATGCGGCTCCAGCAATTGAAGGAGGTATGTATCAAGCATTAAAGACAAAGTTTATCGAAGGTGGTGCCGACTTCATGAGTTTGGTCGCTATCGCTTTGATTTTCGGTTTGGCATTCTGCTTAGAGAGAATTATCTACTTAAACTTGGCTGAGACAAACTCCAGCAAACTGTTGAAAGGTATTGAGGATGCTTTAGACAAAGGTGATGTTGAAGGCGCTAAAGCTATCGCTCGCGACACAAGAGGCCCTATCGCTTCTATCGCTTACCAAGGATTGATGAGAATTGACCAAGGTATTGACGTTGTAGAGAAATCTATCGTTTCTTACGGTGGTGTTCAAGGCGGTCTTTTGGAAAAGAATATGTCTTGGATCACATTGTTTATCGCAATGGCTCCGTCTTTGGGATTCTTGGGTACTGTAGTAGGTATGATCATGGCGTTCGATAAAATCGAGCAAGTTGGTGATATCAGCCCGACGGTTGTAGCAGGTGGTATGAAAGTGGCCTTGATTACTACTGTAGGTGGTTTGATCGTAGCCTTGATTCTTCAGGTATTCTATAACTATTTGTTAAGCAAATTGGAGGCTATTTTGAACCAGATGGAAGATGCTTCTATCTCTTTGCTTGACTTGGTTATCAAATACAACGTCAAATTCAAAAAATAATAACGAATTATGGCAGTTACTAAAATAAGAAAAATATCCAGTTGGACTTTACTGATAAGTTCTATTATCAGTATCATTGTGCTGGGTATGTTTTATGCGGGTGGAGTCGTTGACCCTGCCGCAGAAATGAAAGAACCCATCTATACAGGGTTATTGATTAACTGGACTTCTGTATTGTTCTTCGTGACAATCATCAGTACAGTATTGTTTGCGGTTTGGCAATTCTTGACTTTGCTGAAGACTAACGCTAAATCAGCTATCATGTCTTTGGTAGTATTAGTTTGTTTCGTAGCCGTATTGTTCATCACCTATACAATGGGTGACGCGACTCCTTTAGCAGGCTTGAACGCAGACTCTCAAGTTTACAATACTCCGGGTTGGTTAAAGATCACAGACATGTGGATCATGTCTACAATCGTACTTTTGGTTCTGATCGTAGCATGTGTAGTTTGGGGTTCTGTAAAGAGAATCATGGGTAAATAATAGTAATAACGAACTGATAAAACAAGAAAGAAATGGGTAAGAAAAGAAAGACACCGGGTATCAATGGTTCTTCTTCGGCCGATATCGCTTTCATGTTGCTTATCTTCTTCCTTATTACTACATCAATGGATACAGATAAAGGTTTGGCAAGACGTTTGCCGCCCCCTGTACCTAAAGATCAGAAGAACGATACCGATGTTGACATCAAAAAGAGAAACTTGTTGGTTGTATTGATCAACAGTAATAACCAGATTCTCTGTGGTGATCAATTTGTCGATATCAAGCAATTGAAAGAAAGAATCAAAGAGTTCATTGATAATCCTTACAATGACGAACATAAGCCTGAACGTGTTGAGGCTGATGTTCCATTCTTCGGAAAGATGATGGTAACGAAGAACCACGTAATTTCTTTACAGAATGACCGTGGTACCGAATACCAAGCTTATATCGATGTGCAGAATGAAATCGCGGCTGCTTATAACGAATTGAGAAATAAGGTTTCTAAGGAAAAATTCGGGAAGAATTTCGCTGATTTGGACGAAGAACAACAAAAAGCTGTACAGCAGATTTATCCGCAAAAGATATCAGAAGCTGAACCTAAAAATTATGGAGGTAAAAAGTAATGGGAAAGTTTAGTAAAGCGGGCGGTCGTGAAATGCCCGAATTGAATACATCATCATTACCTGACTTGGTGTTCGCTTTCTTGTTCTTCATCATGATGGTAACATCTATGCGTGAGGTAACATTGAAAGTAGAGTTCCATGCTCCACAAGCTACAGAGCTTCAAAAATTGGAGAAGAAATCTTTGGTTACATTTATCTATGTAGGTAAGCCGACTAGAGATTTGAGAGCGAAGATGGGTTCTGAGACTCGTATCCAGTTGAATGACGCTTTTGCAGAGACTTCGGAAATTCAGGATTATATCGCACAAGAAAAGTCCAGTATGAAAGAAGAGGACCAGCCGTTTATGACAGTTTCTATTAAGGCTGATAAAGAGACCAAGATGGGAACGATCACCGATATCAAGCAGGCTCTTCGTGAGGCATACGCATTGAAGATTAGTTATTCCGCAGCACAACGTGTAGAGTAATAATTATTCAGATATAGCATTATAAAAAGGGGCGGGATTTATTTCCCGCCCCTTTTTTATTCCACTCCATAAACGTTTTGGTGAATAATGGTCTTAACTCGCTCAAAAGATTGCTCAAGATCAAGTTTCCCATGAGTCATCAAACGCATTTCTAAAAATGCCTCTCCCTTACGATAGGGAGGTTGGAAATATACATGGTGATCCAAGACAAACCCCAGACGTTCATAAAAACCGATTCTACGTTTACTCATCTCCTCTGTCGGCATCTCTACCTCTAAGACAACCGGATCTTCGTGGAGAGCTAAAAAACTTGTCATTGCTTTCGCTCCGATTCCTCCGTTACGAGCGGACTCGTCGATTGCGAAATGCTCCGCATAAACAAAGCCCTCAAATTGCCATCCCGTAATGAAACCCACATAAATACCATCCCGTAGCAAGGCATACATCTCGAAACGGCTATCTTCCTCCAAAAGCTTACGTACCAAAGAGAAATCACGACGCTCTTCCTCGGGGAAAGAACTAGTATATGTTTTCTCTACTAGATCCAATAAAGGATCGGCTATCTCCCGGACAGGCTTACTAATTATTACATGATCTTCGCTCATAAAAAAAATACTTAATAATTGAATAAAGAATGCTTACAAAATCAAAATAATCTACCATAATCTTTAGGTGATTATAAGATTATCATTATATTTGTATTAAATATGAAAGATATAATCTAACAGTAATACAAATATACTGAATATATGGCACATCATCAACTAGATGAACTGGACGAGAAGATACTTAAACTAATCATCGGCAATGCGCGTATGCCATTTTTGGAAGTAGCGAGGGAATGTAACGTATCCGGAGCGGCTATTCATCAACGCATACAAAAGCTGACTAATTTAGGGGTTATCAAAGGTTCAGAATTCATCGTGGATAACACAAAAGTTGGGTATGAAACTTGCGCATATATGGGGTTATTCCTAAAGTCTCCCGGACAATTTCCAAGCGTTACCGAAGCGCTGTTGCAGATACCGGAAGTCGTGGAATGCCATTATACAACGGGGCAATACGACCTGTTTATAAAAATATACGCAAAGAACAACCAGCATTTGCTAAGCATCATCCACAACAAGCTTCAACCATTGGGCTTGGCTCGCACCGAATCGCTTATATCCTTTAAGGAGGCATTCAAAAGGCAAATTCCTATTGATCTGGACGACGATTAAACAAAGGAAGCTATATAAGAAAAGGGTCCGTAATCCGGTTGAAACCGGTTACGAACCCTTTTTATCATGATCACTAAGCGCTATTAGAACTCAGCGTTATTCGGTGTACGCGGGAAAGGTATCACGTCACGGATATTTCCCATACCCGTAACGAACAACAAAAGACGCTCAAAGCCCAAACCGAAACCAGAGTGAGGCACCGTACCAAAACGGCGAGTATCTAAGTACCACCACATATCCTTCATCGGGATGCCCAATTCGTCAATACGACTCATTAGCTTATCATAGTCAGCCTCACGCTCGGAACCGCCGATGATCTCTCCGATCTTCGGGAATAATACGTCCATCGCACGTACCGTCTTTCCATCCTCGTTTTGCTTCATATAAAAAGCCTTGATCTCTTTCGGGTAATCCGTTAAAATTACAGGACGTTTGAAGTGATCCTCCACTAAGAAACGTTCGTGCTCGGAAGCCAAATCTACACCCCAATAAACAGGGAACTCAAATTTATGTCCTTTAGCGACAGCCTCTTCCAATATCTTGATTCCTTCAGTGTACGGCAAGCGAACGAATGAGTCTTTCAAGACCCCTTCCAGACGAGCGATCAATTCCTTATCGAACATATCGTTCAAGAACTTGATATCCTCCATACAGTTATCCAACGCCCATTGTACGCAATATTTAATGAACTCCTCGGCCAACTCCATATTGTCCGTGATATCATTAAAAGCGACTTCCGGCTCAATCATCCAGAATTCCGCCAAATGACGAGGCGTATTTGAGTTCTCCGCACGGAACGTAGGGCCAAACGTATAAATCTGTCCCAAGGCTGTAGCAGCCAACTCTCCCTCCAACTGTCCGGAAACCGTCAAGCTAGCCTGCTTGCCGAAGAAGTCGTCCTCATAAATGATAGAGCCGTTCTCATCCTTTTTCAAGTCGTACAAATTCTTGGTAGTAACTTGGAACATCTGTCCGGCACCCTCACAGTCGGAAGCCGTGATGATCGGCGTATGGAAATAGAAAAAGCCTCTATCATGGAAAAACTTATGGATAGCGTAAGCCATATTATGACGAATACGGAATACCGCTCCAAATGTATTCGTACGAGGACGCAAATGAGCGATCTCACGCAAAAACTCCATGGAGTGTCCTTTTTTCTGCAATGGATAAGTAGCTGGATCAGCCGTACCGAAGATCTCAATCTCGGTAGCCTGTATCTCCACATTTTGCCCCTTACCTTGGGATTGTGTCAAGATACCATTTACGCTGATACTAGCTCCCGTGGTAATCGGTTTCAAGAACTCGTCACCCAATTTATCTACATCCACAACGATCTGAACATTATTAATTGTAGAACCGTCATTCAAGGCGATAAAATTCACCTGTTTGCTACCACGGCGGGTACGTACCCATCCTTTCACATTCACGGTAGTACCGAAAGCGTCGCTTTTCAGCACGTCTACAATTTTTGTTCGTTTAATTGTTTCCATCTGTATCGTTTTTTGTTATTCGAAAGCTCCCATCCTAAGAGCGTTCACTTCCCTTTCATTTAAGTAACGCCATTTACCGCGGCCTAAGTTCTTCTTAGTCAAACCGGCGAAATAAACACGATCCAATTTCGTCACATGATATCCCAACGATTCGAAAATACGGCGCACGATACGGTTACGGCCGGAATGGATCTCTATACCCACTTGGCTCTTATCGTCCTCGCTAGCATAGCTGATAGCGTCCGCATGGATCTCTCCATCCTCAAGCTCAAGGCCGTTGGCGATTTTCTCCATATCCTCGATAGCCACGTTCTTATCCAACCACACATGGTAGATCTTCTTCTTCTTGAAAGATGGGTGAGTCAATTTAGAAGCTAAATCACCATCGTTCGTCAACAACAAGACTCCTGTCGTATTTCGGTCCAAACGGCCTACCGGATAAATACGTTCTTGGCAGGCGTTCTTCACCAAATCCATTACCGTCAGGCGTTCTTGAGGATCATCAGAAGTCGTTACGCAATTCTTCGGCTTGTTTAATACAATATATACTTTGCTCTCGATCTGAACCGGCTTCTCGTTAAATGTAACAACATCTTGACGAGTAATCTTAGTACCCAATTCCGTTACCACGACATCGTTTACCTTAACAGCTCCTTTCTGGATAAACTCATCAGCCTCACGACGAGAACAAACACCAGCGTTAGATAAGAATTTGTTCAAACGAATCGGTTCGTTTGGATCCGCCAAGACTTCCTTATACTTGATCTGTTTCGGACGAACGTTGTATCCCTGCGATCTTTGGAAGCCACCTCCTCCACCGGGACGGCGATTATTATTGTAAGAAGGACGGCGATTATTTCCATATCCACCACCCCCTTGACGATTACCGCCATAAGAGTTATCGTTACCATACGAACGTCTGGGTGCGTAACCGTCCCCGCCGCTTGAACGTGAATCATTGTAATCAACCCGGGTATCACCTACTCTAGGTCTTCTTTTCTTCATACCATCCGCAGACATTCCCTCTCCGGAAGGACTAGCGGAATAAGCCTTTGCCGGTCCATCATAATTAGGACGAGACGGACGATTGTATTGCCCTCCTCCATTCCCATATGACGGGCGGTTATTTCCATAAGACGAGCGGCCGCTGTTGTAGCCACCTTCACGGTTGTTGCCATAAGACGGGCGATTATTTCCATACCCACCTTCGCGATTGTTGCCATAAGATGGACGACTATTACCATAGCCCCCCTCACGGTTGTTGCCATACCCGCCTTCACGGTTATTATCGTAAGAACGCGGACGGCTCGGACGATCCCCGTATGAAGGACGGTTATTTTCTCCATAAGACCGATACGGTCTACGTTCATAGCTACCCTCAGGTTTATTATAACCCTGATTGTAAGGTCTTCTTTCACCTTCTTGGTCTGTGTTTTCCCGTCTGATACTTGGTATCACTTTTTTTGGACGCGGTTGAGATTCATCTCTTTCTTCTGTACTCATTTGTTATAAATTAAACAATGGTTAAAAACTTGGTAGCCTCACGGCTACCTGTATTATCACTAAATTCCTGTATAATTATGAGGCGTTATAGCCCTTAATTCATCTTTAATCCGGTCGCTAACATTCAAGGTTTCGATAAATTCCTTGATAGATTGCTCCGTAACAGTCTGGTTCGTACGTGTCAAAGCTTTTAATGCCTCGTAAGGCTTCGGATAACCCTCACGGCGTAAGACCGTCTGGATACCCTCGGCTACCACAGCCCAGCAATTATTCAAATCCCTACTTAGGGCGCTCTCGTTCAATAACAATTTACCCAAGCCTTTTGTTAAGCTCTTGAAGGCAATTTCTATATGTGCCAAAGGCACGCCTACATTTCTCAACACGGTAGAATCCGTCAAGTCTCTTTGTAAACGAGATACCGGCAATTTCGTAGCCAAATGCTCTAAAATAGCGTTAGCGATCCCTAGATTACCCTCAGCGTTCTCGAAATCAATCGGGTTCACCTTATGTGGCATAGCAGACGAACCGATCTCACCCGCCTTGATCTTTTGCTTGAAATACTCCATGGAGATATATTGCCAGAAGTCACGATTCAAGTCGATCAAGATCGTATTGATACGCTTCAAGCCATCGAAGATCGCTGCCAGATTATCATAATTAGAGATCTGGGTAGTCCACTCCTCACGTTTCAAGCCTAACACCTCACTAACGAACTTATTACCGAATGCCCTCCAATCATATTCCGGATACGCTACATGATGCGCATTGAAGTTTCCTGTAGCACCACCGAATTTAGCGGAGATAGGAACGGCCTTTAACAATGCCAACTGTTGCTCCAAACGGTAAACAAAGACCATCACCTCCTTACCCAAACGAGTCGGAGATGCCGGTTGCCCATGTGTCTTAGCCAACATCGGGATATCCATCCATTCCTCGGCGTATTTTTTCAAGGCGCCGATCACCTCTTCCAAACCCGGATAATACACCTCTTGCAAAGCGTCCTTGATCGATAAAGGCACAGATGTGTTATTAATATCCTGAGAAGTCAATCCAAAATGAATAAACTCGTGGTATTTCTCCGCAAGGAAATGATTTGTTTTTTCCTTAATAAAGTACTCCACCGCTTTCACATCGTGGTTTGTCACGCTCTCGATCTCCTTCACTCGTAAAGCGTCCTCCTCCGTAAACTCCTGATAAATCTTCCGGAGCCCCTTTTTTACTTCCGCCGCATTTAACTCGCTTAATTGCGGAAGAAACTCAGATAGAGTAATAAAATACTCGATCTCAACTCGCACCCTATACTTGATAAGTGCGTATTCTGAAAAATAAGCCGCCAGATTCTCAGCCTTATTCCTGTATCGCCCATCCACGGGCGAAATAGCAGTCAGTGTCGATAATACCATATACATTATTAATATAGAGTCGCAAAGTTAAGTCTTTTCCATTGAATAATAAGGTAAGCAATCGTTATTTTTAACTAAATGCCCCGTTTTTAGGACCATCAGACACTTACGTAGCCACATCCAAACAAAATTCATATTCATCCACATTTTTTCGTCAAAAAGTTTGGTGGTAATAAAAAAAGCCGTATCTTTGCAGCGCTTTAGAGAGATAAAGCGAACGAAAAATAAGTTTAAA